>JABMOQ010000137.1 GCA_013204045.1 Rhodospirillaceae bacterium | reverse complement strand
CACCGTGAACACACCGGCCTTGACCACGGCGACGGCGTGCAGAAGGGCGCTGACCGGCGTCGGCGCCACCATGGCCGCGGGCAGCCAGCGGTGAAACGGCATCAGGGCGGCCTTGCCAATGCCGAAGATGTAGAGCAGCAGCAGGATGCCGGCGGCACTTTCGGTGACTTTGCCTTCCAGAATCCCGCCGGCCTTGAAATCAAGGGTGCCGGTGGCATTCCAGGTCCAGGCGATGGCAACCAGCATAAAGCCGATAGAGGTGCCAATCAGAATGCCCAGATAAACCCGTCCGGCATGCTTGGCCTTTTCTGTCCCTGCGTGTGTTACAAGGGGGAATGTTGAAAGGGTCAGAAATTCATAGAAAATAAACAAGGTCAGCATGTTGCCGGCAAACGCTATGCCCAGCGTGGCGAAAATGGCGACGGCAAAGAAGAAATAGAAACGGGTCTGGTTTTTTTCGTGATGCCCCCGCATGTATCCGATGGCGTACAAAGACGTAATGATCCACAGGAAGCTGGCGATCAGAGAGAACAGCATGCCCAATGGCTCGAGGGTGAAACCGATGACCAGCCCGGGCATCATCTCGCCGACAACGAAGGATGGCGAAGCGCCGCCCGAGACCAGTGGATATAGAGTGGCGACCAGTCCAAAAGTTACTGTCGCCGTGACCAGTGTCACGGTTTCCCGCAAATTCGGGTTGGCTCGGGTGAGTAGAATCAGCAAAGCACCAATAAGCGGTACCCCCAAGGCGGCGATGATGGTGAGTTCCGGACTCATTGAATGATTCCACTCATCAGGGCTTCGGCTGCGTCAGTTGCGATGTTTAGTGTCCACGTGGCGTTTATACCAAAATAAATGCTGGCCCCGGCCATCACCCAGATGGGCAACAGCATGGATAGGGGAGCTTCTTTAGCGACGGCGGCATTTTTGGGTGCCTCTTGGAAATAGGCCGCCTCTATGATGCGCCATACATAAGCAACGGCGTTCAGAGAGCCGAGCACGATAAGTCCGGCAATTAGCAACATGTCCTGTTCTATGGCCGCCTTGATAAGATACCACTTGGAAACGAAGCCGACGGTCAGCGGTATACCGATCAGGCTTAAGCCGCCGACGACAAAGGCCGCCATGGTCCATGGCATGCGGCGTCCCAGCCCCCTCATATCAGTGATGGTAACGCCGCCGATGCGTAAAGAAATCGCCCCCATAACCATAAACAGGGCGGTTTTCATTAAGGCGTGGTTGAACAGGTGGATGATGCTCCCGGTCAAACCTGTCGTCGAAGCAAAGCTAATTCCCAAAATGATGTAGCCGATCTGGGCGACCGACGAGTAAGCGAGCATACGCTTGATGTTATCTTGAAACACGGCGATGGCGCTGGCCACAAAGATGCCGGCGATGGCCAGGGTCATTAGGATTTCCTGAACGCCGGGTATGTTTTTCAGAATGACGACGCCACCGAATACCGTGAAGACGATACGGATCAAAACGTAAACGGCCACCTTGGTCGCCGTGCCGGCCAGGAATGCAGATACGGTTGAAGGAGCGAAGGTGTAGGCGTTGGGCAGCCACATGTGCAGGGGAAACAGCGCCAGTTTCAGCGAGATTCCGACGGTCAGAAAAGCCAGCGCGGCGTGAATGACTCGGCTATCAATGACGGTCGGCATCAGGGTGGCCAGGTCGCTCATATTGAGCGTCCCTGTCTGCATGTACATCAGTCCGACGCCGATGATGTAAAATGTCGCCCCGATAGTGCCCATAATCAGGTAACGATAGGCCGCCGTTAGTGCCCGCCGGTTGCTTCCAAGTGCGATAAGCACATAAGAAGACAACGAGGAAATCTCCAGAAACACGAACAGATTGAAGACATCGCCGGTAATGGTAATGCCCAGAAGACCGGTCAGGCATAGCAGATACATGGCGTAAAAAAGATAGATACGGTCTTTCGGAATTTCCTTCTCAACGCTGGCTCGGGAATAGGTCATAATGACCGAGCCAATAGCCGAAACGATGACCATAACCAATCCCCCGACACGATCGAGACGGTATTCGATTCCCCAAGGCGCGTCCCACCCACCAATCCTGAGATAAATAGGCCCGGATTCCAGTACCTGACCAAGCAAGACCAGTGACAGGGTAAATGTTGCCCATGTAACGACCAACGCCAGTAGCCAGGCAGCACCAGGCCGGCGCAGCAGGACGGCGATAGGGGCTGCCATTAGCGGCGTTATAACGGCCAGAATGGGGAAGTTTCCGACGATCATTTTCTGTTACCGGCCCGCAAAGCGGAAGTCTTGTCGTCTTCGGCGTTTTCAGCGGCCTCTATAACGTCTTCTTCTATGCTGCCGAAGGAGTCGTTGATTCTTACCGTCAGCGCCAGCCCAAGCGCCGTGGTTGCGACGCCGACGACGATTGCCGTCAGGATCAGAACGTGGGGCAGGGGGTTGGAATAGACATCAATTCCGTCTGCGAGGATTGGCGCAGTCCCGCCTTCTATCTTGCCCATGGAGATATAGAAAACAAACACCGATACCTGAAATATATTCAGGCCGACGATTTTTTTGATCATGTTCTTGTGCGCAATGACCATGTAAAACCCGGTCATCATCAGGACAATAACAATCCAGTAATTGAAATGGTCGTGGATGTACTGCATGACTATTCGTCCCTCCGGTTAAGGATGGAACCATCGAATATCAGGAAAATGGTAATCATGGCCCCGGCTACCGTGGTGCCGACGCCAAATTCTATCAGGCTGATGCCTATGTGTTGTCCTAACAGTGGGTTAGATGCCAGGACAGAATAATCAAGGAAATCTCCGCCCATCAACATGGTGGCGACTCCGACACCGGCATACAGCAGTACGCCACAGGAAAGCATCCACCGGGTCAGCCACGAGGGTGCGGCCAGGCGGGCCGCATGGGCACCGAATATCAGCGAATACAGGATAAATGCCGAGGCAAAGATCACCCCGGCCTGAAAACCACCGCCGGGACCGAAATCACCATGGAATTGCACATAGAGCGCAAACAGCAAGATCGGCGGGATCAGCAGTTTAGAAACTACGCGCAACACGGATTTGCGGGACAGCATCAGGCGCGGTCCTTTTTCTGTTTCCTGCGCGGCTTGCGCGAACGCCCCATCAAGGCCATCACTCCGATGGCGGCGGTGAAAATAACTGTCACTTCGCCGAGGGTGTCATAACCGCGATAACTGGCCAGCACCGAGGTGACGATATTTGGTGGCCCGACCTCAATGCCGGATTTTTCAATGTATCTGACTGCGACGTGATGATTGATGGGAGCTGCCGGATCGCCATAGGGCGGCATGTCCAGGGTCGCATAAATCAATAGCGCGCCGGTTGCACTGACAATAACCAGGGGAAGGGCCTTATTATCTTTCGAAGTTTTTTCTCTGCGAGTGGTCAGGGCAAGAGTGCCGAGCATTAGCACCGTCGATATACCAGCCCCGACGGCGGCCTCCGTAAATGCCACATCGACGGCGTCCATGACCAGATATAATGAGGCCGCCGACAGGCTGAAAATGCCTGACAGCATGGCTACGGCGAACAGGCTGCTCAGGTAAACCAGGCCGAAGGCTGTTATCGCCATAAACGACAGCAATACAATGACGATCAGGTTTTCGATGATTTTTTCCCCTGCCTCTTATTAAAAATCTTCGGCAAAAGACCCTCGTTAAGGGCTGATCGTGCTAACGCATGGGTGGTCGTCGGGCTGGTGAACATCAGGAACAGAACCATCAGCGCCAACTTGACTGATATAAGGGAAAAACCTTCTTGCACCATCAATCCAGTCAGGATCATCACCGCACCCAGGGTGTCAATAATACCAGAACCGTGCATGCGCGAAAAAAGATCCGGCAGCCGCAACAGTCCGATGCCACCGGTCAAAAGGAAACCTGATCCGCCCAATAACAATCCCCAACTGAGAATATCGGTGACCAATTCCATCAGATGTCTCCTTGCTCATCTTCGCGGACAGAGTGCGATGCATTCCCGAAATTAACGAACTTGGTGACGGCAATGATGCCGATGAAGTTGATGAGTGTATAAAGCAGGGCGATGTCCAGAAATTCGGGCCGCCCGGACAGAAATCCGTAAACGGAAATCAGCAGCATGGTCAGGGTGCCGAAACTGTTGGTGGCCAGTATCCTGTCAAAGACCGATGGACCGAGAAGCGCCCGTGCAAGCGCCATGGCCATGGTTATCAGAATGGCTATCGTTGCAACGATGAACATTATTTTACCCCCTCGACTGTACCGTCGGAATTCTTCTCAAGCGTATCTACCCGTCGGTCCATCTCACCGCTTAACAGGTCATTGGCAGCTTGTGTTGTCAGGGCATGGACTTCCATATGACCGCTTTCAAGCGCGATGGTGACGGTTCCTGGTGTCAAGGTAATAGAGTTGGCGTATATGACGTGGCCCAACTCTGTCTTCTGGGAGCCCTTGATCTTCAGCACCTGCGGATCTATCGGCATGCTTGGCGACAGGATCACCCGGGCGACGTCGATGTTGGCCTTGGCGATCTCCCACCCCAGCCAGGGCCAAAACAGGGCGGCCCGCCAGCTCAGATGGATGGGGTGGCCTTCATGGTCAATGACATCCATGCGGTTGGCAATAACGATCGTGAGGGCTACAGAAGACAGCCCAAGCACCAGTAGCCACGTTTCCAGATATCCGGAAAGCAGCAGCCACAGGGCATAAAGAGCCCCTCCAAGGCTAAGCGCGTGCAACAAGTTCGCTTTTCCCTTACTTTAAAATTCTTACAAAAAAATGATACCGACAGCCCTGTTCAGATGGTTTTATCCTCTAATGACAATAAAATCGTCAATATTCGAGGGCCAGTAAAAAAAGAGCTGAATGGTATCGTATTTCACGCTTCGGAATGGCAAAAAAACAAATAAGGTTCAATGGGTTGTCTGTATTGAGGTTATTTTTTCTAGGAGCCATGATCGGTTTGATCATGGCTCCATGGCACTTCGCACAATCCCAGACAGGCGAATCCGGGGCACCGTCCACCCAATTTGCTCTATCCGAACTCGTTGTGACCGCCGGCGGCAAGGCTCATACGTTCCGAATCGAGGTTGCCATTACGGACCAACAGCGCCGGCAAGGTTTGATGCACCGGACGTCACTCGATAGCGACTCCGGCATGCTGTTTGATTATGGCACGTCACGCCCGGTCGCTATGTGGATGAAAAATACCCTGATCCCGCTCGATATGCTTTTCATCGCTGAAAATGGCAAAATCGTCAACATTGCTCATGATACGGAGCCCTTGTCCCTTGCCACAATAGGGTCAGCAGGGCCAGTCAGGGCGGTTTTGGAATTGAACGCCGGGACGGCACGGCGTTTGGGAATTGGTTCGGGGGACAGTGTGGTATACGGGATTTTTAAGCGCTAGTTTTCAACTTTTACAAATATAAATAGTATTAATCTTAAACTATCTACTTATTCCATAAGGCAAATAAATTTTTTAAGTTAGTTGTCTTGCGTTTCCCTTGATGCTTTACTTTCGCCGCTCTATGGGGGGATTCTGGATGGTGAAAAAAGCACGCCGCAAGCGCCGTAACGTTGCCATCGACGGGCCGCGCCCGGTCGATGTGTATGTTGGCATACGGATAAGGTTACGTCGCACGCTTCTTGGTATCAGCCAGGAAAAACTGGGCGAGGCCGTGGGCTTGACCTTTCAGCAAATTCAGAAATATGAACGCGGTGCCAACCGTGTAGGAGCTTCGCGGTTATACGAGTTTTCCCAGATCCTCAATGTGTCCATATCCTATTTCTTCGAGGACATGCCGCAAGATGTGAAGGAATCCGGTACCGACATATATGGCGCTATGTCGGACATCTCACAAGCGAAGCTGAAAGCGGACCCCATGGTCAAGCGCGAAACCCTGGAATTGGTGCGCGCATACTATAAAATAACCAGCCCAACGATCCGCAAACGTATCTATGAATTGATTAAAACGATCGCCGGTAAATAAAAGGATCTTGCGGCATTTGCTCCTTTTAGGCACAAGTAACTGCAATAAAACACTCTTCAAATATGAACAATACGCGCCGGCAGGCTTTGGCGAGTTGCCTTTCATTATCAATTTCAACACGAAGATTTTATACAAATTCAATTTTGTTTGTTGAGGTTGGTAGATAAGACACGCTAGTATCAATGAAAGAACAAATTGCGTGCTTAATCGCAGTAAAAATAAAATTCTTAAATAAGTAATTCTTAATATAAAAATAGGGGGACATACTCCACATGTTTAAAAAACCACCACTAATTGGGATGCTTGTTGCAGGTGCTTTGGCCATTTCGGCTGGCGCTTGCGTCGGCGGATCCAAAAGCATGGTCAGCGAAGGCGACCCCGGTGCCATCAAGGCAGTCGATCTGTTGGCCACCTGGGTCGGGGCTGGCGCTCCGAACGGCGCTTTCAGCTATGAAGACATGAGCGGGAATGCCACGGATGCCAACTTTGACACGGATATTCTGCCGCTGTTCACCAAAGACGAAATCTGGGGTGAAGGCACCGCAGCTTGCACTTCTTGTCACTTCGACAACTCGGAAGACTCCTACCATGAGATGGATCTTTCTTCTTACGAAGGCATGATGAAGGGCGCCGACGTCAACGAACAACCGCCTGGGGTTCCGCTGTTCGGTCAGTCCATGGGTGTAGGCATGACCGATTTTGACTGGGGTCACTCGAAGATGAAGGCGCGCCTGCGTAACAACCGCATGCCTCCTGGCGTCGAGTTCGACATCACCGAAGAGAACCGTGACGGCCCGACCGGCAAAGAAGTCGGTATGATCGAAGCGTGGGTTGCTTCTGGTGCCAAGAATGACGCGACATTCCAGAACATGATCCTTCCGATGTTCACCACAGACGAAGTTTGGGGCGAAGGCACCGCCGCCTGCACCTCATGTCACTTCGACAACTCGGAAGACTCCTATCACGAGATGGACCTGTCCACTTATGAAGGCGTCATGAAGGGTGCTGATGTGAATGAACAGCCTCCGGGAGTTCCGCTGTTCGGTCAGTCAATGGGTATGGGTATGACCGACTTTGACTGGGGTCATGGCAAGATGAAGGAACGCCTGCGTAACAACCGCATGCCTCCTGGCATCGAGTTTGACATCACCGAAGAAAACCGTGACGGCCCGATTGTCGCCCACGGAATGTAATCGAGAAACTTCTCGGTATTAAATTAAGGCGGGAGGTGTTTTCTCCCGCCTTTTTTTATCGGAAAAAATCATGACCAGACTAAGTAAAATAATTATCGTATTAATCGCTGTCGGAGCGGCTGGCTGGTTCGGGCTAAGCGCCCCATCGACCGCCGGAAACGATGCGATCCGACTGAGCTGGAGCGTTGAAACCGGCTCGCCGATCAATCTTCCTCCTGTGGTGGTGGCTAACCGGGTGCTGGTAATCCCCAAGGATGGTCCGCTGATCGCATTCGATGCAAACAGCGGCAAGCAAAAATGGCAATATGCCCCCGCAGAAGGTGTCTGGACGCGGGGTATGGGTAGCGACGGCAAACGGGTATTTGTCTGCCTGAAGGGGGGCGCGCTGGCGGCGCTCGAAGGCACTGACGGCGCGGTGCTGTGGAAAATCGATCTCGGCATCAATTGCCAGCGTGCACCGCTGATTTCTGGAGAAACTCTTTATGTACCGACGACCTTCGTCGGACAAGGCCTGCCCAGTGATACCTTTACCGGGGCCAAGCTGTTTTCCATCAATGCCGCCGACGGTCGTATCAACTGGGCCTTCACCAGCGACAACTACATCTTGCAGACCCCCTTTCGCGTCGCAGGGACGGTCTATCTGGGCGGCAATTATAAAAATACTGAAGTCAGAGTTGATGAAGGCGGCCATTACCGCGTCTATGCCCTGGATGCTGATGGGGGCCGGGTAAAATGGACATTTGTATCTGAGCAGGGATTCCCGAAGGCCCTTTATGCCACCAAGGACCGGCTGGTATCTGTCGGCTACAGGGATTTCCTGGTTGCGCTGGACACGGCTAATGGCAAAGAAGTCTGGCGGCGAGATACCGGCAACTGGGTTCCGTCGCTCGCCGGTGTCGGCGATACGGTCTATTATGGGTCCGCCAACACCAACGTCCATGCCTGGAATATGTCGGACGGCAAAACCCGCTGGAAGTTTAACATTCCCGGCAAATCCTTTGATTATCTGATGGGTAAGCCGGTGTTTGCCGAAGGCAGGATGTACTTCAAGAGCCAGAGGGGGACTTTTTATGCTCTGGATTTGGAAAATGGCAAACCGCTGTGGACGCATCCTTCGGAAATAATTTCCCGGGCCGGGTTGAGCATCAGCGGCAGTTCCCTTTTCATCGGCGATTCCAAGGGTCGTGTCTATGCCTACGATATATTAAGGTAATCCGGCTTGCCTGAGATGGTCAAAAGCCCTAGAAGACAAAGGCTCGGGGAGTGGCGCAGCCTGGTAGCGCATCTGCTTTGGGAGCAGAGGGTCGCTGGTTCGAATCCAGTCTCCCCGACCAGTCATCCCCAGTTGCTTGCGGGGGTGCCGGAAAGATTACGAGGAAGCCATGAGTAAAGCTCGCATCTACCAGCCGACGAAGAATGTCATGCAGTCAGGGCGCGCCAATACGCGTAGCTGGATTCTTGAATTTGAGCCATCGGCCGCCAGGCGCGCCGATCCTCTGATGGGGTGGATCGGATCGACCGACATGCCGGGGCAGGTGAGGCTGAATTTTGATCTTCGCGACGAGGCCGTGGCCTTCGCCAAGAAACATGGACTCGATTATTCGGTTACGGAGCCTAAGCAACGGCGTATTTTGCCGAAGGATTATTCCAGCAACTTCGCCTTCGACAGACTCAGATGAAGCCCCTGAACCGGGCCCATCCATAAGCGGCCTGCCTCTGGCCCCGTAGCTCAACTGGATAGAGCGCAAGATTTCTAATCTTGAGGTTGCAGGTTCAAGTCCTGCCGGGGTCACCAGCCCCTTATTTATTATATAGCTCGTCCGGATCGACTTCCGGTTCAGCAATGATCGCTGGTTTTCCATCGCTGACGGCATTGAAAAAACAGTTGTGCCGACCCGTATGGCAGGCAACGCCCGTTTGCTCGACCAGCAATAAAACCGTATCGCCGTCGCAGTCCCAACGAAAATTCATCACCGCCTGTGTCTGGCCCGAGCTTTCGCCCTTTCGCCACAATTTGCCGCGAGAGCGCGAATAGTAACAGGCCTGCCCCGTTTGCAGCGTTTCGAAAACCGCTTCTCTGTTCATCCATGCCATCATCAGCACTTCGCCGCTGTCGTGCTGTTGCGCGATTGCCGGTATCAGGCCATCGCCATTGAACTTCAGGGCCGCCAGAACGGCTTCTATATCCAGTTTGTTACTTGTCATCTGCTGCTCACTTAATATTCGTCTCGACACCGTTCTTCGGTCATTTTCAGGGTTTCTGTCAACCGCCGCCATGACCGGCTAGTATGCAGAAGGCTTATATACTGTTATAAATGGGAAAAATCAGTTTAAACTAGAACCCTGACAAAGGGGAAATGAGTGATATGGCAGACAAAGCCGCAGATAAAGAACGTCGCGAGCATATCAGGATCACCGAGCCTGCTATCGGCATGATGATCGGCAAAAAGACATACACCAGCATAAACTGGAGTCTGGGGGGCGCCCTGATCGACGATTACAAGGGCGAGTTGACGCCGGGATCCTTGTTCACCATTTCGGAACTAGGCTCGGCCAAGGGCAAATTGACGAAGGTTTCGGTCCAGGCGCGGGTTATCCGTCTCGACGAAAAACCGAAAATTCTGGCAATCAATTTTCTGGAAATCGACAATCAAGCCTATGCCATCTTGCAAACCATGTTGGCAAAAAAAATGGAAGCCATGAAAAACGCGGCGGAAACCAACTAATCATAGGGCCAGCCTAATTATTCTGCGCGCAGTCCACCACAGATCGGGCATTCCCTTCCATCAAATCAAAATACAGATTTTCTCCCGGAACCAGTAATGCCCCAAGCGGGTCGAGCACGGCGACCGTTGTTGTGTCTTGGTCACCAATCAAGCTTGTCAGTAAACTTGATTGCAGTTGGGGTTCGCGAAACAGGCAACGGACCTTGCTATCCCTAATTAACCTGCGAATTGACGAGGCCCTGGCGGCACCCGGCAGCCGCTCGGGGTTGATTACGACCGCACCGACGACATTTAACAGAAAAGCATTTGCGAAATAGGCGTAAGCGTCATGAAAGACGAGAAGGGGGATGTGAGCGACGGGTTTTAATTGACGCCTGATGTCCTGATCCATTTTATCCAGCCGAATAAGCATGTTTTTTGCGTTTTCCCCATAGCGCGCGGCATTCTTGGGATCAAGGGCGGAAAGTTCACGTTCCGCTACAGATACGATGGCAGCAGCGTTGGCTGGATCGAGCCAGATATGGGGGTCGTGGCTGTGTTGGTTTTCGTCAACCAGCAAATGCAGGGATTCATTTTTTATCAGGGTCACTATCCGGGCCTTTTCAGACAGTGATTTAAGGGGCCTCTCCAGGAACAGTTCCATTTCGGGGCCGATCCAGAACACCAGATTAGCGCGATTGAGGGTGCGGGCATCTGATGGTTTCAGGCTGTAGGCATGGGGCGATGCGGCCCCTTTCACAATCAGGTCCGGCAACCCGATCCCTGCCATGACACCGGCAACCAGGGAATGGATGGGCGGAATACTGACGGCCACCCGCGGGCCTTGCGTCGCGGCGGCGGCCGGGCCCATCAGCGGCACGAAAATCAGCAAGGCGAGGGTGCTTCTGGTCAAATACGTCATGTATTGCAGGTAGTTAAGTTGTTGCTTGAAACGATATGTTATATTATAACATATTCCAGTCAAGCCCTTCTGAAGGCCATAACATGACGACGGCATTCAAAAATCACGGCCATGATCACGGCCATTGTATCGAGCAAGCCCTGGACTGGGCGGCGGCGAAGAGCACCCGGCGGGGTGTCCGGCTGACGCCCATACGCCGGCGGGTGTTTGAACTGGTCTGGCAGAGTCATCGACCGGTCGGCGCCTATGACATCCTTGAAATTCTTAAGGGCGAAAAACGCAACGCCCAACCGCCGACCGTCTATCGGGCTCTCGACTTTCTGATCGAGCTGGGACTCATTCACCGTATCGAAAGCCTTAACGCCTATATCGGATGCAGCGATCCGCAACTTGCCCATCCGTCGCAATTCCTGATCTGCCGCGATTGTGGCATTGCTGCCGAAATCAGCGACAAGCGCATCGACGGTGCCATTGCCGCCCTTGCCGAGGAAACGGGGTTTGTAACGGGGAAAAGAACCCTGGAGGTTGAAGGCCAGTGCCCGAATTGCCGGGGAGGGGCCAACCATGCCCGGTAATACGGATACTGGCGTTCTGGTTAAAGCCATCGACATCAATGTTTCCTATGGTGGCCGAAGTGTCCTGCACAAGGCCGGGGCCGAGGTGCGGGCAGGCGAAATCGTCAACCTGATAGGCCCCAACGGCGCCGGCAAAACGACCCTTGTCCGTGCCCTGCTGGGATTGCTTGAACCGGCTGGCGGCACTGTGGTTCGCCGCCCTGGCCTGAAGATCGGCTACATGCCGCAACGCCTTGTGATTGATCCAGCTTTGCCGTTGACGGTTAACCGGTTCCTTGCCCTTGGCATACCGCGCCACGCCGCAGGGTTGGGACGAAGGCGCGCGGTGCTTGAAGAAACCGGCGCCGGGCAAGTTGCCGACAGTCCCATTCAGGACATTTCCGGCGGCGAAATGCAACGTGTGCTGCTGGCTCGTGCCCTTTTGCGCGATCCAGACCTGTTGGTACTGGACGAGCCGGTGCAGGGCGTCGATCTAGGCGGACAATCGGAACTGTATGCGATTATCCGCCATATCCGCGATGACCGGGGGTGCGGGGTGCTGATGGTGTCCCACGATCTGCATGTGGTGATGGCGGCAACAGATCATGTTATCTGCCTGAACAACCATATCTGCTGTGCCGGACATCCAGTGACGGTCAGCCGCCATCCGGAATTCGTGGCCCTGTTCGGTCCGACTGTGGCAGCCGAGCTTTCGGTCTATCATCATGAACACGATCATGAGCACGATATTCACGGCAGTGTCGTGCCCTTGCACGAAGATGGTGGCGGGAATCATCATGACTGATTTCCTTGCCGATGATTTCATGGTTCGCGCCCTGTTGGCCGGCTTGGCTGTTGCCGCCATTGCCGGCCCGTTAGGGTCCTTCGTTGTCTGGCGACGCATGGCTTATTTTGGCGCGACCTTGTCCCATTCTGCCTTACTCGGCATTGCCCTTGGCCTGTTGGTCGGGGCAGAGCCAATGCTCGGCGTCATCGTCGTCTGTCTTGTCGTGGCGTTGATTCTTGGTTTTGGTCATCGCCGGAGAACGGCAATCCTTAGCGAGGACACCTTGCTCGGTATATTGGCCCATGGCACCCTGGCCATGGGCTTGGTGGCGGCGGCGTTTCTCGATTCCGTACGCCTTGATCTGACGTCATATCTATTTGGTGACATCCTTGCGATCACGACCTCAGATCTGGTCTGGCTGTATGGAGTCGCCGTCACCGTGGCGGTTATCCTGGGCCTGATCTGGCGACCCTTGTTGGCGGCCACCGTGCATGAGGAACTGGCCCTGGTCGAGGGTGTGCCAGTGCAGGCGCTTAAGCTTGGTTACATGCTGATGCTGGCCGCTGTTGTCGCACTGGCCATGAAGGTCGTTGGCATCTTGCTGGTGACGTCGCTGTTGATTATCCCGGCCGCTGCGGCCAGGCCGCTGGCCCGTACACCGGAACAAATGGCAGTGCTTGCATCCATTTGCGGCGGTTTGTCCGTGTTCGGGGGGCTTGCTGCATCTTATATAGCCGATACACCCTCCGGGCCGTCGATCGTCGTCGCGGCGCTGGTGCTTTTTATATGTAGCCAGTCGGTACTAGCAATCAGGAAGCCGCGTTAAGACGGGCCAACCCCTTTTCCAGATCGGCGATCAGGTCGTCGGGATCTTCCAGCCCGGCATGGATGCGGACAACCGGCCCGGACTTCCACTTTGTCGCGGTTCGGGACTGTTGTGGGTAGGCCGGAATGATCAGGCTTTCATATCCACCCCAGCTGTAGCCGATGGGGAACAGGTCCAATCCTTCGACCATGGCCGTCACCGCCTGTTTTGAATAGCCATCTTTGAGGACAATACTGAACAGTCCGGACGAGCCAGAAAAATCACGCTTCCAGATTTCATGGCCGGGGCATGAGGGCAGCGCCGGGTGGAGGACGCGCGCCACCTCTTCGCGACCGCCGAGCCAGTTGGCCAGCTTCAGGGCATGTTCCTGGTGCAATGCAAGCCTGGCGTTCATGGAACGCAAACCGCGCAGGGCCAGGAAACAATCGTCCGGCGCCGCATGGATGCCGAGCACCGAGCATTCACGCTTGACCGGCAGATAGGCTTCTTCGGTGGTTGTAATGACGCCCATGATCAGGTCGGCATGGCCGCCGATATATTTGGTCACCGCCTGTACCGTCACATCGACGCCATGATCCAGCGGCCGGAAATATGTTCCTGCGGCCCAGGTGTTATCAATGATGGTGGTGATACCACGGGATTTGGCGACGGCGACAATGGCCGGAACATCCTGCACTTCGAATGTCAGGGAGCCTGGAGATTCAAGAAAAATAAGCTTCGTGTTGTCTTTAACCAAGGCTTCAATGCCGGCACCAATCATCGGGTCGTAATATGTGGTTTCAATGCCAAAGCGGTTCAGGTTGCTATCGCAGAATACGCGTGACGGGCTGTAGGCGCTATCGACCATCAAAATATGGTCGCCGGATGACAGAAACGCCGTCAACGGTGCCGTCACAGCGGTCAGCCCGGAACAGACGGCGATTGATCGATAGCCGTTTTCCAGTTCGGTGACCGCATCTTCAAGGGCGAAGGTCGTCGTTGTGCCCCGTGTCCCATAGCGAACGCCGTCATAAGGGGTTTTGTTGGCGTGTTCCAGGTCGGCGATGGTTGGCCAGGTGACGGTCGAGGCATGATAAACCGGCGGATTGACGATACCGAAATTGTCTTTCGGGCTTCGCCCGGCCTGTAGAAGCAGGGTCTGTTTTTTCAGCTTTTTGTCGCTCATGCCTTGTATCCGTTCATTTATTTCACTTCATTTCACCACCCCTGTCAGGGGGTGGAATGTTCATGACATTATATAAAGGTATCAGAACCGCATAAAAATCAATCATTTGACCCTTAGTCCTTGTGACCCCTGAATGTTTCATGTTTTACTGTTTTCAACTCCTTTGTTTCGATACATTTTTCTGAATATTGGGAATGGGTATCGTCAGGGGTTGAATCATAACAAGTAATCATCAGGGAGAGCTTCTAATGAGGAAATCTGTTAAAATTCTGTCTGCGATCGCCGCAGCTGCGTTTGTCAGCTCGGCGGCCAATGCAGGCACTCTAGACGACGTTAAGGCTAAAGGCTTCGTCCAATGCGGCGTCAGCCAGGGCCTGCCAGGGTTCTCGAACCCGGACGCCAACGGCAACTGGACCGGTATCGACGTTGATCTCTGCCGTGCCGTCGCCGCCGCCACCTTAGGCGACGCCAGCAAGGTCAAGTATTCGCCGCTGTCGGCTAAGGAACGCTTTACGGCGTTGCAATCTGGTGAAGTCGACGTTCTGTCGCGTAACACCACCTGGACCGCCACCCGTGATACCGCGCTGGGCCTGAACTTCGCCGGCGTCAACTACTTCGACGGTCAGGGCTTCATGGTTCGCAAGAGCCTCGGTGTTAAAAACGCTCTGGAACTTGGCGGCGCGTCGGTCTGCACCAACCTGGGCACCACCACCGAACTTAACGTTGCCGATTACTTCCGTGCCAACAAGCTGGAATACAAGCTGGTCGCCTTCGAAAAGGCCGACGAGGTTGTCGCCGCTTATGACGCCGGACGTTGCGACGTTTACACCACCGACCGCTCGGGCCTTGCCGCCCAGCGTTTCAAGTTAGGCAAGCCTGACGATCACATGGTGCTGCCGGAAGTTATCTCCAAGGAGCCGCTTGGCCCCGTGGTCCGTCATGGCGACGATCAGTGGTTCGATATTGTTAAATGGACCCTGTATGCGATGCTCGAAAGCGAAGAAATGGGCATCAACATGGGTAATGTTGACAAGATGAAGGGCAGCGATAACCCAGGCATCAAGCGTATTCTTGGTGTTGAAGGCGACGTCGGCAAGAACCTTGGTTTGCAGCCGAACTGGGCCTACAACATCGTCAAGCAGGTCGGCAACTACGGCGAATCCTACGACCGTAACGTCGGTCCGGATACGCCTCTGATGCTGGCGCGTGGCGTTAACAACCTGTGGAACAATGGCGGGTTGATGTACCCGATGCCGGCACGCTAATCCGGTAGCTCTAAAAAGATATGTGCCCGACCCGCAAGGGTCGGGCACAGTTCTTAAAGCCAGAATAATGGCTGAAAAAAAGGTTTCGGGGGAAATCTGATCGTGGCTCAGGGTGTATCTAATTCCAACAGGCCGGCCAAGCCGCCCATTTGGAACGACCCGGTTTATCGGGCACTGTTTTTTCAATTTCTTGTGCTAGGCGGCGTTATCGCGCTGGGCGCTTATCTTATCAGCAATACGCTGGACAACTTGGCTCGCCAGGGCATCGCCTCTGGCTTTGGTTTCCTTGATACCACTGCCGGTTTCTCGATCCTGATGAGCCTGATCGATTATTCCGAAGAAAACACATACGGACGGGCGTTCTTTGTCGGTCTGTTCAATACCCTGCTGGTTGCCGGCATCGGCATTTTCTTCGCCACAATATTTGGTTTTCTGGTCGGCGTCGCCAGGCTTTCAAGCAACTGGCTTCTTGCCAAGATGGCCACGGTTTATATTGAGACCTTGCGCAACATTCCGTTGCTGCTGCAAATTTTCTTTTGGTATTTTGGCGTTCTGCGCAATCTTCCGGCACCGCGCGACAGTGCTATGGTGATGGAATCCTTTTTCCTTAATAACCGGGGGCTCTATTCGCCTAGGCCGGTTTTTGAAGACGGTTTCGCCTTAATCTCGTGGGCGTTTGTTGCCGCTATCGTCATCATCATATTTATGGCCAAGTGGGCCCATAAGCGTCAGGAAAAAACCGGTCAGCAGTTTCATACGGTCTATGCTTCCATCGGTATTATCATCGGGTTGCCGTCTATCGCTGCGGTGATCGCTGGCTTCCCCATGAGCTGGAATTACCCTGAGTTAACGGGCTTTAACTTCACCGGTGGTATTGTCGTTATTCCTGAACTGGTATCCCTGGCCTTGGCGCTGTCGCTTTATACGGCCACCTTCATTGCCGAAATCGTCCGTTCCGGCATCATGGCCGTCAGCCATGGCCAGACCGAGGCCTCATACGCCCTTGGCATTAAACCCGGGGTAACGCTTCGCAAGGTGGTTATTCCCCAGGCCCTGCGCGTGATTATTCCGCCGCTGACCAGTCAGTACCTGAACCTGACCAAGAATTCGTCGCTGGCCGCGGCCATCGCCTATCCCGATCTGGTGCTGGTTTTCGGCGGCATCGTCTTGAACCAGACCGGTCAGGCGATCGAAGTGCTGAGTATTACTATGGCGGTTTACCTGACCATCAGCTTGCTGATCTCGGCCTTCATGAACTGGTACAACAATAAAATGGCGTTGGTGGAGCGCTAATCATGAGCGATCAAAAACCGACTCACAAATTAGGCGAACATCCCGATTGGGCGCCGCCGTCGATCACCATTGGGGCCGTCGGTTGGGTGCGCGCCAATATGCTGTCGTCGCCGCTCAACATATTCCTGACATTGTTGTGCGGCTACTTGATTTATCTTTCCGTGCCGCCGGTCGTTCAATGGGCGTTCTTGGATGCCGACTGGTTCGGCACCAACCGTGATGACTGCTCACGCGAAGGGGCGTGCTGGATTTATATCGGTTTCTGGTTCAAGCAGATCATGTATGGCCGTTATCCTGACACCGAAGTGTGGCGAATCAATTTTGCCTATGCGCTGCTGGTCGTTGCCGCCATTCCATTGTTTGTCCCTAGCTTCAGGTGGAAGGGCTGGCTGTCAGTCTTCCTGCTCATTGGTTATCCAATCATCGCGTTTTACCTTTTCGTCGGCGGCTCGTTCGGAATGGAGCACGTGGAAACACCGTTGTGGGGCGGCTTGTTCCTGACTCTGGTGATTTCCGTTCTCGGCATCGTCGCCTCGTTGCCCATAGGCATAGTGCTGGCGCTGGGACGGCGTTCGGATATGCCGGTGGTTAAGGCGATTTGCATCGGCTTTATTGAATTCTGGCGTGGCATTCCGCTGATCACCGTGCTGTTCATGTCATCAGTGATGTTCCCGCTATTCCTGCCCGAGGGCATGCACTTTGACAAACTGATCCGGGCATTGATCGGCGTCATGCTGTTCTCGGCCGCATACATGGCGGAAGTCGTGCGTGGTGGCCTGCAGGCAATCCCAAAGGGCCAGACCGAAGCTGCCGAGGCACTGGGCTTGAGCTATTGGAAGACCATGAATCTGGTCATTATGCCGCAGGCCTTGAAGCTGGTCATCCCCGGAATCGTCAATACCTTCATTGGCCTGTTTAAGGACACAACCCTGGTCTTGATTATTGGCCTGTTTGACTTGCTCGGTATGATCCAGCTGGTCGGCACCAACCCGGACTGGTTGGGCTTTCATATCGAGGGCTATGTGTTCGCGGCCTTCGTCTTCTGGTGCTTCTGCTTCAGCATGTCGCGCTATAGCCAACACCTGGAAAAGAAACTTCATACCGGCCATTGATCGCCGGGAAATTTGTTACGGAGAAAGACCATGTCTGAAATAGCCATACAGGCTCCGACCAAGGAAATGACCGTCACCGACGATGTCATGATCAACATGATCGGCGTTCACAAGTGGTACGGTGAGTTTCATGTCCTCAAAGACATCAACCTGACTGTCCACAAGGGTGAGCGCATCGTCATCTGCGGGCCGTCCGGTTCCGGCAAGTCGACCATGATCCGTTGCATCAACCGTCTGGAAGAACACCAGCAGGGCCAGATCATCGTCGAAGGAACGGAGTTGACTGGCGACCTGAAACACGTCGAGCAAATTCGCAAGGAAGTCGGCATGGTGTTTCAGCACTTCAATTTGTTTCCACATTTGAGCATCCTCGACAATCTGACTTTGGCGCCGATCTGGGTCCGCAAAATGCCCAAGAAAGAAGCCGAAGAAGTCGCCATGAATTTACTCGAGCGCGTCAAGATACCTGAGCAGGCAAAAAAATATCCGGGTCAACTTTCCGGTGGTCAGCAGCAGCGCGTCGCCATTGCGCGGTCGCTGTGTATGAACCCCAAGGTCATGTTGTTCGACGAGCCGACTTCGGCTCTTGATCCGGAAATGATCAAGGAAGTGCTCGACGTTATGGTCGAACTGGCCGAGGAAGGCATGACCATGATGTGCGTGACCCACGAAATGGGTTTCGCCAAGACAGTCGCCAACCGGGTCATCTTCATGGACGAAGGTCAGATCATTGAGGAAAACGAACCCAATGAGTTCTTCAACAACCCGCAGAACGATCGCACCAAATTATTCCTGAGCCAAATTCTGTCGCACTGAGTAAGGGGGCCGATATGACCAAAAGCCTGAGAGAGCGCGCAGAAGAAACTACCGCCGTGGTACAGGAAATTCTTGGCGTATCGTCCGATGGTATTTCAAAGGAAGTCGCCATTGCCATCGAGCAGGCGATCATCAAGGCTCTGCTCGAGGAACGCAATCGTTGCGCCGATGTCGCCTTCAACTGTTGTGATGAAGACAAGGACAAGGCCCATAAGGTCGCCGAAGAAGTGCGCCGCATCAACACGGCGCTGATGGCCAATCTTGGGTCTATGCGCTAACGCCGGTCAGGCTTCGGGCCATTCAAGATCGGCATACTTGGTGCGCGGATCATCGATTACAATCGTTTCTTGTTCATAAACATCGAATCCGGCGCGCTGGTAAAACGGCAGGGCACCTGGGTGGTCCTGATTGCAGGTATGTAGCCATAGACGCTTCGGCTTGTGCAGCCATGCGGAATCAATGGCCTGCCGCAGTAGAAACAACCCAAGCCCCTGGCCGATGAATTCGGGCATCAGGCCAAAGTAAGCCAGTTCCATATCCGGCATCTGCCTCAGGTCCAGTTCAAAATATCCGGCTGGGTTGCCGTGAACGTACAGAACGAAAATTTCCACCTTGTCGTCGTTAATGATTTCTGAAAGCGCATCGTCGTCCATGACCCGGCGCTCGTACCACAGCCATGGCGCTCCGACCGTGTCATAAAGATATCGGTAAAAGGAAACCGTCGGCTTTTCGCAATGAAGCAGGGCGATATGGCCCAGCGGAGCGGGCGGTGGCGGGGCTGTGGGCGGCCCCATCATTTGCAGATAGGTGATGACGCTTTCCAGTTTATTCTTAGTCATCGCCGTCAAGCCTGCGCGCCATAACGGTGCGGAGTTCCATTTCATAACCGATAGATTCGTAAAATTTACGGACATTCAAATTATCGTCGCGGATCATCAGGTTCAACTTCCAGACACCTAAGTCCCGCAACCAGATTTCCGCCTGCATGGTCATGCGTTTGCCGTAACCCTTGCCACGATGGTCGGGGTGAACGCCCAGGTAATAGATAGCGCCCCGATGGCCGTCATGGCCGGTCATAACCGTAGCGACAATACGTCCGCCTTCCAGTCCGACAAAAAGCCTCGCGTTGTCGTGGCCCTGACAAAATTCCATGTCATGTACCGGATCATTCCATGGCCGTGACAACTCACAGGATTTCCAGACGGCGGCGACGTCATCAACGTCGCCGTCTTCAAACGGGCGGATTAAGAAAGGCGTTTCCGTCACGGGCCGATCGGGGTGTCGGTATGGTCGCCCCATTCGGCCCACGATCCATCATAGACGGCAACGTCTTCGTGTCCCAGAAGGTATAGGGCAAAGGCAGTAACCGATGCGGTAACGCCGGAACCGCAACTGGCGGTGATGGGCCGTGAAAGATCGATTCCGGCCTCATCGACAAGGGCCTGAAGTTCGCCGGCAGACTTGAAGGTGAAATTGTCTTTCGGGTTCATCATCTTAACGAAAGGCAGGTTGATGCTGCCCGGAATATGGCCGCGCTTTTCGGTCGGGCGGGGCTCATGGTCAACGCCGGAAAAGCGACCTTCGCTGCGCGCATCGACGACCTGAAATTTATGGCTGTCAAGATTAGCCAACATCTGGTCCAGATTCTTGACCAGCGTGTTGTTCATGCTGGGCGTAAAATGACGTTCCTGGGGCATGGCCGGTCCTTCTTCGACCGGGCGGTCTTCTTTGGTCCATTTCGGCAGGCCCCCGTCAAGGACGGCGATGTCCCGGCATCCGAAATAACGGAATGTCCACCATACCCGGCACGCCGCCATGAAACCGCCATTGCTGTCGTAAACGACAATACGGCTGCCGTCACCTAGACCCAGCTTGCGGACATTGGAAGAAAATTTTTCAGGGCTTGGCAACATGTGGGGAAGGGCGGTGCTGGTATCGGCAATTTCGTCGATATTAAAGTATACGGCGCCGGGTATATGGCGGAACTCAAATTCTTCCCGGGCGTTCCTGTCGGCATGGGGCAAATGAAAGGTGGCATCTATCACACGAACATCCGGGGCATCCAGATGTTCGGCCAGCCATTCAGTGCTAACCAGGGCGTCAGGGTTTGTGTATTCCATTTTTTGCTACCTTGTCCTAGTTCAACCAGTCTGGAACCGGCAGGTTCTTTTCCTTCAGGAATTCCGGATTAAACATTTTGCTCATGTAGCGGGTACCTGAATCGCACAGCATGGTGACGATGGTGTGACCGGGACCCATGTCGCGGGCCATGCGGATGGCCCCGGCGACGTTGATGCCGCTTGATGCGCCAAGGCAGAAACCTTCGTTGCGTAAAAGATCGAAGGCGACGAGAAGTAATTCTTCATCAGGAATTTGATAAGGGAAGTCTATTTCAAGTCCCTCCAGATTTGCCGTAATCCGGCCCTGACCAATTCCCTCGGTGATGGAAGAGCCTTCGGATTTCAGTTCACCATCCTTGTAATAACTGTAAAGTGCGGCGCCCTCAGGGTCGGCGAGGCCGATTTTGATGTTCTTATTGAGTCCCTTCAGGGTGGTTGCAACCCCGGCCAGGGTACCGCCGGTGCCGACGGCGCAAATGAAGCCATCGACCTTGCCGTCGGTCTGCATCCAGATTTCCGGCCCCGTGGTCTCGATGTGGGCTTGGCGGTTGGCGGTGTTGTCGAACTGGTTGGCCCAGATGGCGCCGTTCGGATCGCTTGCGTTTAGCTCGTTGGCGATCCTTTCGGAAACATGAACGTAGTTTTCCGGGTTTTTGTAGGGAACGGCGGGCACTTCGCGCAGGTCCGCCCCGCACAGGCGCAGCATGTCTTTCTTTTCCAGGCTCTGGGTGTTCGGGATGACGATCACGGAGCGATATCCGAGCGCATTGGCGACCATGGCGATACCGATGCCGGTGTTGCCGGCGGTGCCCTCGACAATAATGCCGCCGGGCCTCAACAAGCCTTTCTGCTCGGCATCGCGCACGATGTAAAGCGCCGCCCGATCCTTTACCGAGCCGCCCGGGTTGGCGTATTCAGCCTTGCCGAGGATTTCACAGCCGGTCGCCTCCGACGGCCCCTTGAGCCTGACCAGAGGCGTATTGCCAATAGCGCCTATAAAGCCGTCGCGAATGTCCATGTGATAAAAATCCTGAGGTACTTGAATATGATCCGTTATTTGAAATTAAGGGTGATGGCGGTATTGATCAAGAGTGGTGAGGTGCTTTGCCTCTATCCAGAAAGCCATTTACGGCGCACCTCGTCACGGTTGATGCAAAACCACTGCAATGCGATCAGCGCCATTGAATTGTTGCATTGTCCTTTTGCCATCATGTCAAAGGCTTCATCTGGGCTAACCGTGAAAACGCGGATATCCTCATTTTCGTGATCCAGTCCGAAAATGCCGCCGGCATTGGATGCATCGATGCGTCCGCAATAAAGTGCGACGGTTTCTGACGAGCACCCGGGCGAGGCATAATAGGTGTGGATTGGTAACAAGTCGCTGACCGGACAACCGCATTCTTCGATCGCTTCACGGCGGACAACGTCTTCGGGCTGTTCCCCTTCCTCGATAATGCCGGCAACGCATTCGATCAGCCATGGGCTGGCGTTATTATCAATAATCGGCGAAGTTCGGGCCGCATAAGCCCCGGTTCGGAATTGTTCGATGAGCACCAGTTTGTCGAGGTCTGGATCATAGGGAAGGAGGCCGATGGCGTGGCCGCGTTCAAGAATTTCCCGCGAAATTGTATCGCTCCAGCCGCCTTTGAACAGTCCGTGTTTGAGCAGATACCGGTCGAGCCGGAAATAGCCCCGAAAAGGCGAAGTCCTTTCGATTATGTCGATTTCATCCGTTGTCATAGGGGCAGCCCTTGGTTTTTTGGGAAGAGCATTTATATAGCTTTTACAGTTCATTTAAAACGTTCGATACCAAGTCCCAGCATGTCGATTTTTGGCGTTTTGCCGGAAATCATATCGGCAATAAAGCGTCCCGAGCCACAGGCCATGGTCCAGCCCAGGGTGCCGTGGCCGGTGTTGAGGAATAGATTGTCGTATCGGGTGGGGCCGATCACCGGGACGCTATCCGGTGTTTTCGGCCTGAGACCGGCCCAGAATTCGGGCTCTGCCGAATTACCGGCACCGGGGAACAGCTCCAGCGCCGCATCCAGAACCATGCGTGCCCGTCTGTCGTCTATGGATAAATCATAGCCGGTCAGATCGGCAGTTCCGGCGACGCGCAGTCGCTGCCCCAGGCGGCTGTAGACCAATTTCTTTTCGTCCTGAATAAGACTGACCGTCGGCGCCACGGTATCGGCGGTCAGGGGCAGGGTGACCGAATAGCCCTTGGCCGGGATAATCGGCAGACGAATGCCGAGGGGCCTCAGCAGCAGCGGGCTGTAACTGGCCAGCGCCACCACATAGGCATCGCCGCGCCGGATTTCGGTTTCCGTCTCGACCCCGGCAATGCGCCCGCCGTCATCAATCAATCGTCGGATTGGGCTGTCATAGATGAACTCAACGCCCAGACCGGCGGCGATGTCGGCCAATTGGGCTGTGAACATATGGGCATCACCGCTGCCATCACCCGGGGTATGGATGCCGCCGACCAGCAACCCCCTATTCCTTGCGCTGGCCAGAGCCGGTTCGACATGAACGCAGCCGAACCCATCAAGGGGGTGGTTTTCGAGACCGATATCCGACAACTGTCCGGCCTGTAAGCACGCCTGTTTATATTCCGATGGGTCGCCATAGATATGCAAAATACCGCAGCTTCGTTGCTGATAGTCCATGGCCGTTTCGCATTCGATCTCAGCCAGGGCCTGACGGCTGTAAAGGGCGATGCGCAGCATCCGTTCCATGTTGACGGCGGCGCGCCCCGACGTGCAGTTGGCGAGAAACCGGACACACCAGGCGAGCAGGGCAGGGTCGGCCCTGAGCCGGATTTTCAGCGGCGCATCGGCGCGGCCCAGCCATTTGATGATTTTCGGCAGGGTCGACGGCATTGCCCAAGGCACCGCGTGGCTGGCGGAAATCTGACCGCCGTTGGCATAGCTGGTTTCCAGCCCCGGTCCGGGTTGACGGTCAATGACGGTCACCCGATGGCCGGCGCGGGCCAGATAATAGGCGCTGGTGACGCCGATGACGCCTGCGCCAAGAATAATGATGTCCTTGCCGTCATTCATGATGTCGCCGTTATAGCCCGGCCCTTGAGCAACGGCTATGATTGTTCAATGAACGATATTGTCCTGCTCAGGGTTGAACAGATGGCCGCCGCCGATGCCGCCGCTATCGCTAGCGGCGTGTCTGGGCTCGACCTGATGGAGGCGGCTGGAAGTGCCGTTGCCAATCAAATCAGGCAGCGCTGGCTGCCGCGCCCGGTAGCTGTCCTTTGCGGGCCCGGGAACAACGGCGGTGACGGATTCGTCATCGCCCGGTTGTTGGCCGATGACGGTTGGCCGGTGCGCCTGGCGCTGCTCGGCGACCGCAAAAAACTAAAGGGCGACGCCGCAATTAACGCCGAACGCTGGTCTGGCGATATCGAGGAGGTGGCGGCAGCAATCCTCGATGATGCTCCGCTGGTCGTCGATGCGTTGTTCGGGTCGGGACTATCGAAGCCCCTGCACGGGCAGGCGTTGTCCATTGTCGAGGAAATTAACAGCCGCGAACTTGATTGCGTTGCTGTTGATATGCCGAGCGGTGTTGATGGCAATAGCGGTGAAATTCTTGGCGCTGCGCCATCTTCAAAGCTGACCGTCACATTTTTCCGCCGCAAGCCGGGCCATTTGCTGCTGCCGGGGCGCGACCTGATGGGCGATTTGGTGGTTGCTGACATCGGCATTCCCGATCACGTCCTCGAAGACATAGCCCCGGATAGCTTCGCCAACAGCCCAGACCTGTGGTTGGATGTTTTCCCCCATCGCCAGGCTGCGGACAATAAATTCACCCACGGTCATGCGGTCGTCGTCGGCGGCCCGGAAATGACTGGCGCGGCGCGGTTGGCGGCGACGGCGGCCCGGCGCATGGGGGCCGGGCTGGTATCAATCGCAGCCCCGCCCGAGGCCTTCGATATCTATGCCGCCGGGGATCCCGGAAATATCGTCAAAGCGATCGATGATTTGGCGGCTTTTGAAGATTTCCTGTCCGATGAACGCAAAAGTGCCATTCTTGTCGGCCCCGGCTGTGGGCTGGGGCCCAGAACCCGCGATTTCGTGCTCACGGCCCTGGCGTCGAAGCGCCCGGTGGTGCTTGACGCAGATGCCCTGACGGTGTTTGCCGATGATCCGGAATCCCTGTTTTCGGCCATAAAGGCGTCTGGCCCGGTATTGCTGACCCCCCATGAAGGGGAATTTGCCCGGTTGTTTGATGTTACCGGCAATAAACCGGCCCGCGCCCGTGCCGCCGCCGCCATAAGCGGAGCCGTGGTCCTCCTGAAAGGCGCCGATACTGTCATCGCCGATCCGTCCGGCTGCACCGTGATTAACGACAATGCGCCGCCGACCCTGGCTACCGCCGGTTCTGGTGACGTACTGGCCGGGTTTGCCGTCGGGCTGGTGGCCCAGGGGATGCCCATGCCAGATGCCGCCTGTGCCGCTGCCTGGCTGCACAGCCGAGCCGCTACCGCCATCGGAAACGGGCTGATCGCCGAGGATCTGGCAATGGGTGTATCCTCCGTCTTGACTGAATTGCAAAATTGGGATGACCATTCGTCATGACAGAAAGTGGCAAGACCGGGTTTTTAGAGCGAACCCTGAATAATCTCAGAACGGTGTGGCAGGGAATAGCCGGCGCTGAATACGATGAATCTGCCGCCAGCCTGCAACCGGACCTTCCCGACGATGATGCGGCGAGGCTGCGCGAACAGATGCGTGCTTGCCTGGAGACCCGTGGTGGCGAGGTTTCGGCCCGGGCGCGGGCTGCCGCCCTTGGCCGGGCCTATCTGGCACTCAACGAAACCGGTCGGCTCAGGTTTCTGGGCATCATGGCCCGTGATTTCGACGTTGACCGGGCCGGCGTCGATGTCGCCGTCGGTAAATTACAGGGCGCCGATGACGCCGCTTCCCGGTATGCCGCAGAGGCCATGTTGCGTCATTATTTAGAGGCTCCACGGGTAAAATTACTAACTCAATTCAATGCTTTGCCAGAGGGAATTAAGTTTTTAGTTGATATGCGCGCAGACCTTTTAGGCCCGGCTCGCAGCGACCCGGCACTGAAAGCCCTGGAGCAGGATTTAAAGAGTTTACTGGCGACATGGTTCGATGTGGATTTTCTGGAATTGAGGCGGATCAGCTGGGATGAGTCGTCAGCCAGCGTACTCGAAAAACTGATCGCCTATGAAGCCGTACATGCCATCGAAAGTTGGGATGACCTGAAAAAACGCCTCGATTCCGACCGTCGGTGTTTCGCCTATTTTCATCCACGAATGCCCGATGAGCCGTTGATTTTTGTCGAAGTGGCGCTGGTTGACGGTCTGGCCGACAGTATTCAGGACCTGCTTGATGAAAATGCCCCGGTGATCGACCCGGAAAAGGCCGATACGGCCATTTTCTATTCCATATCCAACGCCCAGAAGGGGCTTGCCGGGATCAGTTTCGGCAATTTCCTGATCAAACGGGTCGCCAACAGGCTATCGACCGAATTTGGAGGCCTGAAAACCTTTGCCACATTGTCGCCGGTTCCGGGTTTCCGGGCGTGGTTGGCGGACAATCTGGGCAAGGCTGACGGGACGTTGCTGACGCCGGGCGATGCCAAGGCCCTGAGCGCCGTCGCCGGAACCTCCCGGGATGCCGAGAAAACGCTCATGACCCTGCTCGATGATCCACACTGGCCCCATTCCGAGACCCTGTCGGAGGCCTTACGTGCGCCGTTGCTCAGGCTTTGTGCCCGCTACCTGATGGTGGAAAAGCGCCGCCCCGGAGAGTTGACGGCATTAGATCCGGTGGCGCATTTCCATTTGAGCAATGGCGCCAGAATGGAAAGGCTTAATTGGCAGGGGGATACATCGGAAAAAGGGATCCGGCAGTCGGCCGGGGTCATGATCAACTATCGCTACAAGCTGGATGAAGTAGAGGACAATCACGAAACATATACCTCAAGCGGTAAAGTGGCCGCATCTTCCGGTGTTCGTGGGCTGTTGAAGGGCTAAAGCCGGGCCTCACAGGGTAATTGACAGGCGAACCATTTCGTATATTCTCGCGGCCCCGCTAAGGGCTTCTGGCCGAAGGTTCCCTTGCAAGGCCATTTTATAAGGAATTTCAAAGGGATCGGGTGCGTCCTGGTAGGCGGGCGTGGTGGAATTGGTAGACACGCAGGTTTTAGGTACCTGTGACGCAAGTCGTGGAGGTTCAAGTCCTCTCGCCCGCACCAACCGTCCGAAGTAGAATAAATTTTTCTCTGAAACTAGCTTTCCGATTGGGATACTGATGCAGGTCACTGAAACAAAAACCGAAGGTTTGTTGCACGAATTCACGATTGCCGTTCCGGCAAACGAGATCGAAAAAACAGTCAACAGCCGCCTCGACGAAATATCAAAAACCGCCCGTTTGCCGGGTTTCCGTCCCGGTAAGGTGCCGGCGGCGCTGCTGCGTAAACAGTACGGCCCTTCGATCATGGGCGAAGTGCTGGAGCGCACCGTTGGTGAAACCTCCGAGAAGGCGCTGGCCGAGCGCGACTTGCGTCCGGCCATGCAGCCGAAGATAGAGGTCATCAAATTCGAGGAAGGTTCCGATCTGGAATACACCATGGCGATCGAGGTTATGCCCAAGATTACGCCGATGGATTTTTCCAAGATCAATTTGGAACGCCTGGTCGTCAAGGCCGACGAGGAGGAAGTCAGCAAAACCCTGGACAGGCTGGCCAGCGCCCACAAGACGTCCAAGTTAATCGAATCCGACCGCAAGGCCAAGTTGGGCGATGTCGTGGTTATTGGCTTTATCGGCAAGGTAGGCGGCGAGGAATTCCCCGGCGGCAAGGCCGAAGGCTATGAGCTGGAACTGGGTTCCGGCAGCTTTATTCCTGGCTTTGAAGACCAATTAATCGGCGTCAAGGCTGGCGACAAGGTTGAGGTCAAGGTCTCCTTCCCCGAAGAATACGGCGGTGCCGACCTGGCCGGTAAGGACGCGGTGTTTGATGTCACTGTCAGGGAACTGAAGGAAACCACTCCGGCGACCATCGATGATGATCTGGCCAAGAAAGTCGGCATCGACGATCTCGACACCCTTAAGAAGAATATCCGTGAAGAGCACGAACGTGAATTCAAGGAAATGTCACGTCAACGCCTGAAACGACTGCTTCTCGACCAGCTCGAGGAAAACCATGATTTCGTGGTGCCTCAGGGCCTGATGGATAGAGAGTCGGAAGCCATCTGGACGCAGTTCGAAGAGCATCGCAAGCATGCCAAGGAACATGGCCACGACGAGGACCCGAGCGAGGGTAAAAGCGACGACGAGTTGAAGACGGAATTCAATGATATTGCCGAACGCCGTGTTCGTCTTGGCTTGTTGTTGGCCGAAATTGGCACCCAGAACAACCTCCAGATCAGCCAGGAAGACCTTAACCGCGCCATGATGGCCGAGGCCCAAAAGTACCCGGGACAGGAGCAGGAAGTGCTTGAATACTTCCGCAAGAATCCCGAGGCCCTGCAATCTTTGAGCGGCCCACTGATGGAGGACAAGGTCGTCGATTTTATCCTCGAATTGGCCAAGGTCAGTGACAAAAAGGTGTCCCCGGAAGAACTGATGAAGCCGCTGGAGGAACCGAAGAAGAAACCGGCGAAAAAGAAGGCGGCGGCCAAGAAACCGGCGGCTAAAAAGAAGGCGGCAAAGAAGTCAGATTAGCTCTCCGGCGACAGGGCCTCACCCTGCTTGTTGAATAAATGGCGGGAATTGTGCAGTGTTTCCATTCGATTCTGTAATTTAAGGTGGTTTAAGCGTATGAACGATCCGGTTGAAACCTATATGAGCGGTCTTGTTCCCATGGTCGTCGAAACGACCAACAGGGGCGAACGCGCCTACGATATCTATTCCCGCCTGCTGAAAGAGCGGATCATTTTCCTGACCGGCGGCGTTGACGATCATGTCGCCAGCCTGGTCTGCGCACAGCTATTGTTCCTTGAATCGGAAAACCCGACCAAGGACATATCGTTTTATATAAATTCTCCGGGCGGGATCGTCACATCCGGCCTCGCCATTTATGACACCATGCGCTACATCCGGCCTGATGTTTCGACCGTTTGCATCGGCCAGGCAGCGTCGATGGGCTCATTCCTGTTGTGTGCCGGTGCCAAGGGCAAGCGTTATGCCCTGCCCAACGCCCGGGTGATGATCCATCAGCCTTCTGGCGGTGCCCAGGGGCAGGCGTCGGATATCGAAATCCAGGCCAGGGAAATCCTGTCTTTACGCTCACGCCTCAACAATATTTACGCCGAGCACACCGGCCAGCCTTTGAGCGTTATCGAAGAAGCGGTCGAGCGCGATCGCTTCATGTCGCCCGAGGAAGCCAAGGATTTCGGGATTATTGACGATGTTGTGTACAGCCGCCCGGAACTTGATGAAGGCGAAAACGGTGGCGACGAAAGCAAGGATTAATTTTCTTTTTAAGTCGCCGTTAATAATCACCATATCAATATGGTAAAGCCTGTATTTGCAGGGGCTTGACGCTATGGGTTGTGTGCGCCCCGACCTAGGCATAATATGGCCGTCCGGGAAACCGGGGGTCGGTACCATCTGGTAACGGAGATACGATGAGTAAGTCCAACAGCGGCGATTCAAAAAATACGCTCTACTGCTCGTTCTGCGGTAAGAGCCAACACGAAGTCCGCAAGTTAATTGCCGGGCCGACCGTATTCATCTGCGATGAATGCGTCGAGCTGTGCATGGACATTATCCGCGAGGAACACAAGACGTCACTGGTCAAGTCCGGCGAAGGCGTGCCAACACCCAGCGAAATCAATACTGTCCTGGATGATTATGTCATCGGCCAATCGCACGCCAAGCGCGTGCTAGCGGTTGCCGTCCACAATCATTACAAGCGCCTTAGCCACAGCGGCGGCAACAACGAGGTCGAATTAGCAAAATCGAACATCCTGCTGGTCGGCCCTACCGGTTGCGGCAAAACGTTGTTGGCGC
Organism: Rhodospirillaceae bacterium; assembly: GCA_013204045.1. GTDB lineage: Bacteria > Pseudomonadota > Alphaproteobacteria > Rhodospirillales > JABHCV01 > JABMOQ01. Next base: position 57,725 of record JABMOQ010000137.1, on the reverse strand, counting down.
AAACCCTGGCCCGAATTCTCGATGTGCCGTTCACCATGGCCGATGCAACGACCCTGACCGAAGCCGGTTACGTTGGCGAGGACGTCGAAAATATCATCCTGAAACTGTTGCAATCTGCCGATTACAACGTCGAACGGGCGCAGCGCGGTATTGTTTATATTGATGAGGTCGACAAAATCTCTCGCAAGTCCGACAATCCATCCATTACCCGCGACGTGTCCGGCGAAGGCGTTCAGCAGGCACTGCTGAAAATCATGGAAGGCACGGTCGCCAGCGTACCGCCGCAGGGTGGGCGCAAACACCCGCAGCAGGAATTCCTGCAGGTCGATACCACCAATATCCTGTTTATCTGTGGTGGTGCGTTTGCCGGCCTGGACAAGATTATCTCCAATCGTGGCAAGGGCATGAGCATTGGCTTCGGTGCCGATGTGCGCGGGCCGGAAGAACGTAATACCGGCGAAATCCTGCGCGATGTGGAACCCGAAGACCTGCTTAAATTTGGCCTGATCCCGGAATTTGTCGGTCGCTTGCCGGTGCTGGCGACCCTTGATGATCTCGACAAGGATGCCCTGATCGAAATTCTGACGGCGCCGAAGAACGCATTGGTCAAGCAGTACCAGCGCTTGTTTGATATGGAAGACGTTCAACTGGCGTTTACCGAAGATGCCCTCATCAGCATTGCCGGTAAAGCCGTGAAACGCAAAACCGGCGCCCGCGGGCTACGCTCGATTATGGAAAATATCCTTCTTGATACCATGTTCGATCTACCGGCGCTTGAAGGCGTTTCCGAGATTGTCATCAACCGAGAGGTTGTCGAAGACAGCGCCCCACCGCTGTATATCTATGCCGATCGCCCGGAAGAAGTTGAATCCAGCGCCTAAAGGCTTGTTTTTGGCCATTTTATAATATTATTGACGCTCGGGATGGATGCTTGCACTTGAACAGGGCATCGAATTGCACCACCTTTGATTAACGCAGATTCCCTGCCTCAGTTGGTATGAGATACTGGGCGGGTCCATAACGGCAATTTAAGCCACAGAGGAACCATGACAAAAATAGACCAAGGCGACATCTACCCCGTTCTTCCGTTGCGCGACATAGTGGTTTTTCCACATATGATCGTGCCGCTGTTCGTCGGCCGTGACAAATCGGTGCGCGCGCTGGAGGATGTCATGCAGGACGACAAGCAGATCCTGCTGCTGGCCCAGAAAAATGCCGCCCAAGACGATCCGACCGTTGACGATATCTACGATGTCGGGACCGTTGCGACAGTCCTGCAACTGCTGAAATTGCCCGATGGAACCGTCAAGGTACTGGTAGAGGGAAACCAGCGCGCCTGCGTCAAACGCTTTACTGAAAATGATTCTTTCTTCGAGGCCCAGGCAGACTTGCTGAACGAAGAAGATACCGATGAACAGGAAATGGAGGCGTTGTCGCGCTCCGTCGTGACCCAGTTCGAGCAATACATCAAGCTGAACAAGAAAATCCCTCCGGAATCCCTGGTCTCGATCAATCAGATTGAATCGCCGAGCAAGCTTGCCGATACCATCGCCTCGCATTTGGCGCTCAAAATTTCCGAAAAGCAGGAATTGCTTGAGATTGAAACCGTCGCCGAGCGACTGGAGCGGGTTTATTCGTTCATGGAGTCGGAAATAGGCGTTTTGCAGGTTGAAAAGAAGATCCGCAATCGGGTCAAGCGACAGATGGAAAAGACCCAGCGCGAGTATTATCTGAACGAGCAATTAAAGGCGATTCAGAAAGAACTCGGCGAAACGGAAGAAGGCAAAGACGAATTAGCCGAAATCGAGGAACGAATCGTCAAGACAAAACTTTCCAAGGAAGCCAAAGAAAAAGCGGTGGCCGAACTGAAGAAGCTCAAAAATATGAGCCCAATGTCTGCCGAAGCGACCGTGGTGCGCAATTATCTGGACTGGATGCTGGCTATTCCCTGGAAGAAGCGCACCCGCGTCAAGAAGGACATCAAGGAAGCCCATAAAATTCTGGATGCCGATCACTATGGCCTGAAAAAGGTCAAGGAACGGATTACTGAATATTTGGCCGTCCAACAGCGTATCAACAAGGTCAAGGGCCCAATCTTATGCCTGGTCGGGCCTCCAGGTGTCGGCAAAACGTCGCTTGGCAAGTCAATCGCCAATGCTACGGGCCGTAACTTTGTTCGTATGTCGCTGGGCGGGGTACGTGATGAATCTGAAATTCGCGGTCATCGGCGCACTTATATTGGCTCCATGCCGGGCAAGATCGTGCAGGGTATGAAAAAGGCCAAGTCATCAAATCCGCTGTTCCTTTTGGATGAAGTGGACAAGATGGGCAACGACTGGCGCGGCGATCCGGCCTCGGCCCTGCTTGAGGTCCTCGATCCGGAGCAGAATTCAACGTTCAATGACCATTATCTGGAAGTTGATTACGATCTGTCCGACGTCATGTTCGTAACCACGGCCAACACCATGAACATGCCGGGCCCCCTGCTTGACCGCATGGAGATTATCCGGCTGTCGGGATACACAGAGGACGAGAAGCTGGAGATTGCCAAGCGCCACCTGATCGACAAGCAGGTAGAGGCGCACGGCCTGAAAAAGGGCGAATGGTCCATATCTGATTCGGCAATTCGCGACTTGATTCGTTATTACACCCGTGAATCAGGCGTTCGTAACCTGGAGCGCGAAATTGCCAACCTGACCCGTAAGGCGATCAAAAATATCATGATCGGTGACACCAAGAAGGTGACCGTGACCTCTCGCAATCTTGGCAAGTTTGCTGGTATTAAGCGCTACCGGTATGGCGAAATTGAAAGCGAAGACATGGTTGGCGTCACCACAGGCCTGGCCTGGACCGAGGTTGGCGGCGAATTGCTGTCGATCGAGGCTGTAATGGTGCCCGGCAAGGGCAAGATGACCATCACAGGCAAGCTAGGTGATGTGATGCAGGAATCGATCCAGGCGGCAAAATCGTTTGTCCAGTCACGCTCCGCACAATATGGCATTTTGCCACCGGTTTTCACGAAAAAGGATATCCATGTCCATGTTCCGGAAGGGGCAACGCCTAAGGACGGCCCCTCGGCCGGCGTCGGCATGGCAACCTCGATCGTTTCCGTGCTGACCGGTATACCCGTGCGCCGCGATCTCGCCATGACCGGCGAAATCACACTGCGGGGGCGCGTGCTTCCAATCGGTGGGCTTAAGGAAAAACTGTTAGCGGCACACCGAGGCGGCCTGAAAACGGTCCTGATTCCCCGCGAAAACGAAAAGGATTTGGCCGAAATCCCCGACAACGTGAAAAAGGGACTGGAAATTATTCCCGTATCTGATGTCGATGAGGTGCTAGAGCATGCGCTTGTCTCTAAACTGACACCAGTCGAATGGAACGATGAAATGGAGGAGGCGGCCGCCTTGTCGAGCAGTAAAAATGATCAAGTTGGCGGTGTGCTGACCCACTAAGCAGCGAATCACCTGACGAATCATTGGGTGATTCCCGGCCTAAAAGCCGCAAAAAACCATAAACACCGCGCTTTTTTCATAAGCGCGGTGTTTTTTTTGGGAAATTTTCTGGACCAAAATCTTTTAGGTTTATACGCCGAAACCAACTTGATCGGGACAATCAAACCGTTGTTTTTCAATGGGTTGAAGGTTGTTGTGGGGCGTGTTGGTGACTGTGAAACCTGATGGTAAATGCCCAATAATTTCTGAAACCCGCAAAAAACTGGGGAAAACTGCGGTGCTTTGATTGACGTCGAAGCGAACCGCCCTATAAAATTCCCCATGCTTATGCGTTACGTTTTTTCGCATTCAAGCATTCCGTTAAGTTTTCATACTCTCATGAAGGGGGGTCTATCTTGAATAAAAATGATCTCGTTGCTGCCGTCGCAAGTTGCGCCGGTCTGTCGAAGTCAGATGCGGCTAAGGCCGTTGACTGCGTATTCGATTCCATTTCGGGTTCTCTTGCAGGTAAGCAAGAGGTTCGTCTTGTGGGGTTTGGCACTTTTAGTGTCTCGCACCGTAAGGCTTCCATGGGTCGCAACCCGCGAACTGGTGAAGCTATCCAGATCAAGGCCTCCAATCAGCCCAAGTTCAAGGCTGGCAAGGGCCTGAAAGAAGCCGTTAACTAGATCTTTTCGGTCAGAGTTGAAATCGATGCCGGTTGCACGTTATCGTGTGGCCGGCATTGTTTTTTTCAAGTCGGGCGATTAGCTCAGTTGGTAGAGCGTCTCGTTTACATCGAGAATGTCGGCGGTTCGAGCCCGTCATCGCCCACCATTTTCAGCCGCCAGCCCGCTTCATGGCTTGACACTCAACAGGCGGACCGTTACATGAACGCTGCCCCACGGGCACTGTTTTCGTTGGGGGTGTAGCTCAGTTGGTTAGAGCGCCGGCCTGTCACGCCGGAGGCCGCGGGTTCGAGTCCCGTCACTCCCGCCATTTCCTCTTCAAATTCAGATAATTATGGCCATATGTGCTATATAACGGGAATAGCGATTCCGGGGTGTTCTTCGCCACGCATGGCCTTCCCACCAGGGCGGGGTCAGGGACCTGTAAGGGCCAAGACCGAAGATGCGGAATTGAGTGTGCAAAATCCGGCGAATATCGTATTTTGTCACGAATAACAAAACGATAGGCCGGGGAGGGCCTGACGGACCCTGTCATGGACGTACTGCTTCAACAATATCTGCCGATACTTATATTCATTGGGATTGCCATCGCCATTGCAGGCATTGCCGTTGGTGCGTCATATGTGGTCGCCAGTCAGCACCCGGATGTGGAAAAAACTTCTTCATATGAATGCGGCTTCGATGCTTTTGATGATGCGCGAAGCAAGTTTGATGTGCGTTTCTATCTGGTTGCCATCCTGTTCATCATTTTTGATCTGGAAGTTGCCTTCCTTTTCCCATGGGCGATAACTCTTGGCAAAATCGGGCTTTTTGGTTTCTGGTCAATGATGGTGTTCCTGGGTGTGCTGACCATCGGTTTTATCTATGAATGGCGTAAGGGAGCCCTGGAATGGGAATAATCACTGATCCCACTCGACCGTTACTTCCTGGCCCCGAGCAAGAAGCGTTGCTGCGGGAGGTAACCGGCGAGTTGACGGACAAGGGCTTCGTCGTCGCCAACCTGGACAAGGTCGTTAACTGGGCGCGCACCGGATCTTTATGGCCGATGACATTCGGCCTGGCATGCTGTGCCGTTGAAATGATTCATGCCTACATGCCGCGCTACGATCTCGACCGCTTCGGCGTCGTACCGCGCCCCAGCCCGCGCCAGTCGGATGTTATTATCGTCGCCGGCACGCTGACCAACAAGATGGCGCCAGCCTTCCGCAAGGTTTACGACCAGATGTCGGAACCGCGTTACGTCATTTCGATGGGATCTTGCGCCAATGGTGGCGGGTACTACCATTATTCCTATTCTGTGGTTCGTGGTTGTGACCGGGTGGTTCCTGTCGATATTTACGTACCGGGATGCCCGCCGACGGCAGAGGCATTGATCTACGGGATACTTCAGCTGCAAAAGAAAATCAGACGAACAGGGACGCTCTGGCGTTAATTGATATGGAATTGGCGTTAAAAAACATTGGCGAACTGATCGTCGCGGCGTTGCCGCAGACAGTCACTGCGACGGATATATCTTTCGGCGAATTGAATGTATCGGTTAAGGCAGGCGATATTGTCAGGGTGCTGACGTACCTGCGTGATGATGCCAATTGCCAGTTTAAAATTCTGGTGGACGTCTGCGGCGTCGATCATCCTGAGCGCGACCAACGTTTCGACGTCGTCTACAACCTCCTTAGCATGACCCACAATCTTCGTATCAGGGTCAAGGTACGAACAGGCGAGAACGAACCGGTGCCGACGGTGTCGGATATATTCAGTTCGGCCGGATGGTGGGAGCGTGAGGCATGGGATCTTTACGGCATTTATTTTTCCGGTCATCACGACCTGCGCCGGATCATGACCGATTACGGGTTTGAAGGGCATCCTCTACGCAAGGATTTCCCGCTGACCGGATATGTGGAACTGCGTTATGACGATCAGAAAAAACGCGTTGTCTATGAGCCTGTGAAATTAGCACAGGATTTTCGTAGCTTTGATTTTGTCAGCCCGTGGGAAGGGGTTCAGTCGCGGTTGCCCGGTGATGAAAAGGCCACCCAGGACGACGACGATAAGGCTGAAGGGAAGGGCACCTGATGGCCGAAACCCAGATTAAGAACATGAACCTGAATTTTGGACCACAGCATCCGTCGGCCCACGGGGTGCTGCGCCTGGTTCTTGAAATGGATGGCGAAGTTATAGAGCGTGCCGACCCGCACATTGGTCTTTTACATCGCGGTACCGAAAAACTGATAGAACATAAAAGTTATGCTCAGGCGGTTCCCTATTTTGACCGTCTTGATTACGTGGCACCGCAAAATCAGGAACATGCCTTCGTGCTGGCGGTAGAGAAGCTGCTCGCCTTGGAAGTGCCGCCGCGTGGCCAGTACATCCGCGTACTTTATGCCGAAATCGGCCGGTCACTGAATCACATTTTCACCCTCTGCGCCTTCGCCATGGATATTGGCGCGATGACACCGATGTTGTGGGGCTTCGAGGACCGCGAACGGCTGATGGAATTTTGCGAACGGGCGTCTGGCGCGCGCATGCATATGAATTATTTTCGCGTCGGCGGCGTCGCCCGTGACCTGCCGGACGGGCTTATTGACGACATCGCCGCCTGGTGCGAGACCTTCCCACAAATGATCGACGATATGGAAACCCTGCTGACGGACAACCGTATCTTTAAGCAGCGCACCGTTGATATTGGCATCATTACGCCAGAGCAGGCCATGGACTGGGGATTTACCGGCCCCAACCTCAGGGCCGCCGGCGTCGCCTGGGACCTGCGCAAGGCACAACCGTACGATGCCTATGACAAGGTCGATTTCGATGTGCCGATCGGCAAACGAGGCGACTGCTATGACCGTTATCTGGTGCGTATTTACGAGTTGCGCGAAAGCGTTAAAATCATGCAGCAGTGTCTTAAGCAAATGCCGGCCGGTCCGGCTAAATCACGGGACCATAAGGTCACGCCGCCGTCGCGGGGCGACATGAAACATTCAATGGAATCATTGATCCATCATTTTAAATTGTTCACCGAAGGGTTCCATGTTCCTGCCGGCGAAACCTATACGGCGGTCGAAGCACCCAAGGGTGAGTTCGGGGTCTATCTGGTATCCGATGGCTCCAACATGCCTTACCGCTGTAAAATCAGGGCACCCGGGTTTGCTCACTTGCAGGCGCTTGATTTCCTGTCGCGGGGGCACATGCTGGCCGACATCGTCGCCAACATCGGCTCGCTCGATATCGTGTTTGGCGAGATAGACCGATGAGCACCCATACCATGACCGACTCGCAGCCCGCCCAGTTCGCCTTCTCGCCAGAAAACAAAAAGCGTGTGAAGGAACTTATTGCCAAATACCCAAATGGCAAACAAGCCAGCGCGGTGATGCCACTGCTTGATCTGGCGCAACGCCAAAACAATGGCTGGCTACCGCGCGCCGCCATGGATCATGTCGCCGGTGTTCTGGGCATGCCGCCGATCCGTGTTTACGAAGTCGCTACTTTTTACACCATGTACAACCTTGCCCCGATCGGGGAGCATCATGTTCAGGTGTGCACCAATCTGCCATGCTGGTTGCGCGATTCCGATGCTGTTGTCGGCGCCTGCAAAAAGAAACTGGGCATCGGTTTCGGGGAAACCACGGATGACGGCAAATTCACATTGTCCGAGGTCGAATGTCTGGGCGCCTGTGTCAATGCCCCGATGATGATGATCAATGACGACTTCTACGAGGACCTGAATGCCGATACGACCGAGGCTATTCTCGATGAATTGTCCAAGGGCGGCACGCCGAAGCCGGGACCACAGAACAGCCGCAAGGGCTGCGAGCCTGAAGGTGGCCCGACCACCCTTAAAGCCAAGAAGGGAAGCAAATAATGCTGAAAGATAGCGATCGCATCTTCCAGAATATTTATGGCCTTAAAGATACTTCTTTGGCGGGGGCCAAGGCGATCGGTGATTGGGATGGTACCAAAAAACTGATAACCAAGGGCCGTGAATGGATCGTCGACGAGATGAAGGCGTCGGGGCTGCGTGGCCGTGGCGGTGCCGGTTTTGGTACCGGCATGAAATGGTCATTCATGCCCAAGGATTCCGGTGGTCGTCCGGTATTTCTGGTCATCAACGCCGATGAGGGCGAGCCCGGCACCTGCAAGGACCGCGAAATTCTCCGTAACGAGCCGCACAAGCTGGTCGAGGGGGCCTTGCTGGCATCCGTCGGCATCGGCGCGGGGGCTGCTTACGTTTATGTACGCGGTGAATTTTTCCGCGAGGCCGAGGCCCTGCAACGGGCCATCGATGAAGCCTACGCCGCCGGCCTGATCGGCAAGGATGCCTGTGGCTCAGGTTACGACTTCGACATGTATGTGCAATTGGGGGCCGGCGCCTATATCTGCGGCGAGGAAAGCGCCTTGCTGCAAAGCCTGGAGGGCAAGAAGGGCCAGCCGCGCCTGAAACCACCGTTCCCGGCCAACGTCGGCCTATATGGCTGCCCGACGACCGTCAACAACGTTGAATCCATTGCCGTCGCGCCGACCATTTTGCGCCGGGGTGCAGAATGGTTCTCTGGCTTTGGCCGTGAAAACAACACCGGCACGAAATTGTTCTGCATTTCCGGTCACGTCAATACGCCGTGTACGGTCGAAGAAACCATGGGCATTTCCCTAAAGGAGCTGATCGATACCCACGCCGGCGGTGTTCGCGGGGGCTGGGATAGCCTGAAAGCAGTCATACCTGGAGGCTCGTCCACGCCGATGATTCCCAAAGCCATGTGCGAAACGGCCGTCATGGATTTTGACGGCCTCAAGGAATTGGGCACCGGCCTGGGCACGGCGGCGGTCATCGTCATGGATCAGTCGACCGATCTGATCCGCGCCATTACCCGATTGTCGCGCTTCTATTCCCACGAAAGTTGCGGCCAATGCACGCCGTGCCGGGAAGGTACCGGCTGGATGTGGCGGATGATGGAACGGATGGCAGACGGCAACATGACGGTCGATGAAATTGATCTGCTGGAAGAAGTTTCCCGGCAGATCGAAGGACATACCATTTGCGCTCTTGGCGATGCGGCGGCGTGGCCGATTCAAGGATTGATCCGGCATTTTCGCAACGAAATCGAGCAACGCATTGTCGATCGCAACATTATCAAAAAGGCTGCTGCCGGCGCGGCAGCCTGAGGAACGGACTTAAATGGCAAAGCTGACCATCGATGGCATGGAAGTAGAAGTGCAGAACGGTTTAACCGTGCTGCAGGCCTGCGAACAGATCGGAATCGAAATTCCACGGTTCTGTTATCACGAACGCCTGACCATCGCCGGAAACTGCCGCATGTGCCTGGTCGAAATGGAGCGCGCCCCGAAGCCGGTTGCGTCCTGTTCCATGCCCGTCGGTGACGGCATGGTCATCACCACCAATTCGCCTGCCGTGCAAAAAATGCGTCAAGGGGTGATGGAATTTCTTTTGATAAACCATCCCCTCGACTGCCCGATCTGCGATCAGGGCGGCGAGTGCGATTTGCAGGACCAGGCGCTTGCCTTCGGCAGCGATCACAGCCGCTATGATGAGGTCAAGCGCGCCGTCGATGATAAATCCTTCGGACCGCTGATCCGCGGCATTATGACACGTTGTATTCACTGCACCCGCTGCGTGCGTTTTTCCAACGAAATCGCAGGAGTCCCCGAAATGGGCGCGACCGGGCGCGGCGAGCACACTGAAATCGGCACCTACATAAATAACGCCCTGACGTCGGAGCTGTCCGGCAACATGATCGACCTTTGCCCGGTCGGAGCATTGACGTCGGCACCCTACGCCTTCGCGGCCAGGCCATGGGAGCTGAAGAAAACGGAATCCATAGACGTCATGGATGCCGTCGGCTCCGCCATTCGTATAGATGCACGTGGGCCAGAGGTCATGCGTATCCTGCCGCGCCTCAACGAGGACGTGAACGAGGAATGGATTTCCGACAAAACCCGCTTTGCCTGCGATGGCCTGAAGCGCCAGCGTCTTGACCAGCCCTATGTCCGCCACGGCAGCAAGCTGGAACCGGCGACTTGGGATGCGGCGTTTGCCGCCATCGCGGCCAAGGTCAAATCCACGGACGGATCTCGTATCGCGGCACTGGCCGGTGATACGGCGTGCGTTGAGTCAATGATGGCATTGAAAGACCTGCTGGAGGCCCTTGGCTCTGACAATGTGGAATGCCGTCAGGACGGCGCTGCGTTAGACCCTTCGTGCCGGGCCGGATACCTGTTCAACACCACCATCGCCGGCATTGAAGAAGCCGATGTTTGCCTGATCATCGGCTCCAATACACGCCACGAAGCGCCGATCATCAATGCCCGCCTGCGCAAGCGTTACTTGATGGGCGGCTTCAGCGCCGGGCTAATCGGCGAGGCCGTGGAACTGACCTTCCCCTATACGCCTTTGGGCGCCGGTCCTGAAATCCTTGCAGAAATTCTTTCCGGCAAGCACGGCTTTGCCAATATTCTGAAAAAAGCCACCAACCCGATGCTCATATTGGGGCAGGGGGCGCTGATGCGTTCCGACGGGGCCGCCGTGTTGGGTCTGGCGCGCAAGGTGGCGGAAAAGTTCAATATGGTGCGTGATGACTGGAACGGCTTCAACGTTCTGCACACGGCCGCCGCCCGCGTCGGGGGGCTTGATATCGGGTTTGTTTCCGATGCCACTCTTGAAAGTGCCGAAATCATCTATCTTCTTGGCGCCGATGACTACACCGCCAATATTCCGGACGATGCCTTCGTTATTTATCAGGGCCATCATGGCGACCGCGGGGCGCACCGCGCCGACGTTGTCTTGCCCGGGGCCGCATATACGGAAAAAAATGCCACTTACGTTAATACCGAAGGCCGTATGCAGCAAACCAGGCTGGCTGTTTTCCCGCCCGGTGATGCCCGCGAAGACTGGGCCGTGATCCGTGCCTTGTCAGGTGTCCTTGGCCATACACTTCCCTATGACACCCTGGCACAGGTACGCGGCCGTATGGTCCAGATCAATCCACTGTTCGGCGGCGACGACAGCTTACAGAAATTCACATGGGGCGATTTCGGCTCAGGCGGCAAAACAGAGCCCGGCGGTTTTGCTTCACCGATCAGCAATTTTTACATGACCGACCCGATCAGCCGCGCCTCAATCACCATGGCCCGCTGCACCGAGATGCTGCTTGAAAGCGACAAGGGAAAGACAGGCACCGATGGTTGAGCTTTGGGACTCATATGTCTGGCCGACGCTGTGGATCGTAATCAAGGTCGTCGCAATTGTCGTGCCGGTACTGCTCAGCGTCGCCTACCTGACCTATGTGGAAAGGAAGGTTATCGGTGCCATGCAACTTCGCCGCGGCCCGAACGTGGTCGGCCCGTTCGGCCTGTTGCAACCAATAGCAGACGGCCTGAAGCTGTTCCTTAAAGAAACCATTGTCCCTTCTGGTGCCAATCCGGTTGTCTTCCTGTTGGCCCCCATGGTGACTTTCAGCCTGGCCCTTATGGCTTGGGCGGTGATCCCGTTCGACGATGGCATGGTGTTGGCCGATATCAATGTCGGCATCCTGTATCTTTTTGCCATTTCTTCGCTCGGCGTTTACGGCATCCTGATGGCCGGATGGGCTTCCAATTCTAAATACGCCTTTCTTGGCGCGCTGCGTTCGGCGGCGCAGATGGTGTCTTATGAAATTTCAATGGGATTCGTCATTGTCACGGTGTTGCTCTGTGTCGGATCACTGAACTTGACAGATATTGTCTTGGCTCAGAAAGATATGTGGTTCGTTATTCCGCTGTTCCCCATGGCGGTGATTTTCTTTATCTCGACCTTGGCCGAAACCAACCGCCATCCGTTCGATCTGCCGGAAGCCGAAGCCGAATTGGTGGCCGGGTACAATGTTGAATATTCTGCCATGACCTTTGCCCTGTTTTTCCTGGGCGAATACGCCAACATGATCCTGATGGCGACGATGACAGCAATCCTGTTCCTTGGTGGCTGGCTGCCTCCAATGGATATTGCGCCGTTCAACTGGCTGCCGGGACCGTTGTGGCTGGCGGCTAAAATCGCCTTCGTGCTGTTCTTCTTCCTGTGGGTGCGCGCCACCTTCCCGCGGTATCGTTATGACCAGTTGATGCGCCTTGGCTGGAAGGTGTTCCTGCCGATTTCACTGGCCGCCGTCGTCATTGTCGCCGGCGTGCTTGTCGCCTTTGACCTGACACCTGGTGCGGGGTAGGGATGCCATGAGCTTTATCAGACATCACATAAAAACCTGGCTGCTTGAAGAGCTGGTCATCGGCATGGCGCTGACGCTCCGTTATATGTTCCGGCGCAAGTTGACAATTAACTATCCGTACGAAAAAGGCCCATTGAGTCCACGGTTCAGGGGCGAGCACGCTTTACGCCGCTATGCCAATGGCGAGGAACGTTGCATTGCCTGCAAACTGTGCGAGGCAATTTGCCCGGCCCAGGCGATCACCATCGAGGCCGAGCCACGTGATGATGGGTCCCGGCGCACGACCCGCTACGACATCGATATGACCAAATGCATCTATTGTGGTTATTGCGAGGAAGCCTGCCCGGTCGATGCCATTGTCGAGGGGCCGAATTTTGAGTATGCGACGGAAAGCCGCGAGGAACTGTTGTACGACAAGGGCAAACTGCTGGCCAACGGCGAACGCTGGGAAGTCGAAATTGCAAAACGGCTGGTCGATGACGCCGAATACCGTTGAAGCAGGGGACAGGATAATTTTAATGACGTTATTTATCGATATTGGATTGCAGAGGACACCGGGGGCATGATCATACAGGGATTGGCATTCTATATGTTCGCTGCTATCGCCATCGCGTCCGCCGTGATGGTGATATCGTCCAGGAATCCTGTTCATTCGGTTCTCTTCCTGATCCTGACCTTCTTTAACGGGGCCGGGTTATTCGTGCTGCTGGGGGCTGAATTCCTGGCCATGATTCTTGTCGTTGTTTATGTCGGCGCGGTTGCGGTGTTGTTTATGTTCGTGGTCATGATGCTGGACATCAACTTCGTCGAGCTGCGACAGGGTTTTTTAAATTATTTACCTTTGGGTGCCATGGTCGGCCTGATTTTGCTTACCGAACTGTTGATGATCGTTGGCGGCTGGCATTTTGCCCCTGAAGCCACAATCGTCGGCCTTGTGCCAATCCCGGAAGGCGTTACGAATACGCAGGCCCTCGGCATGGTCATCTATACCGATTACATTTACTTGTTCCAGGCCGCCGGGATTATCCTTCTGATTGCCATGATCGGCGCCATTGTGTTGACCCATCGCACCCGCTCAGGAGTTCGCAAGCAGCGCATTTCCGACCAGGTCAAGCGTCGACCCGCCGATACGATAGAATTGGTCAAAGTAGAGCCGGGGAAGGGTATCTGATGTTAGAAATTGGCCTTTCCCATTACCTGACGGTCGCCGCCATCCTGTTCACGCTTGGCATTTTCGGGATTTTCCTGAACCGCAAAAACATCATCGTCATCCTGATGTCGGTCGAATTGATGCTGCTGGCGGTCAATATCAATCTGGTTGCGTTCTCGGCGCACCTGGGTGATCTGGTCGGGCAGGTGTTCGCCATCTTCGTGTTGACCGTTGCCGCCGCCGAGGCCGCAATCGGGCTCGCCATTCTGGTCGTATTTTTCCGTAATCGCGGCTCAATCGCTGTCGAAGACGTCAACATGATGAAGGGCTAGGACGGATATGATACCCGCACTCGTTTTCCTGCCGCTTCTGGGGGCAATCATCGTCGGCATGCTGACGTTTGTTGATTGCAACAACGACAAGGCTAAAAAAGCGCGCATCGACAAGATAGCCCACTGGTTAACCTCGGGGCCGCTACTGGTCTCGGCGGTATTGGCCGTGCTGATTTTCAATGATGTTGCGCTGAACGGCAACGCGAGAACCGTTGAGCTGTTTACCTGGATCGATTCCGGCACCCTTGATATCTCGTGGGCGCTCCGTGTCGATTCACTGACCGCAGTGATGATGATCGTGGTGACCGTTGTATCGGCGATGGTTCATGTTTACTCCGCCGGTTATATGCATAACGATCCGTGCGTGCCGCGCTTTATGGCCTATCTCAGCCTGTTTACCTTTTTCATGCTGATGCTGGTGACGGCCGATAATCTGGTGCAGATGTTCTTCGGCTGGGAAGGCGTCGGCCTGGCGTCCTATCTGTTGATCGGGTTCTGGTATAAGAAGCCATCGGCAAATGCAGCCGCGATCAAGGCCTTCGTCGTCAACCGGGTCGGCGATTTCGGTTTTGTGCTCGGCATTTTCACCGTCTATGTGATGTTCGATTCGATCAGCTTTGAAACCATCTTTAACGCCGCCCCCTTACACGCCGAGACAACGATCAAGGTCTTCGGTGGCGAATTCCATGCCATGACCGTGGCCTGCCTGCTATTGTTCGTCGGCGCCATGGGCAAATCGGCCCAATTGGGGCTGCACACCTGGTTGCCCGATGCCATGGAAGGCCCGACCCCGGTGTCGGCGTTGATCCATGCGGCGACCATGGTTACCGCAGGCGTGTTCATGGTGGCCCGCCTGTCGCCGCTGTTCGAATATTCGGAAACGGCACTGATGGTTGTGACCATTGTCGGCGGATCGACCGCAATTTTTGCGGCGACCATCGGCTGCACCCAGAACGATATCAAGCGGGTGATCGCCTATTCAACGTGCTCGCAACTGGGCTACATGTTCTTCGCGCTCGGCGTGTCGGCGTATTCGGCGGGCATTTTTCACTTGATGACCCACGGTTTCTTTAAGGCGTTATTGTTCCTGGGGGCCGGTTCGGTTATCCACGCCATGTCCGATGAACAGGATATGCGCAAGATGGGCGGCATTTGGCGCTTGATCCCGGTAACCTATGCCTTGATGTTGATCGGCTCGCTAGCGCTGGCCGGGATATGGCCCTTCGCCGGCTTCTATTCCAAGGATATCGTGCTCGAGGCCGCCTGGGGCGCCCATTCAATTGCTGGTGGCTATGCCTTCTGGATGGGCATCGCGGCGGCCTTCCTGACCGCGTTCTATTCCTGGCGGCTGCTGATCATGACATTCCACGGCACCCCCAGGGCCGACGAACGGGTGATGGCCCATATCCACGAAAGCCCGAAAATAATGCTGGTGCCACTGATGGTGCTGGCGGCGGGAGCCATGTTTGCCGGTTATATGGGCTATGAAAACTTTGTCGGCGGCAATGCAGAAGCGTTCTGGGGTGATTCCATACTGGTCTTGCCTATACATAATGCGCTCGAAGCGGCGCATGGTGCGCCGTTCTGGGTCAAGTATCTGCCACTCGCCGTCGGCCTCGCCGGGATCGGTATGGCCTATGTATTTTATATGTGGAAACCCCAATTGCCGGGCTGGCTGGCCGGGCAGATCCGTCCTGTCTATCAGTTCGTCTACAACAAGTGGTACTTCGACGAATTGTACGATTGGCTGTTTGTCAAACCGGCGTTCTATATCGGACGTAACTTATGGAAAACCGGCGATGGCGCCATCATCGACGGCGTCGGCCCCGACGGTATCGCTGCGGCGACGATCAATATCGCGCGCCGCGTTGCCGGCATGCAAACGGGCTATTTGTACCACTATGCTTTCGCCATGCTCGGCGGCGTCATCATCCTGATCTCCTCCTACATGCTGTTCGGAGGCGGGTGAGCGATGACCAATTTCCCGATTCTTTCGCTGTTGACCTTCATTCCCCTGATCGGTGCCGGATTTATTTTGGCGATCCGCGGCAAAAAGGAAATTGCCGACCGCAATGCCCGGCAGGTGGCGTTGTGGACGTCGACGGCGGTGTTCATAATGTCGCTGCTGCTATGGATCAACTTTGATACAACCACAGCGGAATTCCAGTTCGAGGAACATATCGAGTGGATGCCGGCATTCAATATCGCCTATCACATCGGCGTCGACGGCATTTCCATGCTGTTTGTTCTATTGACGACCCTGTTGACTCCGATTTGCGTATTGGCAAGCTGGGAATCGATCAAGGACCGGGTCAAGGAATATATGATCGCATTCCTGGTTCTTGAAACCATGATGATTGGTATGTTCGCGGCTCTTGATCTGGTCGTCTTCTATATTTTCTTTGAGGCGGTGCTAATTCCGATGTTCCTGATCATCGGCGTCTGGGGCGGGGCAAGGCGCGTCTATGCTGCTTTCAAGCTGTTCCTCTATACGCTGCTCGGTTCGGTATTGATGCTGCTGGCGTTACTGGCCATGTATAACGATGCTGGCACCACCGATATTCCATCGCTGATGAATCATACCTTCCCGGCTGGCTTGCAGTCTTGGTTATGGCTGGCATTCTTCGCCTCGTTCGCGGTCAAGGTGCCCATGTGGCCGGTTCATACCTGGCTGCCGGATGCCCATGTGGAGGCACCGACGGCGGGTTCGGTGATTCTGGCCGGGGTGCTGCTGAAATTCGGTGGCTACGGGTTCCTGCGTTTCTCATTGCCCATGTTCCCGTTGGCATCGGTGGATTTCACACCCCTGATCTACACCTTGAGCATTATCGCCATCATCTACACGTCGCTGGTGGCGCTGGCCCAGGAAGACATGAAAAAGCTGATCGCCTATTCATCGGTGGCCCATATGGGGTTCGTCACCATCGGCACCTTTACACTAACCACTCAAGGAATAGAGGGGGCGATCTATCAGATGCTCAGCCATGGCGTCGTTTCAGCCGCCCTGTTTTTAATTGTTGGTGTTGTGTATGACCGTATCCACTCGCGCGAGATTGCCATGTATGGCGGCCTCGTTCACCGAATGCCGGCCTATGCCATGATGTTCATGCTGTTCATGCTGGCTTCTGTGGGCCTGCCCGGAACCGGTGGTTTCGTCGGCGAGTTCCTGGTCCTGGTTGGGGCCTTCAAGGCCAATAGCTGGGTGGCTGCATTGGCAGCGACGGGGGTTATCCTGGGTGCCGTCTATATGCTGTATCTTTATCGCCGGGTCATCTTTGGTGAACTGAAAAAAGAACACCTGTTGAAAATAACCGACCTGAACAAACGTGAAGTGTTGATTTTTGCGCCCTTGGCCGTGCTTGTGTTGTGGATGGGTATTTACCCGAGCTCGTTCCTTGACGTTATGCATGTTTCGGTCGCCAACCTTCTTGATCAGGTCGATAGCGCACGCGCAGCACACTTGATTCTGGCTGCAGGACAATAGGGGGAACATGAATATGTCATCCGTTCCAAATCTTGCCCCGGCTTTACCTGAAATTTTTTTGGCCATTATCGGCATGGCGCTATTGATGGTGGGCGTATTCCAGAAAAAAACCGACAACGATGGCGAAGTGCGTAACGCACGCATGATCTCACATCTCGGTGTTGTTGCATTTGTGCTGACCGGACTTCTGGTGTTCACGGTTTCCGGACCTTCCCTCAGTACATTCTCTGGCATGTTTATCAGCGATCCGTTTGCCGTTTATTTCAAGGTGCTGGTGCTGATAGCTTCGGCCATGGCGCTGATCATCGCCCAGGATTTTCTGGAACAGCACAAGATCGCCAAGTTCGAATTTACCGTGCTGTTGATATTTGCCACTCTTGGCATGCTGATGATGGTGTCGGCCAATAACCTGCTGTCGCTATATATCGGGCTTGAAATGCAGAGCCTGGCGCTTTACGTGCTTGCATCATTCCACCGTGACGACATGCGCTCGACCGAAGCCGGTTTGAAATATTTTGTCCTTGGCGCTGTCGCCTCGGGCATGTTGCTTTACGGCGCGTCGCTTGTATACGGATATGCCGGAACCACAGATTTCGTCCTGCTGGCACAGTTGTTTGAACACTCTCCCGAAACCGGCAGCTCGTTGGGGCTTATCGTTGGTATCGTCTTTATCCTGGCTGGGCTTTCGTTCAAGGTGTCTGCAGTGCCTTTCCATATGTGGACGCCTGATGTTTACGAAGGCGCGCCAACTCCGGTTACGGCATTTTTCGCTGTTGGGCCCAAGCTTGCGGCCATCGCGTTGTTTATCCGCGTCATGGTTGGCCCGTTTGGGGATCTGGTAGGGCACTGGCAGCAGATTGTTGTTTTGATTTCCGTCGCCTCGATGCTTCTGGGTGCCTTCGCCGCCATCAACCAGACAAACATCAAGCGACTGATGGCCTATAGCTCGATCGGCAATGTCGGGTATGCCCTGATCGGTCTGGCCGTCGGCACCGAAGCGGGGGTCCGTGGCATCCTCATCTACATGGCCATATACCTGTTCATGACCACCGGCGCATTTGCCTGCATCCTGCTGATGCGTCGGGGCGGGCGTATGGTCGAGAATATCTCGGACCTGGCGGGCCTGTCTAAAACCCACCCCCTGGTGGCCGCTGCGCTTGCCGTGTTCATGTTCTCCATGGCCGGAATCCCCCCGCTGGCCGGGTTCTTCGGAAAGTTCTATGTGTTCATGGCGGCGATCGAGGGTGGCCTTTATGCGCTCGCCATCATCGGCGTGCTGACCAGTGTGGTTGGCGCCTACTATTATATCCGCATCATTAAGGTCGCCTACTTCGATGAGCCGGGCGATCCGCTGGATGCCGATGTCGGGCGCAATATAGCCCTGGTCATCGGCGCTACCAGTTTGGCCATCTTGCTGTTCTTCGTTTATCCCGGGGTTGTCGTCGATAGCGCGGCGGCGGCTGCGGCGTCGCTTTTTTAAGGGCATGTCAGACAGCGTCAAGTTGCCAAGCCCGTTCAAGTTGATCACTTTTGATGAAATTGACAGCACCAACGCCGAAGCCAAACGCATGGCCGCCGACGGCGCCCCCGACGGCACCGTTGTCTGGGCCCGGCGACAGACGGCGGGCAAGGGGCGGCGCGGCCGTGAATGGGTGTCGGGAGAAGGAAACCTTTTCTGTTCCCTGTTGCTCAGGCCCGAAGGTCACGCGGCCCGGGCCATGCAATTAAGTTTTGTTTCAGCCCTTGGGATGGCCGACGCCGTCAATGCGGCATTGCCGCGCCATTGTCAGGTTCACTGCAAATGGCCCAACGATGTGCTGGTCGAAGGCCGTAAAATTTCAGGCCTCCTGCTGGAGACCGAGACCTATCCGCTGGGCGGCATGAAATGGCTGGTCATTGGTGTTGGGCTGAATATCGCCAGCCATCCAGAAAATATCGATTTCACGGCCACGTCCCTGACCGCCGAAGGCGCCCCCGAAGTGACCGTGGAAATGATGCTGGAAACCTTTTGCCTGCGCTTCCTTGCCGGATTAGTTACCTGGAAAAATCTTGGGTTTGAGCCGATCCGCAAGGCGTGGCTCAAGCGTGCCTGTGGCATTGGCAAGGAAATCACCGTGCAACTGCCCCGTGAAACCATCACCGGCGAGTTCAAGACGATGGATGAAGACGGGGCGCTTATCCTGTTGCACAATGGGGCCGAGCGACGTATTACCGCCGGAGACGTATTCTTCACCTCACCGCGTTAGGGGAGCCACCTATGCTTCTGGCCATCGATTCAGGCAACACCAATACGGTTTTTGCCGTTTTCGACCAAAACGGCGAGATTCTGGGCGAATGGCGCTCATCGACCAACGCTGCGCGCACATCCGATGAATACGGTGTCTGGCTGATGCAGTTGATGGCACTTGATGACATCGACCGCAATACCATCGATGCCTCGATCATCGCCACCGTGGTGCCGGCGACCCTGTTTAACCTGAAGAGCATGTGCCGGGATTATTTCCACAGCGAACCGCTGATTATCGGCCAGCCTGATGTTCATTTGGGTTTAAAGGTTCTGGTCGATCAACCGGACGAGGTTGGCGCCGACCGCCTGGTCAACGCCATTTCTGGTCATGGCCGTTATGGCGGACCGCTGATCATTGTCGATTTTGGCACCGCTACCACGTTCGATGTGGTCGACAAGGACGGCAACTACATAGGCGGCGTTATCGCGCCGGGCGTCAACCTGTCGCTTGAGGCGTTGCACGCAGCGGCGGCCAAACTGCCCCGGGTCGCCATCGGCCGTCCCGACCGGGTCATCGGCAAGGGCACGGTCGAGGCCATGCAATCGGGTATCTACTGGGGCTATATCAGCATGATCGAAGGCCTGGTCACCCGCATCCGTGAGGAGTTCGGCGGCGACATGAATGTTATCGCCACCGGCGGGCTGGCGCCGCTGTTTGCACAATCAACCGAGATGATCGAATGTGCCGACGCAGAACTGACCCTGCGCGGCCTGTATGCCGTCCACTTGTTGAATGGGTCGTGATTTTATGAGCGCCGATACCGACCAACTGCTCTTCCTGCCCTTGGGCGGAGCCGGTGAAATTGGCATGAATCTCAACCTGTATGGCTACGGCCCGCCCGACAAAGAGCGCTGGATGATGGTCGATCTTGGCATCACCTTCGGTGACGGCGCGGTGCCGGGTGTCGATGTTGTCATGGCGGACCCGGCTTTTATCGAGGAACGCATCGACCAACTTGATGGCCTGGTCCTGACCCACGCCCACGAAGATCATCTGGGTGCCGTCGCCCATCTTTGGGAACGCCTCAGGTGTCCCGTGTACGCGACGCCGTTCACGGCTGAAATTCTTGGCCACAAGCTGGCCGAAGCAGGTCTTGACGACCGTGTGCCGGTCACCATTGTCCCCCTGAAGGGCAAATTCTCGGTCGGCCCCTTCGATCTGGAATTGATCACGCTCACCCATTCCATCCCCGAACCCAACGCCATCGTTATCCGCACGCCCGCCGGGATGGTGCTGCATACGGGTGATTGGAAGTTCGACCCCGACCCGGTGGTCGGCGAAGTTTCCGACGAAGCGGCATTAAAGGCCCTGGGCGCGGAGGGGACGCTGGCCATCGTTTGCGATTCCACCAACGTTTTTTCGGAAGGCACGTCCGGTTCGGAAGGCGATCTTCTGGAAAGCCTGACGCAACTGATCGGGACCCTGCAAAAGCGAGTCGTCGTCGCCTGTTTCGCATCGAACGTGGCGCGCATGGAAACCATTGCCGCCGCCGCCGCCGCCAATGATCGCGATGTTGTGCTGGCCGGTCGGGCGCTGTGGCGTTTTAACGAGGTCGGGCGCAATCATGGCTGCCTGACCAATACGCCGACCTTTCTGGAAGCCGAAAACGCCGGTTTCCTGCCCCGCGACAAAACCCTGATCATCTGTACCGGATCGCAAGGCGAGCCGCGCGCGGCGCTGGCCCGTATTGCATCGGGCAATCATCCTCACATAACGCTGGAGCCGGACGACACGGTGATTTTCTCGGCCCGCGCCATCCCCGGCAACGAAAAATCCATCGGCCACATGCAAAACAAGCTGATTCGCGCCGGTATCCAGGTAATGACCGAAAAAGATCATTTCGTTCATGTTTCCGGACATCCGGCCCGCGACGAACTGATTCGCATGTATCAGCATGTACAGCCGAAAATCGCCATCCCCGTGCATGGCGAGCTGCGCCATATGGCCGAACATGCGCGCCTTGCCCACGACTGTCAGGTCACCAGCACCCTGGTCGGTGAAAACGGAACCATGATGAGGATCGCCCCCGGCGAGCCGGCCATTGTCGATCTTGTGCCATATGGGCGGCTGGCGCTTGAGGGCAACCGGGTGGTGCCCCTGGACGGTGAATTGATCCGCGGGCGCAAGCGTGCCCTTTGGAACGGAACAGTCATCGTCACCGTAATCCTTGATAAGGGTGGCAAGTTGGCCGCCGAACCGATGCTGACTTCAACCGGGGTTCTGGATGACGGAGACGCCGAACTGGAAGAAGCGGCCCTTAATGCGGCCCGGCAGGCGGTTTTGGAACTTGATGCCAAGGAGCGTGCAGATGACGCCGCCGCCAACGAAGCGGTCCGCCGTGCGGTCAGGCGGTTTTTTCGCGATCAGCTGGATAAAAGCCCTATTACCGGGGTCCACCTGATTAGGTTAGAATAAAGCCATGATCGGGAAACTTAATCACATCGCCATTGCGGTGCCTGACCTGGCCGCAGCAACTGCAAACTACCGGGACGTTCTGGGCGCCCGGGTGTCGGAACCTGTTGATGAGCCGGACCATGGTGTGACGGTGGTGTTCATCGAACTGGCAAATACCAAGATCGAGCTGTTGCATCCGTTGGGGAAGGACTCGCCCATTCAGGGGTTCTTGAACAAAAACCCGTCGGGCGGCATGCATCACGTGTGCTTTGAGGTCGAAGACATCATCGCTGCCCGCGATAAACTTGCGGCCAGTGGGGCCCGCGTGCTTGGTGGCGGAGAACCGAAGACGGGGGCGCATGGCAAGCCGGTATTATTCCTGCATCCAAAAGATTTTTTCGGCACTTTGATTGAACTTGAGCAGGCGTGATGGACAGAGCGACCAGAGAAATCAGTATCAAACCGAAGGTGGTTGCCGCCATCGTCGCATATCTTCTTTTTGTGGTGATCCTCGCCGCCATCATCATGGTCGTGATCTTCCAGTACAAGCTGCATTAATCCCATGAACTGGTACTGCGATTCAGCCCCCGGACACCCCTTGCACGGCCCTTATCACGACGACGAATACGGCCTGCCCCGCGACGGAGAGGATGTGTTGTTCGAGCTGTTGTCGCTGGAAATATTCCAGGCGGGCCTGTCGTGGGAGCTGGTGCTCAAGAAACGTCCAGCCATGTTCAAGGCCTTCCACGGCTTCGATGTGGACAAGGTCGCTGCTTACGGAGCCAAAGACACCAAGCGCCTGCTTGGCGATGCTGGCATCATCCGTAATCGCCTGAAAGTCGCCTCGATCATCGAAAATGCCAAACGCATACAGGCCATGCGCGATAGCCATGGCGGCTTCGCCGGTTTTCTGGCGACCCACCACCCGATGCCGAAATCAGGCTGGGTCAAGTTGTTCAAAATCACCTTCAAGTTTACCGGCGGCGAGATCGTCAACGAGTTCCTGATGAGTCTCGGCTATCTGCCCGGCGCCCACCGTGAGGATTGCCCGGCCTACAAGCGCGTCAAAAAACTGCGCCCACCGTGGATGCGGGTCGCGCGTTCCCTGTACGATGACTGAATTAGGGGGCTATTTGCAGAGGGAGGCGGCGTTCACCAGGCCCCAGCCGAAAGTCTTGTCCTTGCCTATGGGGCCAAGGTCGACGGCGTACTGCCGAAGATAGGTGCGAATGGCCCCAGTCCCCGGTTTTTTGCCGCGTGCGACCTCCATGGCGACCAATGAACTGATCATTGGCGTTGAATACGATGTGCCGCTCATGAACTGCCCGCCACCATCCGGACCTGCCGTCCAAACCCGGACAGCCTTGGTGGCAAAATCGACGTAGGCACCTTCATTGGCTCGCCGATAAGCTTTATTCTTATTATCGACGCCAGTTACGCCAATCACATCCGGATACGCCGCCGGAAAGGCGGCCTCGGTTTCACTGCCCCAGTTGCCGACGGCGGCAACCATGATCACACCCTTGCCACGCGCCCTGTCGACGGCGGCGCGCAAGGCATTATTATCGGCGCCGGCGATGTTGAAGTTGATCACGTGCACCTTCTCGGAGATCAACCAGTCGATGGCATCCAGTATGTTGCTCACCCGCGCCACTAATTTTCCGGAAGGCCCGGCCTCCTGAACGTTGGCGGCTTTTACTTCGGCGCCCGGCAAGAACCCGCCTAAACCCTGTTCCGGCAGGGTGCCGACAAACATTCCGGCGATTGCGGTGCCGTGAACGGCGGGACCGGGTTTCAGGACTTTGGTATTAAATCGTTTGTATTTTATTTTTTGATTGGTGAGGGCCGGATGCTTCAGGTTCACCCCGCCATCGATCATGCCGATGCGCACGCCACGGCCACATGCGCGGTCGGCCACCGTAAGCGCCGCCAATTGCGGGTATTCTTCCAGCGTTTCCACATCGACCGTGCCGGTGATGTTGTAGGTGTGATTGGCGTCAACATTAAGACGGGAAATTTTTTGGCCCAGTAATGCCTTGGCCTCTGCAACGGTATATTTCGAAGGGGTGCGAAGGCGGATGACCGTTAGCCTCAACGAGGCGTGGTCCGTCCTGTTGACAATGGAAAAACCGAGGGACTTGGCGACGGATTCAAACTGCCGGGGCGGGTTGGTGACAATCAATTCGCCCTCGATGTAGCGCCCATCGGGCGAGTCTTTTCTGTTGCTTGAGGCCGTACCCCCAGGGGCCTGCGGTGCTTTATTTTTTTCGCCGCTGGTCACACCTTTAACGGTGCCATCTGCGTTATATTGCAAAACCTTGACTGCCGCGCCGACAGGTAGCGTAAATCCCAACAGGAGAATCCCCACTGCAATACAACCGAATACTTTGAATCCTGTCCGCCCCATAGTCTTAACCACTATCGAAAGGTTTTCTCTTCTGCAGCTACCTGAAAAAGGTCAGAAACGGCAGGGGAGAATTTGAATGCCAGCAAATTTAGTAAAATTTTATCTATTATGCTCTGACAATACTGTGATGTGCGTCACTCATATTCGTGAAAGATACAATAAATATGAGCTTTTTTCAAGAACTTCCTTTATTTTTAGGGTGTTACAAAAACAAAAGTTAGTTAAGGTCCACACCTTTAAAACAATAGCGTGAACATACTTTTATTATATGGTTTATTTTCCCCATGTATTCAATGTGTGTATTTGATTTATTTATTATTTAAGGAAAAAGAACATGAAGCATATTTGCCTTGGTATTGCGGCTGTAACGGGCCTGTTTCTTGTTCTTTACGCCCCTGATGCTTCGGCGGGTAGTAAAGTTTCGATCTCTAAAAAACAATGCCAAACCCTGGCCAAGCATAAGCCCGTCGCCGGAGCCGACTATCAGGCCGGGGTCGATTCCCGCGGCAAGAAGCTGAAGGGGGAGGGGGCGGAGATCGGCGGCGGTTCGATAATCAAGATTCCGGACGAAATATCCTTTGATTACAGTATTGACCTGGCCGACAAGTATGGCCTCGGCACCTCGGCCAGCGCCGACGCCACCATGGGCAAGGTCACCATCAAGAATGGCAAAGCCTACTGGAACGGCCAACCCATGGACGGAGGCGATCAGGCGAGCCTCGCCGATGCCTGTAACAACACCTATGGCAAATAGCCCATCAACGTTGCAGTAAACCCGGTCATCGCATAAAGTCCGGCCAACTGCTCCTATTCGCCACCCGAGGCCACTTATGCGACTTTCAGCCTATTTTCTGCCGACCCTCAAGGAAACACCCGCCGAGGCGCAAATTGTCTCGCACCGCTTGATGCTGCGTGCCGGCATGATCCGGCAATCCAGCGCCGGCATCTATTCTTGGCTGCCGCTGGGCCTCAAGGTGTTGAAAAAAATCGAGCAAATTGTCCGCGAGGAACAAAATGCCATCGGCTGTCACGAGGTGCTGATGCCGACCATCCAGCCGGCCGACCTGTGGCGGCAAAGCGGCCGTTATGACGATTACGGCCCGGAAATGCTCCGCATCAAGGATCGCCACGACCGGGATATGCTGTTCGGCCCAACCAACGAGGAGCAGATCACCGAAATCTTCGCCGGATCGGTCAAAAGCTACAAGGATTTGCCGCAGCTTCTCTATCACATCCAGTGGAAATTTCGTGACGAGGTGCGGCCTCGCTTCGGTATCATGCGGGGCCGTGAATTCCTCATGAAGGATGCCTATTCCTTCGATCTCGACAAGGACGGGGCGCGGCGTTCCTATAACAAGATGTTCGTGTCTTACCTGCGCACCTATGCGCGGATGGGACTGAAGGCGATCCCCATGGCCGCCGACACCGGACCCATCGGCGGCGATATGAGTCACGAGTTCCTGATCCTGGCCGATACCGGTGAAAGTGAAGTGGCTTGCCACAAGGATTTTCTCGACAAGGACTGGAGTGTTTCGGACATCGATTTTGACGGTGACCTGGGCCCCGTCGTCGATGAATTAACGTCTAGATATGCCGCCACCGACGAAAAACGTGACGCCGGGGCGGAAGCCGCCCTCGGTGACGATCTGGTCACGGCGCGCGGGATCGAGGTCGGGCACATCTTCTATTTCGGCACCAAGTATTCTGAAAAACTGGGGGCCGTGGTCACCGATAAGGACGGTGAAAATGTCACCGTCGAAATGGGCTCCTACGGCATCGGTGTTTCGCGCCTGGTCGGCGCCATAATCGAGGCTTCTCACGATGATAACGGTATCATCTGGCCGGAAAGCGTCGCGCCTTACAAGGTCGGGCTGATTAACCTGAAGGTTGATGATGATGACTGCACCGCAGCCTGTGACGATCTTTACGCAAAACTGAGCCAAGCGGGCGTCGAGGTACTTTACGACGACCGGGATGCGCGGGCCGGTGCAAAATTTGCCGATATGGATTTGATTGGCCTTCCGTGGCAGCTTGCCATCGGACCGCGCGGCCTGAAGAACGGCGTCGTCGAAATGAAATCCCGCAAGACCGGCGAGCGCGAGGAACTGCCCGCCGAAGCCGTCCTAGCCAAGCTGGCGGGATAGGGGGCAATGTTTTCTTCCTTCGAATTAATGATGTCCATGCGCTACCTGAGGGCGCGGCGTCAGGAAGGGTTTATTTCGGTCATTGCATGGTTTTCGCTGATGGGGATCGCGCTGGGCGTGGCGACTCTGATTATCGTCATGTCGGTGATGAACGGGTTTCGCGAAGAATTGCTCGACCGCATCCTCGGCATTAATGGCCATTTAAGTGTTTATGGCGCCAGCGAACAAATGATTGGCTTTGATGATCTGGCCGACCAGGTGCGCGGGCTGCCCGGCGTGCGCATGGTTACCCCGATTATCGAGGGGCAGGTCATGGCCACCGCCAACAATGTTGCTTCGGGCGCCATCGTTCGCGGTTTCAGGCGCGAAGACCTGTTGGCCCGCCCGATCATTGCCGACAATATCGAAGGCGGAACGTTGGAAAACTTCGATGATGACAGCGTCATCCTCGGCGTCCGCCTGGCCCGTAAAATGGGCCTTGGCATCGGCCAATCGGTCACACTGATTTCGCCCACTGGCAACGTTACGGCTTTCGGTACGGTGCCGCGCATGAAGGCCTATAAGCTGGTGGCGACTTTTAACATCGGCATGTATGAATACGATTCCGGTTTTATTTTCATGCCCATGAACACGGCCCAGGTATTTTTCAAAATGCCGGGCGCGGTTAGTAATCTGGAAGTCTTTATCGATAATCCGGACGATGCCATCGAGATAGGTAATCAGATCAGACCTCTTAGCGACGAAAAAACCCGCATTCACGACTGGCAACGCGTCAACGCCAGTTTCTTTAACGCCATACAGGTCGAACGCAACGTCATGTTCCTGATCCTGACGCTGATTATTGTCGTCGCCGCCTTCAACATCATTTCGTCGATGATTATGCTGGTCAAGGACAAGGGCCACGACATCGCCATTTTGCGCACCATGGGCGCGACACGTGGCAGCATCATGCGGATATTTTTGCTGAGTGGCGCCTCCGTCGGCGTTATCGGTACCTTCCTTGGGTTCGTCGGTGGTATATCGTTCGCAACAAATATTGAATCCATCCGGCAATGGATACAAGGATTGACCGGCACCGATCTTTTCGCCGCCGAAATTTATTTCCTGTCGCAACTTCCCGCTGTCGTCGATCCGGCGGAGGTCGTCGCCGTCGTTCTGATGGGGCTGGGGCTGTCTTTTCTGGCGACCCTGTATCCGTCGTGGCGGGCGGCCCGCATTGATCCGGCCGAGGCGCTACGCTATGAGTGACTCGGCTCTTAACCTCAACAGTATAGAACGCACCTTCCGTCAGGGGCGAAACCGCCTGGAAGTTTTGCGCGGTGTAGATCTGGACTTGAAAGCCGGAGAGATCGTCGCCCTTGTCGGCCCCAGCGGTTCGGGCAAGTCGACGCTGCTGCAAATTGCCGGCCTGTTGGAAAAAGCCGATGCCGGCGAAATCACGGTGTCGGGGCATGCCGGGACAAGCCTTAATGACGATGGCCGCACCATGCTGCGCCGTCACAATATTGGCTTCGTTTATCAATATCATCACTTGTTGCCGGAATTTTCGGCCGTGGAAAATATCGCCATCCCGCAAATCATTGCCGGGCGTGGCCGGGCTGAAGCCAAAGACCGTGCCACGGAAATGCTGGAATGGCTGGGCCTGACCGACCGGGCCAGTCATCGTCCGGCGCGGCTGTCGGGCGGCGAACAACAGCGGGTCGCCATCGGCCGCGCCCTGATCAACGCGCCGAAATTGCTGCTTGCCGACGAGCCGACCGGTAACCTGGACCCGCACACCGCCGACGCCGTATTCGACATGCTGATGAAGCTGGTGCGCGGCGCTGGCCTCGCGGCCTTGGTCGCCACCCATAACCCGGCCCTGGCGGCGCGCATGGACCGCACCGTCACTCTCGATGAGGGCCGGCTGGTTTAATCTTTTAACGATTTCTTGAAGTTGCGATCTTTCTTGATCGCCATCTCCCGGCGCAGGGCGTCGCCATGCTTGAGCGGCCCCTCCTGATGGACCAATAGCCAAGGCCCCCGGCCACGGGTGAACTTGGCCCCCTTGCCGTCGTTATGATCGGCCAGCCGGACGTCAACATCCTTGGCGATTCCCGTATAGAGGATACCGGCCGGGTTGCGGATGACATAGACGCGCCATTCTTTCATGCCAATTTTCTAAGCCATCATGCGCCTGTTGGCGATGGGGATAACTTGCCTGTGTCGTCCGGCTCCGGGATATGGAATTATCTGCCTATGTCCCATGCTGATTTTGTCCACTTGCGCGTTCACAGCGCCTATTCCCTGTCGGAGGGTGCAATCCGGGTCAAGGAGTTGGCGACCCTGTGCCGGGAAATGCAAATGCCGGCGGTGGCGATTACCGATACCAACAACCTTTTCGGTGGCCTGGAGTTTTCTGCGGCCTGTGCAGATGCTGGTGTACAGCCGATTATCGGCTGTCAGCTCAATGTTTCACGTGAAACATCGGGTGAGACCCGTCCCGGCCAGTCGACCGTCGATGCCGCCGATCCGATCATCCTGCTGGCCCAGAACGACGGCGGTTATCACAACCTGCTAAAGCTGCTGAGCTTCGCCTATCTGGGCCATGACGCCGCCAGCGCCCCCGATGAGCCGTGTGTCAGCCTGGCCGACCTGAAAGCCTGCGGAACAGGCCTGATCTGCCTGACCGGCGGTCCGGCAGGGCCTGTTGGGCACCTGCTGGCCGAAGGCCAGGACGACAAGGCAGAAGATGCGTTGCTTGTCCTGAAAGAGGCTTTCCCGGGCCGGCTTTACGTCGAGATCATGCGCCACGGCCTGGATGTGGAAAAACGCACCGAGCCCAAATTCATAGACCTGGCCTACAAGCATGATCTGCCGCTGGTCGCCACCAACGAGCCGTTCTTCGGGACTCCGGATATGTACGAGGCCCATGACGCGTTGATCTGCATCGCCGCCAGCGCCTATGTCTCCCAGGCCGAGCGCCGCCGCCTGACGCGCCAGCACTATTTCAAGTCTGCCGAGGAAATGCGGGCCCTGTTTTCCGACCTGCCAGAGGCCATCGACAACACCCTTGTCATCGCCCAAAGGACGTCCTGCCTGATCCCGA
This sequence comes from Rhodospirillaceae bacterium, assembly GCA_013204045.1. GTDB lineage: Bacteria > Pseudomonadota > Alphaproteobacteria > Rhodospirillales > JABHCV01 > JABMOQ01. Next base: position 28,108 of record JABMOQ010000137.1, on the reverse strand, counting down.
TCATTGACCCGATCCTGCCGCCCTTTGACTGCGGCGCCGGGCGTACGGAAGAGGACGAGTTGCGCGAGCAGTCGGCAAAGGGGCTTGAGGGTCGCCTGACCACCCAGGTCTTGACCGATGACATGGACGAAGCGGCCAAAGCCAAGGTCGCCAAGCCCTACCGGGAACGCCTCGAATACGAGCTTCAGACCATCATCGAGATGGGCTTTCCGGGGTATTTCCTAATCGTCGCCGATTTCATCCACTGGGCCAAGGAGCACAACATCCCGGTCGGACCGGGGCGCGGTTCCGGCGCCGGTTCGGTGGTCGCCTGGGCGTTGACCATTACCGATCTTGATCCGCTGCGCTGGGGATTGCTGTTCGAACGTTTCCTTAACCCTGAGCGTGTGTCCATGCCTGATTTCGACATCGATTTCTGTCAGGACCGCCGCGACGAAGTGATTCGCTACGTGCAGGACAAGTACGGCCGTGACCACGTCGCCCAGATTATCACCTTCGGCAAGTTGCAGGCCCGTGCCGTACTGCGCGACGTTGGCCGGGTACTGGAAATGCCCTATGGACAGGTTGACCGTATCTGCAAGCTGGTCCCCAACAATCCGGCCGCCCCGATGACCCTGGATCAGGCGATTAAATCCGAGGCCCAACTCCGCGAAATGATTGATGAAGACACCACCGTGCAACGGCTGGTTGGTCACGCCAGGAAGCTTGAGGGCCTGTATCGCCATGCCTCGACCCACGCCGCCGGTGTCGTCATCAGCGATCGGCCGCTGGAACAGTTGATCCCGCTTTACCGCGATCCGCGTTCCGATATGCCGGTGACCGGTTTCAACATGAAATTCATCGAGAAGGCAGGGTTGGTGAAATTCGATTTTCTCGGCCTCAAGACCCTGACGGTTCTGGCCAAGACCATCGAACTGGTCGCCAAGCACGGGCCGCAAATCGATCTGACGTCGCTGCCGCTGGATGACAGGAAATCCTACGACATGATGGGCCGGGGTGAAACGACGGGCGTCTTCCAGTTGGAAAGTTCCGGCATGCGCGAAGTTTTGCGCCGCCTGAAGCCGGATAAATTTGAGGACATCATCGCCATCGTCGCCCTTTACCGTCCCGGCCCCATGGAAAACATCCCCAGCTACATCGCCCGCAAGCACGGTGAAGAGGACCCCGATTACCTGTACCCGACCCTGGAAGGCATCCTCAAGGAAACCTTCGGTATTATGATCTACCAGGAACAGGTCATGCAGATTGCCCAGGAGCTGTCCGGGTTCACCCTTGGCACGGCCGATTTATTGCGCCGCGCCATGGGCAAGAAAGACCAGGCGGAAATGGATGAGCAACGCCAAATCTTTGTCGACGGGGCCAAGGCCAAGGGGGTGCCGGAAGACAAGGCGGCGATGATTTTCATGCAGGTCAACAAGTTCGCCGGCTACGGCTTCAACAAATCACACGCCGCCGCTTATGCGCTGGTCGCTTACCAGACAGCCTATTTCAAAGCCAATTACCCGGTCGAATTCATGGCCGCATCAATGACCCTTGATTTGGGCAACACCGACAAGTTGAACCTGTTCAGGCAGGAACTGGGCCGTCTTGAGCTGCCGTTAAAAGGCCCGGACATCAACGCGTCGGATGCTGATTTCCGGGTCGAGCGGGATGCAAATGGCGCCGGCGCCGTGCGTTATGCCCTGGCGGCGATAAAGAATGTCGGGGCCGAAGCCATGCGCGCCCTGGTTAACCAACGGATCGAAAATGGACCGTTCGCCAGCATCGCCGATTTTGCCGATCGCCTCGATAGCCGCGCCGTCAATAAACGCCAGCTCGAGAACCTGATCCGGGCCGGGGCTTTTGATAGCATCAACCCCAACAGAAGGCAGTTGTTTGAAGGCGGCGAAACCATCCTGCGCCACGCCAGCGCGGCCAATCAGGACCGAAATTCCGATCAGATCGGCCTGTTTGGCGGTAAAGACGCCCCGATGCCATCGATCACCTTACCGGATGTGGTCGATTGGTCACCGACCGACCGCATGCGCGAGGAATTTGATGCGGTCGGCTTTTACCTGTCCGGCCATCCGCTTGACGCTTATGCCAAAAGCCTGGCCCGCATCAAGGCCCGGCCTTCGGCCGAAATCATCCGTGAAGGCCACCCCGGTGCCGTAAATATGGCCGGTACCGTTATCGGCAAGAAGGAACGCACATCGGCCAAGGGCAACCGCTATGCCTTCGTGCAATTATCGGATGCGTCGGGAATTTATGAAATTACCGTGTTTTCCGAGATTCTAAACGCGGCCCGCGACCTGCTCGAGGTCGGCCAGTCGCTGTTTATCAGGGCCGGGGTGCAGTTCGAGGGAGAATCGCCACGCTTCACCGCCAATTCCATCGAATTGCTGGATCAGGTCGCGACCCGCGCGGCCGTCGGTTTGCGCATCACCATCGGCTCCGAACAGCCGCTAAGCGCCCTGAAGGGGGCCCTGGAAGGGGCTAATGGGGGCCGTGGCCGGGGCGAGGTGGTCATCGTCGCCCGCCCAGCTGACGCCGGCGAGATCGAAATCAACCTGAAAGGCGGCTTCGCCATCACGCCCGAGGTGCTGCAGGAAATCCGCTCTATTCCCGGGGTCGAGGAATTGCAGGAGATCTAGGTTTTCCCCTTGCATTTGCGCCACCATGGGGCTATTTAACCGGCTCGTAAGGCGCGGTTTTTAGCGTCAATTTCACACACGGGCTTGCGGCCCCGGCGCATATTCGCCGGAAAAGTCGCTCCGGTGTCCGATTTTTCGGACGACGCCCGTGGAGGATTAACCGGAAAAGGACAAAGCCCTATGGCTATACCTACGTTTACCATCCGCCAGATGCTTGAGGCTGGCGTGCATTTCGGACATAACACGCGGCGCTGGAACCCCAAGATGGGGCCGTATATCTTTGGCATCCGCAACGGCATCCACATTATGGACCTGCAGCAATCGGCTCCGATGATGTACCGGGCCATGTCGATCGTGCGAGATACCGTTGCCGGCGGTGGCCGGGTGCTGTTTGTCGGCACCAAGCGCCAGGCCTCTGACAAAGTCGCCGAAGCGGCCAAAAGATGCGGCCAGCATTACGTCAACCACCGCTGGCTTGGCGGCATGCTGACCAACTGGCAGACCATTTCCAAGTCGATCAAGCGCCTGCGCGAGCTGGAAGAGCTGTTGGCGGGTGAAATCGAGGGTCTGACCAAGAAAGAACTGCTGAAAATGACCCGCGAACGGGACAAGCTTGACCAGGCGCTGGGCGGTATCAAGGAAATGGGCGGTAAGCCTGATGCCATGTTCGTCATCGACACCAACAAAGAAGCCATTGCGGTTGCCGAGGCCAACAAGCTGGGGATTCCGGTCATCGGTGTTATTGACTCCAACTCCTCCCCGGATGGCATTGATTTTCCGGTCCCCGGCAACGACGATGCCCAGCGTGCTATCACCCTGTATTGTGACCTGATCGCCGGTTCCGTTCTTGACGGCATCCAGCAGGAAGCGGTGCATTCGGGTGTTGATATCGGGGCCTCCGAGAAAACCCCGACCGAGGATCTGACGGTCGCGCCGGTGGCTGAAGAGGTCCCGGTCGCCGAGGTCGCCGCAACCCCTGATGCAAAACCCGAAGAAGCCCCCGCCGAACCCGCCGGAGCTTAATCGTATTTTATAAATAATGCTCGTATAACAACTAGTTATACGAGCTATTTAACTATGAGGTTTAATATGGCTGAAATCACTGCCAGTCTCGTTAAAGAGCTCCGTGAGAAATCCGGCGCCGGTATGATGGATTGCAAGAAGGCGCTTTCCGAAGCCGGCGGCGACCTGGAGCAGGCCGTTGATTGGCTGCGCACCAAAGGACTGGCCGCCGCCGCCAAGAAGTCCGGGCGTATCGCCTCGGAAGGGCTGGTCGGCGTTGCCGTCAGTCGTTCGAGCGCCGGCTCGACCGGAGCCATTGTCGAGGTTAATTCAGAAACTGATTTCGTTGCCCGAAACGACGATTTTCAAGGCTTTGTCCGTGACGTGACGGGATTGGCTGTCGAGGCCGGTGATCTGGACTCCTTGAATGCGGCTTCCTACGACGGCAGCACGGTGGCAGAAAAGTTGACCACGATGATTGCCACCATTGGCGAAAACATGAATTTGCGCCGGGTCGCGACGGTGTCCGTCGGCAAGGGAATCGTTGCCACATACGTTCACAATGCGCTGACCGACGGTCTTGGCAAAATTGGCATTCTGGTCGCCCTTGAATCGGAAGGTGATACCGCCAAGTTGGAAACATTCGGCAAGCAGCTGGCCATGCATGTGGCCGCCGCCGGCCCGCAGTCGGTGTCCCGTGACGACCTTGATCCGCAGTCCGTTGATCGTGAACGCCAGATTTTTATTGAGCAGGCCCGAGATTCAGGCAAGCCCGAGGAAATTGTCGAAAAAATGGTCGAAGGCCGGTTGCGCAAGTTCTACGAGGAAGTCTGCCTTCTGGATCAGACCTTTGTCATTGATGGCGAGAGCAAGGTATCCAAGGCCGTGGAAGCGGCGGGTAAAGATGCCGGTGGGGCCATTACGGTCAAGGGGTTCATTCGTTTCGCCCTCGGCGAAGGGATTGAAAAGAAAGAAGAAGATTTCGCCGGAGAAGTCGCTGCCGCTGCCGGTTCTTGATCGGGAACCTGAATCCGGGCCGGAATAGCCCAACGGTTTGAAAAAGAACAAAAAAAACAAGACCTAAGAGGGGCCGTTGGTGTAAAATCCGCGCCACGCGCCATAGCGGCGCCGGAGCATCACTGTGGTGCCCCTCAAAGACAGTCCGGAAGCGCCAGAAATGCCCTCTGATTCCAAATACCGCCGTGTGCTGCTGAAACTTTCCGGCGAAGCGCTGATGGGGCCAAAGGAATTTGGCCTGGATTCTGAAACCGTGGACAGAATCGCCAGCGAGGTCGCTACCGTTCATGGTATGGGCGTTCAGGTCTGTCTGGTGATCGGCGCCGGAAACATATTCCGCGGCGTTTCGGCCGCCGCCGAAGGTATCGAGAGGACCAGCGCCGATTACATGGGCATGCTGGCGACGGTCATCAATGCGCTGGCAATGCAAAGCATACTGGAAGGAAAGGGCGTGCAGACCCGTGTTCTGTCGGCCATCCCCATGGCGACGGTGTGTGAACCCTATATTCGCCGCCGGGCTGTCAGGCATATGGAAAAGGGCCGGGTGGTTATTTTTGCCGGTGGCACGGGCAACCCGTTTTTCACCACCGATACGGCGGCTGCCCTCAGATCTGTCGAGATGGATTGCGATGCCCTGCTAAAAGGCACCCAGGTTGACGGCGTCTATAGCGCCGATCCGAAAACCGACAAGCAAGCCAAACGCTTCGAAAAATTGAGCTATCAAAAGGTTTTAACGGAAAACCTGCGGGTCATGGATACATCGGCCATCGCCCTTGCACGGGAAAACGATGTTCCCATTCTGGTCTTTTCAATTCACAATCCTGGGGCATTTGCCGAGGTCGTCAATGGCAAGGGGAAATACACCATCATTTCCGGTGATGACTGACCGGCAATTAATTAGAGGTTCGGCGTATGAGTGAAACAAACATTGAAGAAATAAAAAAGGACGTGAGCCGTCGTATGGAAGGTGCGGTTGATGCCCTGCACAAGGAATTCTCTGGCTTGCGTACAGGCCGGGCATCGGTAGGCCTGCTTGATCCCATCATGGTCTCGGCTTACGGTTCTGAAATGCCTTTAAATCAGGTCGGAACGGTCAGCGTCCCGGAACCGCGCATGCTTAGCGTTCAGGTCTGGGACAAGGGCATGGTCAAGTCGGTCGAAAAGGCGATCATGGATTCCGGATTGGGCCTAAATCCCAGCGCCGACGGATCGCTGGTCAGAATACCGATACCGTCGTTGACCGAGGAACGCCGAATCGAGCTAAGTAAAATCGCCGCCAAATACGCCGAGGAGGCCCGCATCGCGGTTAGAAATGTTCGCCGCCATGCCATGGACGAACTGAAAAAGGCTGAGAAGGCAGGAGATATTTCAGAGGATGCCCATCACGATTATGACAAGGATATCCAGAGTCTGACCGATGAACACGTAAAAAAAATCGACGATACCCTGTCCCATAAGGAACAGGAAATTATGCAGGTCTGATGGCAGGAACAGCGGCATGTCACCTGGCGACTCCGTAAAAAACTTTTCTGTTCAGCTTTCTAAAGAAGCTGAGCCGCCTGCCCATGTCGCCATTATCATGGACGGCAATGGCCGCTGGGCCAAAAAACGCCACATGCCGCGCACGGCCGGACATCAGCGCGGCGCCCAATCCGTAAAAAAGGCGATCAAGGCGGCGGTAAAGGCGGGTGTGTCGTACCTGACTATGTACGGTTTTTCCTCTGAGAACTGGAAGCGCTCCAATGCCGAAATCAAGGATTTGATGGGGCTGCTCAGGTTCTACCTGAAAAATGAAATTTCGACCTTGTTAAAAGAGGGCGTGCGTTTTCAGGTTATCGGCGACCGCGACAAGCTGGATGAGGACATCGTTCAACTGATCGAAGAGTCGGAGGCGAAAACAGTTAATAATACCCGCCTTGTGCTGACCATCGCACTCAGTTACGGCGGCCGCGCCGAAATTGTCAGAGCCACCAGAAAAATTGCGGAAAAGGTGAGGTCAGGTGATATTGAACCTGAAAACATTGATGAAGAAATGTTTGAAGAATCGCTTTTTACGGCCGGCATGCCCGACCCGGACATCCTGATTCGGACAAGCGGAGAGCAGAGAATGAGCAATTTCCTGCCGTGGCAGTTGGCTTATGCCGAGTTCTTCTTTCTGGATGTTCTGTGGCCTGATTTTTCCGAGGATGATTTCAACCGTGTCCTGGATGAATACCACGGCAGGGAAAGGCGTTTCGGCGCGACCGGTGGCTGATACTTCAATCAATCCCCTGACGGCCCGCATTCTTTCTGCGCTTGTCATGATGCCGCTGGTGCTGGCTGCCATTTATTTCGGCTTCCCTTATTTTCATGCCCTGATTCTTGTCGGGGTTTGCATTCTTGTGTGGGAATGGCGGCGCCTGGTGGGCGGCGGTAGTTTCACAATGGATGGCCTGGTCCTGATGGTGGGGCTGATCGGCGCCGTTGGCGCGGCAACCTATGGCCAATATTTTTTATCGATGACCATGTTGTGTTTTGTTGCGGTGATCTTTTTCATGAGCACGGCAGTGAAAAGGCTGATTTCCAAACAGCAGAAACATTCACCAGACATTGAAGGAGTCGCCGCACCGGGCCGGTCGATGTGGCTGGCCGTTGGGGCTTTTTATATCGGCATTCCTTCGCTGGCACTGATCTGGCTCAGGGGGCCCGTCGGTGTTAATGCCGGGCCGGAGATTGTTTTCTGGCTGTTTTTTGTGGTCTGGGCTGCCGACATTGGAGCCTATGCCGCCGGCAGATTGATCGGTGGACCCAAACTGGCGCCATCCATCAGCCCCAACAAGACATGGGCCGGGTTAATGGGGGCCGTTGTTTCGGCCGCCGCCATCGGTGTTGCCGCCTCGGTGGTCCTGGAGATTGGCGGCGGGATCCGCCTGGCCATATTCAGCGGCCTGCTCGGGTTGGTTTCGCAAGGCGGGGATTTGCTGGAATCCGCTGTTAAAAGGCATTTCGATGTAAAAGATTCAAGCGGCTTGATCCCGGGCCATGGTGGTTTGCTTGACCGGGTTGATGCATTGCTTGCTGCGGCGGTTGCTGCGGCATTGATTGGACTGGCTGACGGGGGCAGTATGCTGTTATGACCCCGGAACAAGCCCAGGCCCAAACACAGGCAGAGATTCGCTCGGTAACCATTCTCGGATCGACAGGGTCCGTCGGCTGTAACACCATTGATCTGGTTTCGCGTTCTCCGGAACGCTTTTCTGTCGAGGCGCTGACGGCGAACCGGAATGTCGAGCTGTTGGCCAGGCAAGCGAAAGCCCTGAAGCCCCGTTTTGCCGTTGTCGCCGACGAGAATGCCTATAAGGACCTCAAGCACGCCCTTTCCGGCTCCGGCATCGAGGTGGCGGCCGGCAGCGATGCAATCATCGAGGCGGCGGCCCGTCCGTCTGACTGGTTGATGGCGTCTATCGTTGGGACTGCGGGTCTGGAGCCGACACTCAAGGCCGTTGAACGGGGCGCCATTGTCGGTTTGGCCAATAAGGAATGCCTGGTATCGGCGGGCGACATCATGATCTCGGAGGTGGCGCGTCGTGGCTCCACCCTTATCCCCGTTGATTCTGAACACAGCGCCATTTTCCAGGTTTTTGATTTTGATGACCCAGGCAAGGTCGAAAGGGTGATTCTGACGGCATCCGGTGGGCCATTCCGCGAAAAATCCCTGGACGAAATGGCAAAGATGACCCCGGAACAGGCGGTTAATCACCCGAACTGGGACATGGGGGCAAAAATATCCGTCGATTCGGCGACCATGATGAACAAGGGGCTGGAACTGATAGAGGCCTACCACTTATTCCCCATTCCTGAGGAACGTATTGAAATCCTTGTCCATCCGCAGTCAGTTGTGCACAGCCTCGTTGATTATGTCGATGGATCTGTGCTGGCCCAGATGGGGACGCCGGACATGCGAACCCCGATCGCCTATGCGCTGAGTTGGCCGAAACGCATGGGAACACCGGCCGAGCGCCTGAAACTAGAGGAAATAGGCAACCTGACCTTTGAAAAGCCGGATGATGAGCGTTTCCCGGCCCTGCGTCTGTCCCGCCAAGCCTTGAAAAAGGGCGGCAATGCCCCTACTGTCCTGAATGCCGCCAACGAGGTGGCCGTCGCCGGATTTCTGGCGCGCCGGATTGGTTTCCTGGATATTGTCCGAATTGTTGAAAAGACACTGGAAAAAGTGCCTTCATCTGCGGTACTCACACTGGATGATGTGCTTGGAGCCGATGCAGAGGCTAGGGAAGTCGCGACAAGTTTCATCTGAGGCCCCATAATGCCTTGAAATACAGTAACAATTAGAACTGGGTTAGATTACCGTGGATATGATTGTCAATTACGCTCTTCCGTTTCTGGTCATTCTGACCATTCTGGTTTTCGTCCATGAAATGGGCCATTTCTGGGTCGCCCGGCGCAACAATGTGCGCGTCGAAGTCTTCTCGGTCGGTTTCGGGCCTGAAATTTACGGGTATAATGATCGCCACGGCACCCGCTGGAAAATTGGCGCCATTCCGCTTGGTGGTTACGTCAAGATGTTCGGCGAAGGCGAGACCGTCGAGGAAGACGAGAAAGAACGCCCCCTGACCCCCGAGGAAATGGAAGTTTCCTTTCATCATAAGCGCTTAGGGCAACGGGCGGCGATTGTCGCTGCGGGCCCGGCGGCTAATTATATTTTTGCGATTGTAGTGCTGGCGTTCCTTTACGGCACCTCCGGAGCGCCGTCGCCGCAGGCAGGGATTGGCTCTATCCAGGTCGGCAGCGCCGCCGAAGAAGCGGGGCTTCAAATTGGCGACAAAATTATTTCCATTGCCGGCCAACCGGTCAGATTATTTGTCGATTTACGCAATATTATCAGCAAGAACGCCGGCGCAACGGTCGATATTGAACTCATCCGGGGCGATTCCCAATTGACCGTCAAGGCGACGCCCAAGCCCCTTACGATTGATGAAGGCGGCGTAAAGCATGATATTGGCTTGCTCGGCGTGACGCCACACCCGGAAATGATCGAATACGAGAGCCTGGGGCCGGTCGCGGCGGTCGGCAAAGCGGCGGAAAGAACTTACGATCTGACGGCTATGATCCTCGTTAATCTGGGCGAAATCATCAGTGGTGAGCGATCGGGTGAGGAATTGGGCGGTCCGCTCAGGATTGCCCATTATTCCGGTCAGGTATTCGAGGGCGGCTGGGTCACCGCCGTTTTCTTCCTGGCGGCGCTTTCAATCAATCTGGGCCTGATCAATCTGTTCCCGATCCCGATGCTTGACGGCGGGCATCTGGTTTTTTATGTGATGGAGGCCCTGTTGGGGCGTCCGATAGGGCCAAGGGCGCAAGAATACAGTTTTCGTTTTGGGCTGATTCTGGTATTTATTGTAATGATATACGCTACTTGGAACGATCTGGAATTTTTCAAGGTTCTGTAACTCGCTTAAATAATTTATCACCTGTTTAAATCGTTTCTTGGGGGAAATATGAGGCGCCTCATTCGCGTCATAGGCCTGTTTTGTATGACATCATTTCTGGGTCTTGCCCCGGTCGCCACCATGGCGCAAACAGGCGAGAGCGGAACGGTGCAGGAGATCGTTGTCGAGGGCAATCAGCGTATTGAGCCTGGCACGGTGCTTTCCTACATGCTGATCAAAGAGGGTGATGCCTTTGACGATCGACGAGTTGATCGTTCACTGAAAAGCCTTTTCGCCACAGGCCTTTTTGCCGATGTGACAATCCGCCGCGATGGCAGTTTGCTGATCGTGACTGTTGTCGAAAACCCGGTCATCAATCGCATTGCATATGAGGGCAATTCCAAGCTCAAGGATGATGTCCTTGATGTTGAAATTTCACTTCGTCCCAGGGTTATCTATACACGCACCAAGGTTCAGAACGACGTCAAGCGCATACTGACACTTTACAGACGCAAGGGCCGGTTCGCGGCCACGGTAGAGCCAAAAGTTATTCAGTTACCGCAGAACCGGGTCGATCTGGTTTTCGAGATTAACGAAGGCAAGTGGACGGAAGTCAAAGACATACGTTTTGTGGGTAACGGCGAATACAGCGACTCTCGTCTTCGCGAGGAAATCAGAACCAAGGAAACAAGGTGGTACAGGTTTTTGTCGTCTGATGACAATTATGACCCGGATCGCCTGACACTGGACCGTGAGCTGCTTCGTCGTTTTTACCTGTCGAGCGGGTATGCTGACTTCAGAGTGATTTCGGCCGTCGCCGAATTGACAACCGACCGTAAGGATTTCTTTATCACTTTCACCATCGAGGAAGGCAACAGGTATGCCTTCGGCGATATTGAAACGGATGTCAGGCTGACGGGGCTCAAGCCTGAAGATATTGCCGACATAATTGAAATCGAAAAAGGCGATTGGTATGACGCCGAATTGATTGAATCAACCATTGACGATCTCACCAACGAGATCGGCACCCTGGGCTTTGCCTTCATCGATATTCGCCCGCGCGTTAACCGCAACCGCGAAGACAAGACAATCCAGGTCACCTTCGAAGTCAATGAAGGCCCTCGTGTGTTTGTTGAACGAATTGATATTGAAGGAAACGTCCGCACCGCCGATGAGGTTATTCGCCGCGAATTCAAGTTGGTCGAAGGCGACGCTTTCAACAGGGCCAAGCTCAGGCAATCCAAGAAAAAACTGGATGATCTTGATTTCTTTGAAAAGGTTGAGGTTGAGCAAATTCCTGGCAGTGACCCGGACAAAGCAGCAATAAACGTAAACGTCGAAGAAAAATCCACGGGGTCCCTGTCTCTTGGTTTCGGGTTTTCGACGACCAGTGGCGTCCTCGGCGACATTGGTTTGACCGAACGTAACTTGTTGGGAAGAGGGCAAAGTATAAGCATCAAAGCGCAGTTAGCGGCAAAGCATTCCCAGGTCGATCTCAGCTTCACCGAACCTTATTTTATGGACCGTGATGTTGCCGCCGGATTCAATATTTTTCACTCCAGCACTAACCTGCAAGACACCAGTTCGTTTAGTACGAATCAAACGGGCGGTAGCTTAAGGGCTGGCTATCCGATAACGGATAACCTGCGTGAATCGTGGGCCTATACACTGAAACAAAGTACAATCTCAAGTGTCAGTTCCACGGCATCTCCCTATGTCCAGTCCGAAAAAGGTGACTCTATTCTTTCTGAAATAGGGCATGGGCTTTCCTATGATAGACGTGACAGCAAGGTATTCCCGACTGAAGGCTACATTATTGGCATGAGCAATGATCTGGCGGGCATTGGCGGGTCAAAGCGTTACATGCGTAACGTCGTTAATGCCGGTAAATATTTCCCGCTTTATGATCAGTGGGTGCTGTCTGTCGGCGGCAGAACTGGGCATATTTTCGGTATCGGGGATGATGTCAGCTTGCTTGACCGTTTCTATATTGGTGGCGATGACCTTCGTGGGTTTGCGACATCAGGTGTCGGCCCCCGTGATAAAAGCACGCAAGATGCCCTTGGCGGGGAATGGATGTACAAGGGATCAGTCGAATTAAAGTTCCCCCTTGGCTTGCCACAAGAACTTGGAATATCAGGCAAGTTATTCTCTGATATGGGCTCGTCGGGCAGGATTAATCCGACGGGAAGCGACGTACATGACACCGGAAAGATGCGCGCATCGGTCGGCACAGGTGTTGCCTGGGTCTCACCATTTGGCCCAGTTTCAATTGACATGGGATTTCCTGTCATCAAGGAAAATTTTGACCAGACAGAAGCCATCCGCGTCAATTTCGGCACAAGATTTTAGGAGTTTTTCGTGAAGAAAATATTGACCGTACTATTCCTCGTTACCTTTATCTCGCCAATCTATGTTGGCTCTGTTGCTGCCCAGGAACAAAGTACAACTGGCGTAAGCAAGATTGCTGTTATCAGCATTGATGCAATTCGTAGAGATTCCATGGCTGTTAAATCCATTCGCGAACAAATAGAGACATTTCGCAATAAATTTCAGGTTGAAATCCAGAAAGAAGAAGACGTATTGCGAGAAGCCAATCAGGCTTTGGCAAGGCAGCGTACTCTGCTGTCGGCCGAGGCGTTTGATGAAAAACGACGTGAGTTTGAAAAACAGGTCGCTACGATCCAGCGCCTGGTCCAGGAAAAGAAACTGAAGCTTGATCAATCTCAAGGCGGCGCAATGAATAAAGTTCAAGATAAATTGAACGAAATTGTTTCTGCTCTTGCTACGGAAAACAACATCAACCTTATCCTTAGCAAGGATCAGACAATCCTGGCCGTAAAATCCCTGGATATCACTGGGCTTGTCCTGGAGCGCCTCGATAAGCAACTTCCAGAATTGAAGGTCACTGCACCGGCTGAATAAGCGCCATCGTTTGGTTGTGCCGTAACTGGACTTCGCTGGAACAGAAGGGCAATTCAGGATTATGACCGATCCTAAATTTCATCAAGTTGCTGGACCATTTTCGCTTGAAAAGCTGGCAACCATCGCCGGCGCCGATTTGGCAAATGGTGATCCAAAGGCATTGTTCCATGATGTCGCACCGCTTGATATGGCTGGCCCTGATGATGTCAGCTTCCTGGACAATAAACGTTATGCGGATGCTTTTACCAAAAGCAAAGCGGGGGCCTGTATCGTCGATCCGGGCATGGCGGATAAAGCGCCCAAAGGAATGGCGTTGTTGCTGACTAAGCTGCCGTATCATGGGTACGGACTTGTCGCACAGGCCTTTTACCCGGCCTTCATTCCGGCTCCATCAATACATTCTTCAGCCGTCGTTAATCCCACGGCCATCATTGACAAGGCTGTCTGTATCGAGTCGGGCGTCGTCGTCGGTAAAAATGTGCATATCGGTAAAAATTGCCACATTGCCGCCAATACGGTAATTGGCGATGGCGTTGTTGTTGGCGATAATTGCCGGATCGGCCCCTCGGTCACATTGTCCTGCGCCATGCTTGGCAATAATGTGATCGTTCATACTGGCGTGCGCATTGGCCAGGACGGCTTTGGATTCGCCATGAGCCCCGAAGGCCATATCAAGGTTCCCCAGTTGGGCAGGGTTGTCATCGAAGATGATGTGGAAATCGGCGCCAATACAACCATTGACCGTGGCACCGGGCCAGACACAATCATCGGGGCCGGGACCAAAATTGATAATTTGGTTCAAATCGGCCATAACGTACGCATTGGACGAAACTGTATTATAGTTTCACACGTGGGCATATCGGGCTCCACAACATTGGGTGATTTTGTCGCCTTGGGAGGGCAAGCTGGTATTGCCGGGCATTTGACCATTGGTGATGGCGTTCAAGTGGCGGCGCAAAGCGGCATTATGCGTGATGTGGCCCCGGGGTTGAAAGTTGGCGGATCGCCTGCGCTTCCGTTCAGGGAATGGATGCGTGGAGTAGCTGCAATAGAGAATCTGGGAAAGAAAAAGGGTAAATAAAGAGTGTCAGAAATAGATAAGAAAAAGAGTGGCTACGCAATCGACATAACGCGAATCATGAAAATGATTCCGCATCGCTATCCGTTTCTGATGATTGACAGAGTCGAAGATATTAATCTCGATGTCCGCGCCGTCGGAATCAAAAATGTGACCATTAATGAGCCTTATTTCCAGGGCCACTTTCCGGGTCACCCGGTCATGCCCGGGGTTTTGATTGTCGAGGCGATGGCACAAACTGCTGCGGTGCTTGTTGTGGCAACTATGGGCGAAGCAGCAGAAGGAAAACTTGTTTATTTCATGTCCGTCGATCAAGCGCGTTTTCGCAAACCGATTGGACCTGGTGACCGCGTCGAAATTCATGTTGAAAAGCAGCGCAACCGGGGCAACGTCTGGAAATTTACAGGAAAAGCAATTGTCGACGGCGCATTAATGGCTGAAGCCGTTTTTGCTGCCATGATTGTCGACGGAGAGTAGGAACTTATATTTATGACGGAAATTCATTCAACCGCGATTGTTTCAAAAGGGGCTGAGGTTGGCAAAGATGTCACGATTGGACCGTATTGCATCATCGGCGAAAATGTAACGCTTGATGACGGCGTCAAGCTTGTCTCTCATGTTGTTATCGATGGCAGAACATCCGTTGGCTCCAACACCAGGATATTTCCATTCGCTTCTATCGGTCATCAACCGCAGGATCTTAAATACGATGGTGAGCCGTCGCGACTTGAAATTGGGTGCAACAATGTAATTCGAGAGCATGTCACCATGAACCCGGGAACTGAAGGTGGCGGTATGTTGACGACAGTCGGAAACAACTGCCTGTTTATGGTCGGCGCCCACGTTGCCCATGATTGCCACATATCGGATCACGTTATTTTGGTTAATAATGCGACCCTTGGCGGACACGTAAATATTGCCGAGTGGGCGATTATTGGCGGGCTGTCGGCTATTCATCAGTTTGTTCGCATCGGTCGTCACGCCATGATCGGCGGCATGTCTGGTATAGAAAATGACGTTATTCCTTATGGTTCGGTTATTGGAAACCGGGCCCGCCTGCAGGGATTGAACGTGGTTGGCCTGAAACGCCGTAATTTCGACCGGGAAACCATTCATGCCCTCAGGAACGCCTATCGCCTGTTGTTTGCCCCCGAAGGCACCATGATAGAGCGCCTGGAAGATGTTGCTGAAATGATGAGCGATATTGAACCTGTCATGGAGATCGTCAATTTCATTCGTTCCGATTCGTCCCGCGCCATTTGCCAGCCCAGTATGGAAGATGCCGCCTAAACTTGGAATCATCGCCGGAAGTGGCGACCTGCCGGCACGTATCATAAAATCTTGCCTGGAAACCGGCCGCGATTTTATGGTCGCTGCTATCGAGGGACAGGCAGACCCATCCTTACTTTTGCTTGATGATGGTAGCGAAGCGCCGCATTTTTGGCTGCGCCTCGGCGAAGCCGCCTCGGCGTTGAATAAATTAAAGGAATATAATGTCGGTGAACTGGTCATGGCCGGGGCGATCCGCCGTCCGGGGATTGCCGACCTTAGGCCAGATTTGAAAACGGCTGCCTTTTTAACCAAATCCGGTGCCATGTCTTTCGGCGACGACGGATTACTTAAAGCCGTTATCGGTTTCATAGAGGACGAAGGTTTCAAAGTCGTAGGTATCGAAGACGTTTTGCCTGATGTTATCGCGCCATTAGGTGTCATTGGTGCCCATAAACCCGATGCCAAAGCCATGCAAGACATTGGCAAAGCGATTGCCGCCGCCATTGAAATCGGCACAGCAGACATGGGGCAGGGGGCGGTCGTTTGGGAAGATAAAATCCTGGCCCGGGAAGATGCCGAAGGCACGGATGCCATGCTGGCTCGGGTGGCCGAACAACGCCCTGGCGGGGGCGTGCTTGCTAAAGTCAGCAAACCCGGTCAGGAAAAGCGCGCCGATCTGCCGACCATCGGTGTCAGAACGGTGGAAGCCGCAGCTGCGGCCGGCTTGGGCGGAATCGTCGTCGAGGCCGCGGCCTCTCTTATTGTCGATAAAGAAAAAGTGATCGAGGCGGCCGATGCCAAAGGACTGTATATTATCGGGATTGATGTTGAGGATTTTAAAGAAAAACAACCGCCCTTGATTTATTTCATCGCTGGCGAACCCTCTGGTGACGCCCTCGGTGGCAGGCTGCTTGCGGCATTGAAGGAGCGTCAGGATATTCGGGTTACTGGAATCGGTGGCCCGATGATGGCCGAACAGGGGCTAGCCAGTCTGTTTCCCATGCAGGAACTGTCGGTGATGGGCGTCGCCGAGGTCTTGCCCCATCTGCCCAAGCTTATCAAGCGCATCAAGCAAACGGTTTCGGATATCAAAAAGAACAAGCCGGTGATGTTGGTGACCATCGATTCTCCCGGTTTTAATTTTCGCGTCGCCAAGCAACTGAAGGGGCAAGGCATTAAGCTTGTGCACTACGTGGCGCCTTCCGTGTGGGCGTGGCGGCCGGGCCGGGCCCGCAAGGTCGCTCGTTTTCTGGATCACTTGCTGACTTTGCTGCCCTTCGAGCCGCCGTATTTTGAACGGGAAGGCTTGCCGACGACTTTTGTTGGTCATCCGGTGATCGAGTACGGCGCCGACAAGGGGGACGGAGTCGGCTTTCGCCGCCGCCACCAAATACCTGGTGACGCGCCCCTGCTGGCCGTCCTGCCCGGCAGCCGGGCCGGTGAAATAAGCCGCCTGATGCCGGTCTTTAAAGAAACCGTCAGTGATCTGGCCAAATCACGAAACAACATGGAAGTCGTCATCCCGGTGGTGCCCCCCATGCGTGCCAGGGTCGAAACCGATGCCGCCAGCTGGCCCGTGCGGGTTACGGTTATTGGGAGTGACGAAAAATTTGATGCCTTCGATGCCGCCAATGCCGGCCTTGCGGCATCCGGCACGGTTGCCCTTGAGCTGGCCATGTCGAAAACGCCGTCTGTTATTGCTTACAAGGTCAACGTTGTGACGGTTTGGCTGGGCCGAATTCTGGTCAAGTCCCCCTATGTCAATCTGGTCAACATTATTCTGGGGCGAGAGGCTGTCCCCGAGCTATTGTTCGACAAATGCCGTGCCGATCTTTTGGCCCCGGCCATAGCCGAGCTTCTGGACAACGAAGAAGTCCGCAAGACACAGAATGATGCAGCGCTGGAAGCATTATCACAATTGGGCCTGGGCGGACCGTCGCCGTCCGGGCGTGCCGCCGATGCCATTCTTAATCTGATACATGAAGGAGTTAGAAAATGAACGCCGATACCGGAAATTACCGTTTCCTGCACACCATGATCCGGGTCCGGGACCTGGAAAAATCAGTCGATTTCTACACCCGCCATCTGGGCATGAAGGAACTGAGCCGTCATGAGTATCCGGAAGGCAAGTTCTCGCTTGTTTTTGTCGGTTACGGTGACGAAAAGGACAACACGGTCCTCGAGCTGACCTACAACTGGGATCAGGAAGACAATTACGACCTGGGGTCGGGTTTCGGCCACCTGGCGATTGCGGTTCCCGATATTTACGGGGCCTGCGACAAAATGCGCGATGAAGGCGTTTCCATATCACGCGAACCGGGGCCCATGAAACACGGCACCACGGTCATCGCCTTCATCGATGATCCGGACGGCTACAAGGTCGAACTGATCGAACGCTAATAGAGCCTGCTAGCGCTTACCGACCGGAACGAAATCGCGCTGGGTCGCGCCAACGTAAAGCTGGCGCGGCCGGCCGATTTTCTGGGTCGGGTCTTCGATCATTTCGTTCCACTGAGCGACCCAGCCGACGACGCGGGCGACGGCGAACAGAACCGTGAACATGGACGTCGGGATGCCCATGGCCTTGAAGATGATGCCAGAATAGAAATCCACATTGGGATAAAGCTTCTTTTCGATGAAATATTCATCTTCCAGCGCGATGCGTTCTAGTTCCATGGCCAGGTCAAGCAACGGATCATCCTTGATGCCAAGGTCCGCCAGAACTTCGTGGGCGGTTTTGCGCATAACCTGGGCGCGTGGGTCGAAGTTCTTGTAAACCCGGTGGCCGAAGCCCATCAGCCGGAACGGGTCGTTCTTGTCCTTGGCTTTTTTGACGTACTCGGGGACCCGGTCCTTGGTGCCGATTTCTTCCAGCATGTTCAGCACCGCCTCGTTGGCGCCGCCGTGGGCCGGCCCCCAGAGCGATGCGATGCCGGCGGCGACACAAGCAAACGGATTGGCGCCGGATGATCCGGAAATACGTACCGTCGAGGTTGATGCGTTCTGTTCGTGGTCGGCGTGCAGGATCAAGATGCGGTCCATGGCGCGGGCCAGTACCGGGTTGACCACATATTCCTCGCACGGGTTGGAAAACATCATGTAGAGGAAGTTTTCCGAGAAATTAAGATCGTTACGCGGATAGGTGAACGGCAGGCCGACGGAATAACGATAGGCCGTCGCCGCAATGGTCGGCATTTTGGCGATCATGCGGGTCGAGGCGATAAAACGGTGCACGGGATCATTAATATCGGTGCTGTCATGATAGAATGCCGACAGCGCGCCGACGACACCGCACATGATCGCCATGGGGTGTGAATCCCGCCGGAACCCACGGAAAAAATAGTTGATCTGCTCGTGCAACATGGTGTGGTAGGTGATCCGGTGCTCAAATGTTTCAAGATCTTTGGCGCTCGGCAGTTCGCCATAGATCAGCAGATAACAGACTTCAATAAAGTTTGAATTCTCGGCCAACTGATCAATGGGGTAGCCGCGATAAAGCAAGATGCCCTTGTCGCCATCGATAAAGGTGATTTCCGATTCGCAAGAACCGGTCGATGTGTAGCCCGGATCGAAGGTGAAATGGCCGGTTTCGGCATACAGTTTGCGCACGTCGATAACGTTGGGGCCGACGGTGCCTTTAAGAACTGGCAGCTCGTATTTTTCACCACTGGCGTTGTCGGTCAGCGTGAACGAGGTCGCGGCCTTGTCGGGGTTACCCTTGGGCATAATTCAGTCTCCTTCTGGTCTTTGCGGCGATTATACACAATCAGCCCTGATTTAATGAATCTTCTATTCTTTCAACGGTTTCCTGCCGTCCCAGTACCACCATAATATCGAAAATGCCGGGGGAAACGTTGGATCCGCTCAAAGCCGCTCGAAGCGGCTGGGCCAGCATACCAAGTTTGGTATCGGTTTCTTCCGCCAGCTTTTTGAGGGATTCTTCCATGGATTGTGCTTGCCAGTCTTCAAGGGCGGCAAGCCTGTCGCGAACGATGGCAAGCCTTTGCTTTCCTTCCTTGTCGAGCAATTTTATAGCTTTGTCGTTCAGTTGCAGGGGGCGCGGGGCAACATAGAAGTAGGCACTGTCGGCAAGTTCTACGAGCGTTTTTGCACGTTCCTTCAGACCATCCATGCCCTTGCTCAGGCGCGCCCGGTCGTCATCGGTCAGGTCACGGCCCAGCCGTTCGGCGAGCGCCGGGGCGATCAGGCCGACCAGCCGGTCATTGTCGGCCTCGCGTATATAATGGGCATTAAGACTGGTCAGCTTGACCGTATCGAAGCGCGCCGCGGCCTTGCCGACACCGCCTAAGTCGAACCATTCGATCGCCTTTTCGGTCGGGATGATCTCGTCGTCACCGTGTCCCCAGCCGAGCTTGAGCAGATAATTGCGCAACGCTTCCGGCAGCATGCCGTCATCGCGGTAACTTTCAATGCCGAGCGCCCCGTGGCGCTTTGACAGCTTGGCCCCGTCGGCCCCGTGGATCAGTGGAATGTGGGCGAACTCGGGCGGCCGCCAGCCGAGCGCCTGATACAGTTGGTATTGACGGAATGCATTGGTCAGGTGGTCGTCGCCGCGAATAACGTGGGTGATGCCCATGTCATGGTCATCGACGACGACGGCCAGCATATAGGTCGGCGTGCCGTCGGCCCGCATCAGCACCATGTCATCCAGTTGATCGTTGGCGACCGTAACCTCTCCCTGAACCTGATCGGCGATAACGGTCGCGCCTTCCCGGGGGGCCTTCAGGCGAATCACCGGATCGATACCAGCCGGCGCATCGGCGTCGGTTTTATCGCGCCAGCGTCCGTCATAGCGCATGGGTTTGCCCTCGGCCCGGGCCTGTTCGCGCATCTCCGTCAATTCATCCGGCGAACAATAACAGCGATAGGCATTGCCATTGGCAAGCAGGGTCAGGGCCGCCTTTCTGTGTTGCTCGATACACGAAAACTGCGATACCGCGTCGCCGTCCCAGTCCAGTTCCAGCCATTTCAGGCCCGCGTAAATGGCCTCGATGGCATCGTCGGAGGATCGCTTGCGATCCGTATCTTCAATACGCAGCAGGAATTTGCCGCCATGATGGCGGGCAAACAGCCAGTTGAACAGGGCCGTGCGGGCCCCGCCAATATGCAGGAATCCGGTCGGCGAGGGGGCGAATCGGGTAACGACAGTCATGTTTGTATATGTTTCAGGTCCATAAGGTTTGTGCTTTGATGGAAGGATGTATCATATTTCGTTCGCAGTTGCAGCAAAAGCATGACCCCAAACTTGAAAAACAAGGCTGAAGTGCTCCTGGCCCTGTTTCTCGCCGAAAGGGAGCGATGGGTGCTGTGGCTGCCTGTCCTGGTGGGGACCGGCGTTGCCGTCTATTTCCGATTGCCGTTCGAGCCGTCATTGTGGTTCGGCTCACTGATGCTATTGGCGGCGGGGTGCCTGTCGGTCCTGATGCGGAAACGCCCCGTATTCCTGATTACGGCGATCGCCGTCATGGGGGTGTCGTTGGGTTTTGCGGCAGCCCAACTGAGGACCGCTTACGTCGCCGCCCCGGTTCTTCAAAAGTCTTTCGGTCCGGGTTCCGTCGAAGGCCGTATTGACGAGATCGAGACCCGGCCACGGGGCCTGCGCGTCACACTTGAAAGCCCCAGAATTTTTGGTGTCGGCCCGGCGATCACGCCGGAAAGGGTGCGCGTCACGCTGAACGGCAAACAACCGGAGCTTGTTCCCGGCGACTGGATTAGGGTTCGCGCCAAGCTGACCTCGCCGCCGCCGCCATCGGCGCCGGGCGCCTTTGACTTTCAGCGCCGCGCCTACTTTCGCGGTATCGGTGCCGTCGGTTTCGCCTTTGGGCCGGCCCAGATCACGGACAAGACCGATCATCAGGATCATTTTATCGCCCAATCACGCCACGGCATCGGCGCACGGGTGCTCCGGTATTTTGAAAGTCATGACAACCCCATCGTCGGCGGCGTGGTCGTCGCCTTGATGACCGGTCAGCGGGGATCCATTCCCCCGCAGGTGATGGATGCCTTCCGTGATTCCGGTATTGCGCATTTGCTGGCCATTTCGGGCCTTCATATTGGCCTGATCGCCGGCTTTGTTTTCTTCGGCGTGCGCGCCCTACTGGCGTTGGTGCCACCCCTTGCGCTGCGCTATCCAATCAAAAAATGGGCGGCGGTTGTGGCAATTATTTGCGCCTTCGCCTATGCCATGATCGCCGGGGCGACCATACCGACCCTGCGCGCCTTCCTGATGATCGGGGTGGTGCTGTTTGCCATCCTGATTGAACGACGGGGCATTTCCATGCGGCTGGTCGCCTTTGCCGCCACGGTGCTTCTGCTGATGCAGCCGGAAAGCCTGCTCGGGGCAAGCTTCCAGCTATCGTTTGCGGCGGTCACCGCCCTGATCGCCACCTATGAATATATCAGCCGACGCCGCCGGACCCTGGGAAATGTCCGTGCCCGGGGATGGCCGCCGCGGGTGGTCCTGTATTTGGGTGGGGTCGCCTTGACGACGGTGGTTGCGGCCGCCGCCACGGCGCCATTTGCCGCCTTTCACTTCAATCGCTTTGCCGATTACGGCCTTGCCGCCAATCTGCTGGCGGTGCCGGTGACGGCGCTGTGGATCATGCCATGGGCGGTGGCTGCTTTCGCCCTGATGCCTTTTGGCCTGGAGGCACTGGCGCTGACGCCTATGGGCTGGGGGGTTGAGTTCGTCATCGCCGTTTCGACCAAGGTCGCCGCATGGCCGGGCGCGGTGACGTTGATTCCGGTGATGCCCGACTGGGGGCTCGGCTTCGTCGTCTTCGGTGGGTTGTGGCTGTGCTTGTGGAAAAAAAGCTGGCGACTGTTCGGCATCGCCGGGCCGATCATCGGTATGGCCAGTCTGCTGACGGTGCAAACACCGGACCTGTTGATCGACGCCAAGGCGAAGCTGGTGGCGATCAAGGGGACAGACGGGCAATTGAGCCTGTCAACAAGCAGGGCCAGTGCCTTCACCCGGGATATGTGGCTGAGGCGTGCCGCCCAAGCCTCGGCCAAGGCGTGGCCCGATGACGGACTAGGGCCGTTGAAATGTGACAGTCTCGGCTGCCTGTATACCAACAAGGGCCGCACCGTGGCATTGGTGCAGGATTTCGCCGCGTTACAAGACGATTGCCAAGTCGCCGATGCGGTCATCAGCACGGTGCCTGTTCGGGGTCGGTGCAGCGGCCCCAAACTGGTCATCGATCGCTTCGATCTGTGGCGAAACGGGGCCCATGCGGTGTGGTTTGAAAAAGACGGCTTCCGGGTCGAAAGTGTCAACCGCGTCCGCGGCGACCGTCCGTGGGTGCCCAAGCCCCGAAAAGGCGGAACCTGATCAGTACTTGCGGATCAGGCCGACAAGCTGGCCCTGCACCTTGACCCGGTCGGGACCGAAAATGCGGGTTTCATAGTCTTTGTTGGCGGGCTCGAGGGCGATCGAGTGGCCTTTGCGGCGCAACCGCTTCAGGGTCACTTCTTCATTATCGACAATGGCGACGACGATGGCGCCGTTGTCGGCATTTTCGCCGTGGCGAATGATCACGGTATCGCCGTCGTGGATGCCGGCTTCGATCATCGAATCGCCGTCCACTTCAAGGGCATAGTGTTCGCCGCTGCCGAGCATGCTGGGCGGTATGCTAAGGGTGTTGGAAGGGTCGCGCATGGCTTCGATCGGCGTGCCGGCGGCAATGCGTCCATAAAGCGGCAACTCGACGGCTTCGCTGGCGGCGCCGGAAGATTTTTCGGCGCTATTTTGAGAGGCCCCGGAAATCTTGAATTCGCCCTTGATGACATTGGGCGAGAATCCGGAAACATTGGCCGCCGCCCCGGGGGCGTTATCGGGCAGGCGCAATACTTCCAAAGCCCGCGCCCGGTGCGCCAGGCGGCGGATAAAGCCGCGTTCCTCAAGTCCGGAAATCAGCCGGTGAATGCCGGATTTGGAGGCCAGCCCAAGGGCGTCCTTCATTTCGTCAAAGGACGGCGAGATACCGGTATCCTTGAGCTTTCGATCGATGAAAACCAGCAGTTCATACTGTTTTTTGGTCAGCATGGGAGCCTCCGCAAGAAAAGGAACAAAATAGAAACATCAATCAATGTTCTACTTTGGTTCCTTATTCCCGTCAAGCCCCATTAAATCAGAGGGAGAACACCGACCCGCCCAGGGGCTCGATCGTGACCCGGTCGCCGGCCTTGGCTGCGGGGGCCATGGCGGGGCGGATAATCAGGCAGTCGGCGGCGGCGAAGCGGGCCTGCATGGCGCTGTCCTGCTTGCCCAAAGGCGTCGCCACCAGATCACCATCGGCGCCGGGGGCGAGGCCGGCGCGAATGTAATCCTGACGTTTGTCGTTTTCGCCAAGATCGCTGCCGAGCACCGCCGTCTGTGCCGGCGCATCTGTTTTACGGATGCCGAGCATGGCATCCAGCGCCGGTTTCAGGAACAATACCGAGCACACACCGGTCGATACCGGATTGCCGGGCATGCCGAGCACCGGCATCCCATCAAAGCGTGCGCCCATGGTTCCGAACAGCAACGGTTTGCCGGGGCGCATGGCGATTTTGTGGAATATCTGCTTCAGGCCCTCGGCCATCAGCACTTTGCCGACCAGATCGTAATCACCCACCGAGGCCCCGCCGATGGTCACCAGCAGATCGCAGCCGATGGCTTTATCGAGGGACTCTCTCAAAGAATCCTCGGTGTCGCGGGCGATGCCAAGATTAACCGGCTCGCCGCCCATGGCGGTGACGTAGGCCTGAAGGGCAAAGGAGTTGGAGGAGATAATCTGCGCCGGGCCGATTTCTTCGCCGGGCAAAGCCAGTTCGTCGCCGGTCGCCATGATGGCGATGCGGGGGCGCCGGCGGACGTTGAGGGAAGGCAAGTTCATGGCCGCCGCCAATCCGATGTGGCGCGCCGTCAATAGGGTGCCGGTTTCCATGAGCACATCGCCAGCGGTGAAATCCATACCGGCGGGGCGGATGAAATTACCTGCGGGGGCACCTTCAAGAACCCTGATAACGCCTTCACTTGATTCAGTATTTTCCTGCATGATAACCACATCGCTGCCACCGGGAACGGGGGCGCCGGTAAAAATGCGGACGGCCTGACCGGGGCCGACGGAACCGTCATAACCGCCACCGGCCTGTGACTCGCCGATCAACGTCAGGGTCGCCGGTACCTCTGCCACATCGCCTGAGCGCACCGCGTAACCGTCCATGGACGACACCGCGACCGGTGGATGGGATAACCTGGATGCCGCATCAACCGCCAGCACCCGGCCCAGACAATCGGAAAGCGGGACATCTTCGCCGTTAACGACGGTCATCGCCGTTATCACATGGTCGAGGGCTTGGGCGACGGGAATCATATCAGTCGGCCTTGAATTCGCCGGACTTGCCGCCGGCCTTGTGGGTGAGGCGAATGTCGACGATGCGCATGCCCTTATCGGCGGCCTTGCACATGTCATAGACGGTCAGCGCCGCGATGGAAACGGCGGTCAGGGCCTCCATCTCGACCCCGGTGCGGCCTTTCAGCTTGCAGGTGGCTTCAATATTTACAGCGTTGCGTTGCGTATCACAGGTCAGCTCGACCTTGACCGATGTCAGGTCAAGGGGGTGACACAGGGGAATCAGGTCCGGGGTTTTCTTGGCCCCCATGATACCGGCCAGTTGGGCGACGCTGAGCACATCGCCTTTCTTGACGTCGCCGCCTTGAATCAGCGCCATGGTTTCGGGCTGCATCAGCACCGAGCCCTTGGCGGTGGCGCTACGCTCGGTTTGGCCTTTATCTGAAACATCGACCATATGGGCGTTGCCGTTTTCGTCGATGTGGGTGAGTTTGCTCATAAAGTTCCTCTTAGGCGGCTTGTAACAGGGCGCGGGTGGCCGCTTCCACATCGGCCTGACGCATCAGGGATTCACCGATCAGGAAACGTCTGGCCCCAACATCAGCCATGCGGGTCAGGTCTTGAGGGGTGTAAAGGCCGCTTTCCGAAACCACAATCCGGTCACCGGGCAGGCGCGGGGCCAGGTCTTCTGTGGTCCCTATGTCCACGTTCAGAGTCTTCAGGTTGCGATTGTTGATGCCGATCAGCGGCGAGGTCAGGGTCAGGGCGCGGTCCAGTTCTTCGGCGTTATGAACCTCGATCAGCACATCCATGCCAAATTCCAGGGCCACGCTTTCCAGATCCTTGGCTTGCTGGTCTTGCAACGCCGCCATGATGATAAGGATGCAATCGGCCCCCAGGGCCCGGGCCTCGATGATCTGGTAGGGGTCGAGCATGAAATCCTTGCGCAACACCGGCAGGGCGGTGGCGTTTCGGGCGATCCCTAAAAATTCATCGGCGCCTTGAAAGTAGGGAATGTCCGTCAAAACCGAAAGACAGGCCGCGCCACCGGCTTCGTAAGCCTTTGCCAGCTCAGCCGGGTTGAAGTCTTCGCGGATCAGGCCTTTCGAAGGCGATGCCTTCTTGATTTCGGCGATCAGCCCATAACTTCCGGCATCAACCTTGGTGGCAAGGGCGGCGGCGAAACCACGCGGGGCAGGGGCCGTGCGCGCCGCCGCCTCGACCTCGGCCAAGGGCCGGGCGGCCTTGCACCCGGCAATGTGCTTTAGCTTGTCGGCGCAGATTTTGGCGAGCACGTCACTCATTTGTAATGGCGACCAGCTTGTCGAGGGCGCCTTGCGCGGCGCCACTGTCGATGGCGGCGGCGGCCATCTCCGCGCCTTGCTTGATGTTTGCGGCCTTGCCGGCAACGAGCAGCGCCGCACCGGCATTATAAACGACAATGTCACGATATGGCCCGGCCGCGCCGGACAACAGGGCGCGCAGGGCTTCGGCGTTGGTTTCCGGATCGCCGCCTTTCAGGTCGGCAGGCGACGCGGTTTTGAGTCCGGCATCGGCGGGCGTTACTTCAAACGTCGTCACCTTGCCGTCCTTTAATTCGGCAACGTAGCTGGGTCCGGTGGTGGTCAGCTCGTCCAGACCGTCGGAGCCATGCACGACCCAGGCCTGTTCGCACCCCAGATTTCCAAGCACTTCGGCCATGGGCACGATCCAGTCTTTGGAGAACGCGCCGGTGAACTGGCGTTTGACCCCGGCCGGATTGGTCAGCGGGCCGAGTATATTGAAGACGGTGCGGGTGCCGAGCTCGACCCGGGCCTTGCCCACATGTTTCATGGCGCTGTGATGGCGGGGCGCGAACATGAAGCCGATATTGGCATCGCTGATGGCCTTTTCGACCAGCGCCATATCGGCGTCGAGGTTAATGCCGAGTGACGACAGCACATCGGCGGCACCGGATTTCGACGACAGCGCCTTGTTGCCGTGCTTGGCGACGGGCACGCCGCAGCCCGCCGTGACGATGGCCGCCGCGGTGGAAATATTAAAGGTGCCCGATGCGTCGCCGCCGGTGCCGACGATATCGATGGCGCCGTCCGGGGCTTTCACCTTCAGCGACTTGGCCCGCATGGTGGTCGCCGCCCCGGTGATTTCATCGACGGTTTCGCCGCGCACCCGAAGCGCCATCAGGAAGCCGCCGATCTGCGCCTCGGTCGCCTCGCCGGACATGATGATGTCGAAGGCGCGGGTTGCCTCGTCAACTGTCAGACTGTTGCCGTCGGCGACCTTGCCGATCAGGGTTTTCATTTCAGTTGCAGAATCGCTCATGCCGCCAGATCCTTTTTGGTCAGGTCGATAAAGTTCTTGAGCAGGGCGTGGCCGTGTTCCGAGGCAATGCTTTCCGGGTGGAACTGCACCCCGTGGATGGGGCGGGTTTTATGTGAAAGTCCCTGAATGACACCGTCGGCGCTGCGCGCTGTTATTTCCAGTGTCTCTGGAAGCCCAGACTCGAGCACGGTCAGCGAATGATAGCGGGTCGCCGTGAATGGCGACGCAATGCCCTCGAACAGGCCCTGGCCCGTATGGCTGATGGTATCGGTCTTGCCATGCATGGGGGTCGGGGCGCGGCTTACGGTTCCGCCAAAATGCTGGCCGATGCACTGATGGCCCAGACACACCCCCAGGATCGGCAGGTTTTCTGGCGCTAATGCCAGCACATCCAGGCAGATACCGGCCTTGTCCGGGTCGCACGGCCCCGGCGAGATAACGATGCCTTCCGGGTTCAGCCCCAGGGCTTCTTCGGCCGATAAGGCGTCGTTGCGGTGGACGACAACCTCCGCCCCCAGCTCGCCCAGGTAGTGGAGCAGGTTATAGGTAAAGGAATCGTAGTTATCGATCAGTAGGAACATTGCCCAGTGCCTTGTAAGTATTTGGCCACAATGCCTTTGCGCCCTGTTAGCGTCAAGTGGGGCGAATAAATTTCAAGGCCCCTTGACCTTACGGTTGCTGGAAGCCCCATATTAGCTTCCATGATACTGGAAGGTTAGGATTCGGATGATGGATAAGCCTGTGCAAGTAAGTCATACGCACATCTCGCTGCCGGTCGAAGGCATGACCTGTGCGACCTGTGCGGCACGCATCGAAAAGGTTGTCGGCAAGCTGCCGGGCATCGAAACGGCCAGCGTCAATCTGGCATCGGAACACGCCGACGTCACCTTTGACCCCGGTGCGGTGAGCAGCGCCGACATCGCCGACGCCATCCACCGGGCCGGGTTCAAGGTGCCGGACCGCACCTATGAGTTGGCGATCACCGGCATGACCTGCGCGTCCTGTGTCGGGCGGGTCGAAAAAGCCTTGCTGAAAGTTTCCGGCGTCATCAAAGCCGAAGTCAATCTGGGCAAT
>JABMOQ010000136.1 GCA_013204045.1 Rhodospirillaceae bacterium | reverse complement strand
GTCGCCGTACGGCCATGCTTGCCGGGGGCAAGATGTTATTACTTTCGTCGCTTGTCGGGCGCATGTACTATTTACAGGTTGTCGAGGCGGATCGGTACCGCACACTGGCTGACGAGAACCGCATCAGCTTTCGGCTGTTGTCGCCCCCACGCGGACGCATTGTCGACCGATTTGGCGAGCCGATTGCCGATAACCACCAGAACTACCGTGTTGTCCTCATCCCTGAGCAGACGCCGGATATAAAATCAACACTTGGTCGGCTTGGTCTTATCATTCCGATCAGCGACGGTGATATCCGCCGCATTTTGCGTGAGATCAAGCGCAAACGCAGCTTTGTTCCAATTACGCTGCGCGAAAACCTGAACTGGGAGGAAGTTGCCCGGATCGAGGTTAACACGCCCAACCTGCCGGGAGTGATGATCGATGTTGGCCAAAGTCGCTATTATCCATACCCAGAAGAAACAGCGCACATCCTTGGTTATGTCGCCGCCGTTTCCGAAGGCGAGGCGAAAGGCGATCCGATGCTGGAGCTTCCAGGCTTCCGGATCGGCAAATCGGGCATTGAAAAAACTTATGACCTGTCGTTGCGGGGGTCCAGCGGCAATCTGCAGGTAGAGGTCAATGCCTATGGACGGGTCATCCGTGAGCTGGCGCGCAACGAAGGCCAGTCAGGCGAACGCCTTGCGTTGACCATAGATTCCGAGTTGCAACGTATGGCCAGCAAGCGCCTGGGCGATCAAAGCGGTGCCGCCGTGGTGATGGATGTTATTAACGGTGATATTCTGGCCATGGCTTCGACACCGGGATTTGATCCCAATGCCTTCAATAAGGGGCTAACAACGGATCAATGGCAGGCGCTGGTAGGCAATGAAAAATCGCCATTGATCAACAAGGCGATTGGCGGACATTACTCGCCCGGCTCCACATTTAAAATGGTGGTGGCGTTGGCGGCCCTTGAGAAGGGTGTGATCACGCCAGAAAGCTCCATATTTTGTTCCGGTCAAACCAAGCTCGGCAATGCGACTTTCCATTGCTGGAAAAGGGGTGGGCATGGAGCCGTAGACCTTAACAAGGGGATATCGCAGTCCTGTGATGTTTATTTCTATGAAGTTGCCCGGCGAACCGGTATCGAACGTATTGGTGAAATGGCGCGACGTTTTGGCCTCGGAGAGCGCCTCGGCCTGGAACTGCCCGGCGAGGAAAAGGGCCTCATTCCCTCCAATGAATGGAAGATGGCCGCTATCGGTGCCCCGTGGCAGATGGGGGAAACGCTGATTGCCGGGATCGGCCAGGGTTATATCCTGACGACGCCAATACAATTAGCGGTAATGGTGGCAAGGTTGGCAAACAGTGGATACGCGGTAGTTCCGCGCCTGACCCGGCGCGTCACCGGGGCCGACGAGGAAGCTGAGGTTATGGCTGAAGGAGCCGAAAGCATGCAGCTGGTGCCAGAGCACCTGGCCGCCGTTCGCCAAGCCATGGAAGTGGTCGTAAATGAACCCACCGGCACCGCCTTTCGCTCTCGCATAAAAGATAAAAGATACAGGATGGCCGGCAAGACGGGCACCGTTCAGGTGCGCCGGATATCCAAATCGGAACGGGATACGGGTGTCATCAAAAACAAGAATCTACCATGGAAAGAACGCGACCATGCCTTGTTTGTCGCCTATGCGCCAATCGAGGCACCGAGATATGCGGTGGCTATTGTCATCGAACATGGCGGCGGCGGTTCGAGTGTGGCGGCGCCGATCGCCCGCGATATTCTGGAAGAGGCCCAACGCCGTAATTCGGCCCGGCCCGGCGAGGCACTATCCCCGGCCCCGGAATCAAAACTGCTCAGGGAAGCCAAGGCCAGCCCGGTCAACGGCAATGATGATGACGGAAAGGGCCAAGGGTAATGGCCAGAGGTTTTAGCAATCATACGAATTTCAGCATCGGCCAGCGACTATGGCAGGTACATTGGCTTTTCGTGTTGGTGTTGGTGCTGACGGCATCGGTCGGGTTCCTTATGCTTTACTTTGCCGCCAACGGCAACTTTGATCCGTGGGCATCTCGCCAGATGATCCGCTTCGCGGTCGGTATTGTCGTGATGCTGGTGGTGGCGTTGACCAATATCCGATTCTGGCTCAGGTATGCCTACGTTTTATATAGTGCAACGTTGGCTTTGCTGGGGGCGGTCGAGCTCGGCGGCACCATCGGCATGGGGGCGCAGCGCTGGATTGATATTGGCTTCATCAATCTGCAACCGTCTGAATTGATGAAGGTGGCTCTAGTTCTGGCACTGGCGCGCTATTTCCACGGCGGCAACATTGAGGATATAGGCCACCCGACATTCCTGATCGCACCATTGCTGATGGTTTTGTCGCCGGTCGTGCTGGTGTTGCGGCAGCCGGATCTCGGTACCGCCCTGATGCTGCTGATTGGCAGTGGTGCAATTTTCTTCGTCGCCGGAGTCAGAATATGGAAATTCGCATTGCTGCTGGTGCTGGCTCTGGGGTCGGCACCGGTCGGCTGGCAGTTTTTGCGTGAATATCAGAAAAACCGGGTAATTACTTTCCTCAATCCGGAAATGGACCCGCTCGGCTCCGGATATCATATCATCCAGTCGAAAATTGCCTTCGGCTCCGGCGGCATTTTCGGCAAGGGTTTCCTGCAGGGATCCCAAAGTCACCTCAACTTCCTGCCGGAAAAACAAACGGATTTTATTTTCACCATGCTGGCAGAGGAATGGGGCTTGCTTGGCGGCCTCGGCCTGCTGACGCTTTATGTGCTGATCCTCGCCTACGGGTTCAGCATATCGCTTAGCTGTCGCAATCATTTTGGACGCCTCGTTGGCATGGGAGTAACAACGACGTTTTTCCTTTATGTGTTCATCAACATTGCCATGGTGATGGGGTTGATACCGGTAGTCGGGGTGCCCCTGCCGCTGATTTCCTATGGCGGTACCGCGATGATGACACTGCTGTTTGGTTTCGGGCTGCTGATGGCAGTGCATATCCATCGCGAAGAATCGATCGGCCGCGGCGGCGGCGAGGGCGATTTTTAGAGGCCTTGCTGTCCTGTGTTCATTTATCTCAGGCATATCGACAAAGGGGCCGGGCTCTGGTATATGGCTCCTCCGGCTGTCATATGGTCGAATACCCCACCTGAGGGGCGCTTAGCTCAGTTGGTAGAGCAGCTGACTCTTAGATGATGGGAGCTCTCGCTGGAAACGGCGAGATGACAAGACGTCAAAGTCGGGGAACCCTTCCGCGCTCATGCGCGATGGCAATCCCGAGCCAAGCCCTGGAAACGGGGAAGGTGTAGAGACCAGACGGCGTCCGCCTACATCCCGAAAGGGACACGGCGATGGGATGGTCCGGGCCACGAACCCGCAAGGGGCGGCGAAAGTCGAAGTGGTGGAGTAATCAGCGGGTCGTAGGTTCGAGCCCTACAGCGCCCACCAATCCTCAGCAAAGCCCCGGCGGAAACGCCGGGGCTTTCTTAATTGTCATCCAGTTCGTTGAACCTTGTCGCGGCCCGCACGTACAGTGAGCCAAGTTCGGACCAGGCGCAGGAGTTTTTGGGTCCGAGCGACTGGTCCTTGAGAGAGCGAAAGCGCAAAGCGGTGGTAGATAGAGTTTCGCCCGAAATACGCGCGAAGATTATGGCCAGCGTTCGGACCAAGAATACTGGTCCAGAGCTCGCGGTGCGCCGGATTGTGCATGGTCTCGGCTATCGCTTCCGTCTCCATCGCAAAGATTTGCCGGGTTCGCCCGATTTGGTTCTGCCTGGACGGCGCAAGGTCATCTTTGTGCACGGGTGCTATTGGCACGGACACGGTTGCCGTTGGGGACGCCTGCCTCGGAGCAGGCTGGAATATTGGACTTCAAAAATCGAAGGCAACCAAGCAAGGGACAAACGCAATCGCCGGGACTTGCGCCGAGCGGGGTGGAAAGCCCTGTCTGTTTGGCAATGCGAACTACGGAAGCCAGACGCGCTGGTCAGAAAACTGTGTGTATTTCTTAGCAATCCCTGAATCTACATGTAGGCGACCAAAGGGATTGATATGCTCTGGCGTGTAGCGCTGAACCTCAAACGAGCGATGTGGCTAAATGCAGCGTCCTATCGGCATCGATCTTTTTGCGGGGGCTGGCGGCCTGAGCCTCGGATTCGAGCAAGCTGGGTTTGAC
>JABMOQ010000135.1 GCA_013204045.1 Rhodospirillaceae bacterium | reverse complement strand
ATCGAATCTAAAGGCTCTGCGTCTAGCCAAAGAAGCAGCTGATAAAAAAGCCGCTAAAATGGCTGCTGCTGAAAAATTAACGGCAAAAGCAATAAGGCGACGCGCCTAGATCAGGCTGACTGAAACGCAATTTACGATCGTACAGACCGCGAACAAATCATACACCGACAAACATCACCGAGTGACGTACCTGTTCACCGTTTCCATTTTAATCAACGTCATGACAATTTTATATGTCGTCGTAACCGTCGACAAATATCTCAATGACTAAGAGTGTCATTCCGGCGCACAACCTGAAGGCCGTTGGCTTAAATCCAACAACATGACGGCCCCCTTCAATGCCGGATTTGGGGCAGTGATCAGATATGTAGGGATATCCTTTACGAATCCGGACATACGTCCCTTGCCCTCGAAGCGTGACCGGAAGGGACTTCCACCAAGAATATTGATTATGCGGGGCGCGATGCCGCCACCGATGTAGACACCGCCTCGGCTTCCCGTCATTAGCGCCACGTCGCCGGCGAAGCCGCCGAGGATTGTGCAGAAAATATCTATGGTTTCGCGGCAACGGGGGCATGCCCCGTCAACGGCCTGCTTGATAATGAAAGCAGTGTCATGTTCCGGGGGAGCCGTGCCATCGATATCCGCCAAGACCTTGTGAAGTATTTCGAGGCCGGAACCGGACAGAATGCGCTCAATCGAAACACGGTCGTATCGTTTTACGAACTCCCGCAGTATTTCCGTTTCCCGTTTGTTGGCCGGAGCGAACCCGACATGCCCGCCTTCGCCGTCAAGAACCGTGTGGCCTCCGTCGGAGCCTGTAACCGTAACCGTTGCTACGCCAAGCCCCGTTCCCGGCCCGAGCACGCTGATTGGATAATTGGCTATTGAATGGCCATTGCCAATCTGGATGCACTCGTCAGTTCTCAGGTGGGGAACCGCCGCCGCAAGCGCCTTGAAGTCATTGACGACCCGCAACTGTTTCAGGCCGAGGCTCTTGCGCGCTTGCTCAACAGAAAATGCCCAGTTGTTATTTGTCAGGCGAATGTCGTCTCCGGCAACCGGGCAGGCGACGGCGATACAGGCCGTGGACGGATGCGGGGCGGAAATGCTTTCCAAATAATGGCTGACCGCTTCTACAATGCCGGGAAAGGAACTGGTTTGAAGGGTCTGTACTTGCGTCGGCGTGTTGCCGAGCGCACCGACAAGGGCAAAACGGGCGTGGGTGCCGCCGATATCCGCAACCAGACGAGGGTTGACCTCGGACATCACGGGGCCGCCTGTTTCAAACTCCGGCAATAGTCGATCAAACCCCGAGTGGAAGAATCGTGCTGATTGCTTATGTGCGGGATATCTCCCGACAATTCCGGCAGAATTTTCATGGCCAGTTTTTTGCCGGCTTCGACGCCCCATTGATCGAATGAATTGATGCGCCAGACAATGCCCTGGACGAAAACCTTATGTTCATACAGGGCGATCACAAGCCCCAGCGTATGAGGGTCCATGCGCCGCACCACCAGCGTATTCGTCGGACGGTTACCCGGCATGTCCCTGAACCGGGACGGGGCCGCAGTGGTATCGATAGAACTGCCATTCATCAGCGCCCCGGCCTGGGCAAGGGCATGTGAAATCTGCACATCGCGCAAGCCGTCGTTGTCTTCCTGTTCTTCGACCGGAAATATCAGGTCCGACGAGACCGGTCGGGGGCCCTGATGCAATTGTTGGAAAAAACTGTGCTGGGCGTCGGTTCCGGCGGCACCGAATATGATCGGCGACGTGTCATAACCGACCGCAACGCCGTCCGTGGTGACGCTTTTGCCGTTGCTCTCCATTTCCAGTTGCTGCAGGAAGGCCGGCAGTCGGTTCAGATGAAAATCGTAAGGAATTACCGCATGGGCGCAGATTTTTTGAAAATTGATATTCCAGATGCCGAGCATGGCCATAAGGACAGGCATGTTTTTTTCCAGCGGCGCTTCCAGAAAATGCCGGTCCATGGCATGGGCACCGTCCAGAAGTTCGCGGAAACGATCATAACCAACAGCCAGGATGACCGGCAGACCGACCGCCGACCACAAGGAAAAACGCCCGCCGATCCAATCCCAGTACTCGAAGGTATGCTTTGGCTTGAATCCCATATGATGGGCATTCTCTGTGTTGGCGGTGACCGCGACGAAATGATCGAAGAAGGCATCTTCGCCGAGGATTTCCGTCAGCCAGCGCCGCGCCAGCGCCGTATTGAGGAGCGTCTCCTGAGTCTTCAGGGTTTTCGACGAGACGATAAACAACGTCCGTTCCGGGTTGCACTGCATGAGGGTGCGTGACAGTTCTCGGCCATCGGCGTTGGAGACGAAATGAACCCTCAGTCCGGGCTGGTGGTAGGGGGTGAGCGCTTCGGTCACCATTTCCGGGCCCAGGTTGGAGCCGCCGATGCCGATATTGACGACATCGCTGAACCGTTGCCCTGTCGCCCCGGTGAGGACGCCGCTTCGA
This sequence comes from Rhodospirillaceae bacterium, assembly GCA_013204045.1. GTDB lineage: Bacteria > Pseudomonadota > Alphaproteobacteria > Rhodospirillales > JABHCV01 > JABMOQ01. The sequence goes on along the minus strand of JABMOQ010000135.1, from coordinate 10,718 downwards.
ATATCTTCGGAAAACCTTTGCAAATGTTTTTGCAGATCTTTTATTTTTTCGGTGACCTCCGGCCCGCCACAGGAAATTCCACTTTCATGGGGATTCCTGAGGGCCGGATGCAGGGCTGCCCTGCCTTCCGAGGCATTCACAATCTCTCCCGCAAACAGGGCTTTGCGCTGATCCTCCACATTGGCTTGACGGGAAAGGTCCAGCAAAAAATCCATGGTTCTTTCCGTTACCTTGTTTTTTGAATAATCAAAAAGCAGGTCACCAACATTCAAAGAATGACGGTTGAACCGTTCGGGATCAATTTTGAAAAAATTGTTCGTGCGCTCATGCGCCATTTCTTTTGCATGACGTTCCAGCGCCTGCCAGCACAGGGTTTGCTCCAGCGGAAGCTCACTTGAATTCCGGCTGACTGAATTAAAGGTTCTCTGCAACACGTTCATGCCTTTTCCCTAGAGGTAGCGATTGACCAGGTTCTCGACCATTTCCTGACGGCCGGAACGCGGTTGCGGCTCTATGTTCAACCCCAGCACATGGGATTCCAGATCTTCCATGGACAGTTCGCTTCCCAGGATGCGGCTTCCCAGATCCTTGCCCCATCCGTTGTACCGGGCATCGACGACATCGATCAGCTTGCCGTCTTCGATCATCCGGCCGGCGACCTCGAGCCCCCGTGCACAGGTATCCATGCCGCCGATATGGGCGTAGAACAGGTCGTCGGGTTCGATCGACTGGCGGCGTGGTTTGGCGTCGAAGTTGACGCCGCCGGTATCGAAACCGCCGGCCTGTATAATCGTATAGAGGGCCAGCGCCACGTCGGAGACATTGTTGGGGAACTGGTCCGTATCCCAACCGTTTTGCGGGTCGCCGCGGTTCATATCGACGCTACCGAGCAGGCCGTTGGCCGCCGCATAGGTCAATTCATGCTCGAAACTGTGGCCGGCCAAGGTCGCGTGGTTGGCTTCGATGTTGAGCTTGATTTCGTTTTCGAGGCCGTATTTCATCAGGAAGCCGTGCACCGAGGCGCTATCGTAGTCGTACTGGTGCTTGGTCGGTTCCTGCGGTTTCGGCTCGATCAGAATGGTGCCCTTGAATCCGATCTTGTGCTTGTGCTCGACGACCATGTTCATGAACCGGCCCATCTGGTCGGTCTCGCGTTTCAGGTCGGTGTTGAGCAGGGTGTCATAGCCTTCACGGCCGCCCCACAGCACATAATTGACGCCGCCGAGACGATGCGTCGCCTCCATCACATGTTTTACCTGGGCGGCGGCATAGGCGAAAATTTCCGGGTCCGGGTTGGTCGCCGCACCGGCCATGTAACGGCGATGGCTGAACAGGTTGGCGGTGCCCCAAAGAAGCTTCAGGCCGGTGCGTGCCATTTCCGCTTCGGCAAGGCCGACCATATGATCCAGGTTGGCATTGCTTTCCTTCAGATTGCCGCCTTCCGGAGAAATGTCACGGTCATGGAAACAGAAGAAGGGAACCCCCAGTTTCTCAAAGAACTCAAAAGCGGCTTTCAGTTTTAATTCTGCCATGGCCAGAGGATCGCCGCCATTCATCCACGGACGAAGGATGGTCTGCTCGCCGAACGGGTCGCCGCCATCACCGCAGAAGGTGTGCCAGTAACAGGCCGCGAAACGCAGATGATCTTCCATGCGTTTTCCGAGCACTTCCTTGTCCGGGTCGTACCAGCGGAAAGCCAGGGGATTGGCTGAATCAGGGCCTTCGTATGCGATTTTTTCAATATTCTTGAAGAACGGTTCCATTTTTTTATCTCCTGACATATGCCGGTTGGGATCTAAGCCGCCCTGACCGAAAATTCCTGTTCGAGTGCTGAATACAAGCGGCGAAAACGATCACGCCGTTCGCTGTAAATATCTGTTAAGGCGGTTACCGGTTCGACGGCGCTTTCAATGGCAGGTGCCGTGCACACCGTTTCCGGGGCTTCGCCGGTAACGGCCAGACGGGCCAGACGGGCCGCGCCGAAGGCCGGGCCGACTTCGCCATCGCTGTGGTAAACCAACGGACGGCCCAATACGCTTGCCAAAATCTGCCCCCACAACCGGCTGCGCGCGCCGCCGCCGATTACCGATACGCTGTCGATATTGGCCCCTGCCGCCAGCAAGGCGTCTTGTCCGTCGGCAAAGGCGTAAGCGACACCTTCCAGAACCGCCCGGCCCATGGCGGCGCGGTCGGTTTCGTGGGTCATGCCGAAGAACACGCCGAGGGCGCGGGGGTTGTTGTGCGGGGTGCGTTCGCCGCTCAGGTATGGCAGGAACACAGGACAATCTTTTTCAAGCCCGTCGCCCTCGACCTCGGCCAGAAGCGAGGCCTCATTGGCAGCACCACTTAAACCTGTCACCCAGGATAAACAGCTTGCAGCGCTCAGGATGACACTCATCTGATGCCAGGTGTCCGGCAGGCAATGGCAGAACGCATGCACCGCCTGTTCCGGATTGGGGGAATACTTTTCGTTGGCGACAAAATAGACACCGGACGTGCCGAGCGAAAGAAAGGCCCGGCCCGGCACCACAGTACCGATACCGACGGCACCGGCGGCGTTATCGCCAGCGCCACCGGCGACCACAACCTCGCCGCTCATGCCCCAGTCGCAGAGAAGATCAGCGCGCAAGGTCCCGGATGCTTCGGAGCCCTCAACCAGTCTCGGCATGTGTTCCTGGCCCAACCCGCAGGCATTCAGCATTTTATCAGACCAGCAACGCCAGGCGACATCCATCCACAGGGTTCCCGCCGCATCGGACATATCGGATACATATTCGCCGGTCAGGCGCAAACGCACATAATCCTTCGGCAGCAGAACTTTGTTGATTGCAGAAAATACATCGGGCTCATTCTTCTTTAACCACAGTAATTTCGGTGCGGTGAACCCGGGCATGGCCAGATTGCCGGTGATGGTACGGGATCCGGGAACCATTGCCTCCAACTCGGCGCATTCGGCTTCGCTGCGGCCATCATTCCACAAGATCGCCGGACGCAATGGTTTGTCGTCCCGACCAAGAACGGTGGCCCCGTGCATCTGCCCGGAAAGGCCAATGCCACGCACCTTGGCAAGCGATCCAGCGTGAAAGTGTTTTAGTCCCGATACGGCATCCTTTACAGCATGCCACCAATCCTCGGGATCCTGTTCCGACCACAGGGCTTTCGGACGGCTTACCTCAAGGGTTGCCGTCGTCTGGCCGACGATCTTCTGATCGTCGTCGACAAGCACGGCCTTAACGCCGGAAGTGCCTATGTCGATGCCAAGGTACACGGGGGCCTCTCCTTTAAACGTCCAGAGTGGCGTCGACCCAGACGCCGCCCTTGTTGCTCGATTCGACCGCCGCCGTAATGAATTTCACGCCCTTGGCCCCGTCCACGACGGTCGGGAAATGTGTCGCCATGGATTCTGGCTCGCGATTTTCCAGGCGCGCCGAAATAACTTCCGCCACATCGCTGTAGATGTTGGCGAAGCCTTCCAGATAACCTTCCGGATGACCGGCGGGAATGCGGGTGCCATGGGCGGCGATGTCCCCTGCTCCGGCACCGGCGCGGGTGATGGTTTGCGGTGCCTTGCCAAAAGGCGCGAAGCTCAGATGATTGGGGTATTCCTGTTCCCAGAACAGGCCGCCCTTTTCACCGTAGATTCTGATTTTAAGGGCGTTCTCGTTGCCCGGTGCGACCTGACTCGCCCACAGCATGCCCCGCGCCCCGCCATCGTAGCGCAGCATGACGTGGACGTTGTCGTCGAGCTTGCGACCATCAACGAATGTGCTCAGATCGGCGCACAGTTCATGTACATCGAGACCGGAAATAAACGACGCCAGGTTATAGGCATGGGTACCGATATCACCGATACAGCCGCCGAGGCCGGAGCGGGTCGGATCGGTTCGCCATTCGGCCTGTTTCTGTCCGGTATCTTCCAGCTTGGTGGTCAGCCAGTCTTGCGGATATTCCACCTGAATGACGCGAATGGCTCCCAGGTCTCCGGCTTCGACCATGCTTCTCGCTTGCCGCACCATAGGATAGCCGGTGTAATTGTGGGTCAACGCAAACACCAAGCCGCTTTTCTTCACCGTGTCGACCAGTTCAAGCGCATCTTCAAGGGTGCTTGTCATCGGTTTGTCGCAGATAACATGAATACCCGCGTTCAACATGGCCTTGGCCGCCGCCGCGTGGACGTGATTGGGGGTGACGATGGCGCAGGCGTCGATGCCGTCTTCGCGGGCGGCTTCCGCCGTCGCCATTTCCTCGAAACTGCCATAGGCGCGATCAGGCGCGATGTGTAGTTCCGCCGCCGATGCTCGGGCGCGTTCCGGGTCCGACGACAAGGCGCCGGCGACCAGTTCATATTTATCATCAAGCCTTGCAGCGATCCGGTGCACGCCACCGATGAAAGCGCCTTGCCCACCGCCGACCATGCCCAACCTTAAACGTCTTGACGTTGTCATTGTCATTCCCTCCTCAATCGATGCCGAGGATGCGGCGATTGGCGGCTTCATCGGCGCCGCCGTCGGCGAAATCATCGAACGCCTTCTCGGTCACCCGGATGATGTGATCGGATATAAACTGCGCCCCTTCGCGGGCCCCGTCTTCCGGGTGCTTCAGGCAGCATTCCCATTCGAGAACCGCCCAGCCGTCGAAATCCAAGGCGGCCAGTTTCGAGAAAATGCCCTTGAAGTCGACCTGACCGTCGCCCAGGGAGCGGAAGCGTCCGGCCCGGTCGACCCAAGGTTGATAACCGCTGTAGACGCCCTGCTTCGGTGACGAATTGAATTCGGCATCCTTGACGTGGAACATCTTGATGCGGTCGCTGTATTCATCGATGAAGCCGAGATGGTCGAGCTGCTGCAAAACGAAATGGCTGGGATCGTACAGAATATTGCAGCGCGTATGATTATTGACCTGTTCGAGGAACATCTCGAAGGTAATGCCGTCGTGCAGGTCCTCGCCGGGGTGAATTTCATAACAAACGTTGACGCCGGCATCGTCGAAAGCATCAAGGATCGGCAGCCAGCGTTTCGCCAACTCAAAAAACGCAGTTTCAATCAATCCATCTGGACGCTGCGGCCATGGGTATATATAGGGCCAGGCAAGGGCGCCTGAAAACGTCACATGATCGGTCAGCCCAAGATTCTGGGACGCCTTCGCCGCCATCATCATCTGATCAACAGCCCAGGCCTGACGGGCGGGCGGATTGCCGCGAACGGACTCGGCTGCAAAACCGTCGAACATTTCATCATAGGCTGGATGAACGGCGACCAGTTGTCCCTGCAAATGGGTCGACAGCTCCGTCACCTGGACGCCATGCTTGGCCAACGTGCCTTTAATCTCGTCACAATAATCCTTGCTGTCGGCGGCCTTCGCCAGATCGATCAGGCGACCATCCCATGACGGGATCTGCACGCCCTTGAAGCCCAGCTTCGATGCCCATTCTCCAATCGCGTCGAGGCTGTTGAAAGGCGCTTCATCGCCGGCAAATTGCGCCAGAAATATGGCTGGTCCTTTGATCGTCTTCATTGTCTTCCCTCCCCGGTTAATAAATTCCGGTAATCAGAATAGCCTTAAATTAATCAACAAACGAATCAGTGGTGGAGGTGGGGAGGACACCCGTGGATGCCCTCCCGTCTCCTTCCCCGTTAAAAGGGGGAATCGGGAAAATAGTAGCTTTTTGCGTTCTCCTTGGTGATCAGCGGAGAACCCAGAATGTAACGTCCGGAAACCGGGCCGTTTGACATGAACCTGGCGACGGTAACGTCCATCGCCGTGGCGATCATGGCGGGCGGATACAGAACATCGACCGGAATCAGGGGGTCGCCGTCCATAACGCGTTTGATGATGCCCTTCATGCCGGCACCGCCAACGATGAACATATCTTTTTCGCGTTTTGCCTGCTTAACGGCTTCCATGACGCCGATGGCGATGTCGTCATCCTGCGCCCACACCGCATCGATTTTGGGGAACCGGGCAAGAAAGTCCTGCATCACTTCGAAACCATCATCGCGGTTCCAGTTGGCGTGCTTCATATCAAGAACCTTGATGTTGGTGCCCTTGATGCCTTCCAGGAAGGCGGCGACGCGTTCGTCATCAATGGTCGTCGGAATACCACGAAGGACAACGATGTCGCCCTTGTTGTTCAGACGGCCCTTGATGTAATTGGCAGAAATGGTGCCGAGTTCCGGATTGTTGCCGGCTACATAGATGTCTTCGATTCCAGGCTGGGAAAGACCGCGGTCGACAACGGTGATGAACGCGCCGGTTTTCTTCACCCGCAGAACCGGATCGGTCAGCGGCTCGGATTCGAACGGCAGAATAACCAGACCGTCGATCTTGTGAACCGAAACCATGTCTTCCAGATCGTTGGCCTGATCCGAAGGATCGCTGGCCAGTTCGAGAATGATTTTCAAGCCGGGATAAGCCAACTCAAGGCGTTTTTTCGCCTGTTTGGCGTGCCAGTTCATGCCCTGGGCCCAACCGTGAGTCGGGGCGGGAATCGAAACGCCGATGGTGGTAATTTCCTTGGCGGCCGCCAGGCCGGGCAAGGACAATGCGATAGCCGCAGCGGCGGCAATCATTGTGGTCTTGAGTTTCATAACATTTCTCCTGTTGATCCAAAGTTCGAATTAACTCTTGCTCTTATTGTAGTAAAAGGAATCAAGGTCCCTTTTCGAATGGCGTCACTTCTTGCGGCGCCAGTTGCCACGTTGCAGCAGCACCGCAACGATGATGATGGCCCCCTGCACGGTGCCATTCAGGTAATTGCTGATGGCATCGGTAAGATTGAGGATGTTGCCGATCATGGTCAGCATGATGGCACCGACCACTGTGCCCCAGATGCGGCCGTAGCCGCCCTTCAGCACGGTGCCGCCGATGATGACGGCGGCGATGGCTTCCAGTTCCCACAAAACGCCGGTGGAAGCAGAAGCCGAACCCAACCGCGGCACATAAATAATTGTCGCGATTGAAACACAAATTCCTTGCAGCACGTAGGTCAGCGTCTTGACCCGGTTGACGTGGATGGCCGAATACTTGGCCACATGTTCGTTGGAGCCGATGGCGAAGCAGTGGCGTCCGAAGCGCGTCTTGTTGAGCACCACGTACCCGGCCACCGCCACCAGCGCGAAGGCCAGCACCGGATAGGGAATTCCCAACACGGCGTCGTAGTAAATGGGCCGGTAGATTTCGCGGATCGAGAAGTCCAGCGACAGGGTGCCGCCATCGGCGAAATAGGTAACCAGCGAGCGATAGATGCCCATGGTTCCCAGGGTGACGATAAAGGCTTCGATTTTGCCGCGCGTTGTCACCAGGCCGTTGATCATGCCCGCCGCGAATCCTATAACGACAGACAGCGCCATTCCAGTCAGAATGGTCAGCCATCCGACACCCAGGGTGCCGAGCAGCGTATTCATGATGATAATCATGATGCCGGCAATAAACGCCGCCATTGAGCCGACGGAAAGATCGATGCCGCCCGCCGTAATGACGAACGTGGCGCCGACGGCGATAATTCCGATGAAGGCGCTTCGCGTCAGCATGTTGGTCATGTTTGCTTCGCTGACGAACGCCGGGTTCACCAACGTGCCGAGGATGATCAGGGCGAGCAGCGCCAAAAACGGACCATAGGTCTTGAAATCGAAATCGAACCGCATAGCGGTTGTCATGCTACGCACTAATTCGGTCATCACGTTCCACCCCCTTTAAGCCGGTTGCGTAGCGCATGATCTCGTGCTCTTCGATTTCGTCACCGCTTAGAGTACCGGTCACAAAACCGGAGCGCATGACGACAACGCGGTCACACAATCCAATTATTTCCTGCATTTCAGACGAGATCAGGATCAGGGATTTTCCCTGCCTGGTCAGTTCATTGATGAACATGTAAATTTGGTGTTTCGTGCCAACGTCAATGCCGCGTGTCGGCTCGTCGATAATAATAACCTCGGGATCGATCTGCATGATCTTGGCAAGCAGCAGTTTTTGCTGGTTGCCGCCGCTCAAGGTTCCCGCCGTCGCCGATACATCGCCAACGCGAATGTCGAATTCCTCGATCGCCTTGCTCAAGGCCTTGGATTCCCGTTCTTCATCGATCAGGTAACGACCGTATTGATCGAGCGCCAGCAGTGTCAGGTTGGGACGCAGCTGCATCTGCATGAGCAGACCGCAGCCCTTGCGGTCCTTGGTCAAATAGGCCATGCGCAAATCGGATGCATCGCCCAGCGACCGGATACAGGCTTCCTGACCGTGGCGGAAAATCTTGCCGCCGCTGCGTTCGCGCAAACCGACAATGGCTTCCATCAGGGCGGTGCGACCGGCACCGATCAGGCCTGCGAACCCGAGCACCTCGCCCTTGTGCAATTCCAGGGATGCGTCCATGACATGGCCGGGAACCGACAGATTATCGACCTTCAGGACCACGTCCGCGTCGCCACCCAAGGGCGGGCGTTCGGGGAACATGTCGTTCAGTCCGCGCCCGACCATTAGACGCGCCATGTCATCCGGCTTTAGGTTGTCGGTGCGGTCGGTCGTAATGTGGTGTCCGTCCCGCAAGATGGTGACGCGATCGGCAATGGCTTCTATTTCGTCGAGCTTGTGGGAGATATAGACGATGCCCACGCCCGTGCGCTTCAGTTCATTAATCAGCCGGAACAGGACCTTGACTTCCTTCGTCGTCAGCACGGCCGTAGGTTCATCCATAATCAGCACACGGGCGTCGCGGGATATGGCTTTGGCGATCTCGACCATCTGCTTGTCCGATACGGACAGGTCCTGCACGCGGGTGTCTGGATCGATGTCGCACTGCAACTCCTGCAACAGTTCCCGCGACCGCGCCTGCATCAGGCGTTTGTCCAGGAAGCAACTGCGGAAGGCTTCGCGGCCAAGGAAAATATTTTCCTCGACCGTTAACTGTTCTGCCAAATTGAATTCCTGATGGATCAGGACGATGCCCTGATCCTCGCCGACGCTGCTGTCGGTTAATTCGATAGATCGTCCGGCGACGTCGATGGTGCCGGATGTGGGCTGCAGGTAGCCCGAAAGAATTTTCACCAGTGTGGATTTTCCGGCACCGTTCTCTCCCAACAGGGCATGGACCTCGCCGGGGCGGACATCGAAATCGATCCCGAACAACACCTGAATCGAACCAAAGGCCTTGTTGATGCCTTTGACCCGAAGAATGGTCTTGTTCTGATCTTGTCGGTTTCCGTCCATTTCCTTCTGCGCCTAATGACGCCCTCCAGTAAACGTTCGATTCGCCTGTTTGCTATTTAAGGTCTACTTTCAATGAATAACATCAAATTGATGTCCTCATCTACCTCATTTCGATCAGCATGATGTTTATTCTTTGAGGGTATGTCAACATCAAATTTCAAATTAATTCCATCAAAATACATCATTTTGTATAAATCATCCGCTGATAACCACTTTAACAATCTGAAAATACAGACTTTTTATAGAAACGGCATTTACAAAAGTTGATGTGGAATAAAACCTCATTGATGTATTTTTTTATGTAAATTGATGGTTTTTACTTGATGTTTTTTTTCCTTCTTGATATGTTTTCCTCGAATCGTTGAGGGATTCGAATTCCTTCTAAGACATGAAAGTTGGTTATGGTGAGTAAACGTAAGATCCGCATCGCAGACATCGCCCAGGAAGCGGGCGTCGGCGTCGCCACCGTCGATCGTGTCGTCAACGACCGGCCCGGCGTCAAGCCGCATACGGTGCAACGCATTCAGGAAGCCATTCAACGTCTGGAAAATGCCCCCGATGTGGGTTCTGGAAGCCTGGGGCTTCGCACGGCCCTGACCTTTGACTTCATTCTTCCGGCCGGCACCAACACCTTCATGCAAAACCTGCACGAGGCGATCCAGGCCGCGGCGACACACCAGGAATCAGGCGGCATCAACGCCCGCTGTCACAGAATCGAGGGTTTTAATCCGCAAGTTTTGGCCGACAGCATTCGCAAGTTCGGCCCCACCTCAAACGGCCTGGCCGTCGTCGCTCTGGACAACCCCATCGTCCGCGAGGCGGTCAATGACGTGGTCGATCAGGGCGTTCCGGTGGTGACGCTGGTATCGGACCTTTCAAATTCGCGCCGCCAGGGATATGTCGGCCTCGATAATCGCGCCGCCGGCCGGACGGCGGGTTATCTGATGGGCCGCTTCGCCTCAAAAAATACCGGCAACGTTGTCCTGATCGCCGGCAGCATCGGGTTAAGCTATCGCGATCACCAGGAACGGGAGTTCGGGTTCCGCGATGCCCTGAGCGAACAGTTTCCAAATCTTGAAATTGCCGACCGGGTCGACAACAAGGATGATTTTGAAAAAGCCTATCAGCAGACATTAAAAATTCTGGACAGCCATGACGGACTTCTCGGCATCTATAACATCGGCGCCGGCAATCGTGGTATCGGCCATGCCCTGCGGGAACGCGGCTATGACCAGGACACTATTTTCATAGGCCATGAGGTAACGAAGTTTTCACGGCAATTCCTGATCGAAGGCGTCATGGATGCGGTCATCAATCAGGATGTTAGCCACGAGGCGCATGAAGCCTTAAGAATTCTTACCAACTACCATATTGAAAAGAACTCCCTTCCCGTTCTCGGCCCGCCGCGGATCGAGGTTTATGTGCGCGAAAATCTCCCCTGAAGCATCTTGATCAATTCATGAATGCCTGATTATGGCGGTGGTCTCAATTGATCGACGCAACACTCCATCTTTGCGTTT
>JABMOQ010000134.1 GCA_013204045.1 Rhodospirillaceae bacterium | reverse complement strand
TGGCCCGATAACGGTGGGTACCATGCCGAGCGAAAATTATACCTTTACCACGCACGTCGATCCTGTTTCGCCCCCGTAAAGTCCGGGCCGGCATCTAGGCCGGGCCCGGAAAACTGGTGGAGGCGCCGGGCACTGCCCCCGGGTCCGCAACGATTATTCCGTATAACGTTTATCGCCGTAGTCGGTTACCCGACCCCTCCAATATAGGGATATTTCGGCATTATTGAAAGGACTACAAGGAAGGTTGGGCGGAACGGCCAAGATCGGCTATTTTAGGCCAGAGAATCGTAAAGTACCGGGGAAATCCTAAGTGAAACAATATCTCGACCTGATGGCTCATGTCCGCGACACCGGCGCCCTTAAAGGGGACCGCACCGGCACCGGCACCCGCAGTGTTTTCGGGGCCCAGATGCGCTTTGACTTGAGTGCCGGTTTCCCGGTGCTGACGACCAAGAAATTGCACCTGAAATCGATCATCCACGAATTGTTGTGGTTCATCGCCGGCGACACCAATATCCAATACCTGAACGATAATGGGGTCAAAATCTGGGACGCCTGGGCCGACGAAAATGGCGACCTGGGCCCCGTCTATGGTCACCAGTGGCGCTCATGGTCGGCGCCGGATGGCGGCACAATCGACCAGTTGGCCGGGGTTATCGCCCAGATCAAAAACAATCCTGATTCCCGCCGCCTGATGGTCAGTGCCTGGAATGTCGCCGACATCGGCCATATGGCCCTGCCGCCGTGCCACTGCCTGTTTCAGTTCTATGTGGCCGACGGCAAATTGTCGTGCCAGCTTTACCAGCGCAGCGCCGACCTGTTCTTAGGGGTGCCTTTCAACATTGCGTCTTATGCGCTGTTGACCCTGATGGTGGCCCAGGTCACCGGTTATGCCCCCGGCGATTTTGTCCATAGCTTCGGCGATGTGCATCTCTATGCCAATCATATGGAACAGGTAGATGAACAGCTTGGGCGCTCACCGATGGCCCTGCCGGTGATGGCGATCAACTCAGAAGTGAAAGACATCTTCGATTTTCGTTTTGAAGATTTCACCCTCACGGGCTACGAGAGCCACCCCCACATCGCCGCCCCGATCGCCGTCTGATGCTGGTATCCTTAATCGTCGCCATGGCCGACAACCGGGTTATTGGCCTGGACGGCAAATTGCCGTGGCATATTCCGGCCGAACTTAAGTTGTTTAAGGAAACGACCCTGGGCAAGCCAATCATCATGGGCCGCAAGACGTGGGAGTCCCTGGGCCGGCCCTTGCCCGGCCGCGATAATATCGTAATTACCCGCAACCCCGGTTACCGGGCCGAAGGGGCCAAGGTGGCGGGTGATCTGGATAGCGCGCTGAGGCTGGCCGGCGGCTGCGACGAGGCGATGATTATCGGCGGCGCGGAAATTTACAATCTGGCCCTGGACCGGGTCGACCGTATGTACCTGACCGAGGTTCACCTGATGCCCGAAGGCGATGCCCAGTTCCCCTATTTTGATCCCGGCAGCTGGCGGCAGACGCGAAGCCGGGACTTCCCCGGCGATGGGGAAATCCCGGCCTACAGCGTCACTGTGCTGGATCGGGCTTAATCGACTTCGTCGAAGACGACGACCACCGCATCCGGCTCCTGGGTAATGGTGTAGCTGTTTTGGGTCAGGTCCATGTTGTTGACGGTGACCTGGACATCCTGGCCACCGAAGGTGATGACCGCATCGCCGCCGTTCGGATCGACGGAGAAGTTCTCCGCGCTGAACCCTTCGCCTTCGAAGCGCAGGGCCTCGCCATGATTGTAGTCGGTGATGATATCGGTGCCGGAGTTCGCACCGAAGATAAAGGTGTCATCGCCCTTGCCGCCGACCATGATGTCATCGCCGCCGCCGCCGACAAGGGTGTCATCGCCCTTGCCGCCGCTTAAGGTGTCGTCACCGCCGCCGCCATAGAGCACATCTTCGCCCTTGCCGCCGTACAGGGTATCGTCGCCATCGCCGCCGACAAGGGTGTCTTCGCCCTTGCCGCCGCTTAAGGTGTCGTCACCGCCGCCGCCATAGAGCACATCTTCGCCCTGCTCGCCGTACAGGGTATCGTCGCCATCGCCGCCGACAAGGGTGTCTTCGCCCTTGCCGCCATAAATAACCTGACCTTCTTCCCCTGTCCCGCCATTGCCGGGCTCAGGCTCGGGCTCAGGCTCGGGCTCGGGCTCAGGCTCAGGCTCAGGCATGGGTTCGGGCTCGACCGGTGGCGGC
>JABMOQ010000133.1 GCA_013204045.1 Rhodospirillaceae bacterium | reverse complement strand
GGCTTCCCGTCCGAAAAAATTCCATATCTACCGGTATAATCCGGACAGCACTGACAACCCGCGCCTCGATACCTTCACCATTGATTTGGACAAGTGCGGACCGATGGTCCTCGACGCCCTGGTCAAGATCAAGAACGAGATCGATCCGACCCTGACCTTCCGCCGTTCGTGCCGCGAAGGGGTGTGCGGCAGTTGCGCTTTCAATATTGACGGCACCAACACCCTCGCCTGCACCAAGCCGATTGATGACATCAAGGGCGACGTCAAAATATATCCGTTGCCCCACATGCCGGTGATCAAGGACCTGGTGCCCGATTTAACCGTGCCTTACGCCCAGTACACCTCGATCAAGCCGTGGCTGCATGCCGATACCCCGGCCCCGACGGCTGAGCGTCTGCAAAGCCCGGAAGAGAGAGCCCATCTGGATGGGCTGTGGGAATGTATTTTGTGCTTCTGCTGCCAGACCAGCTGCCCGAGCTACTGGTGGAACGGCGATCGCTATCTGGGCCCGGCGGTGCTGTTGCAGGCCTATCGCTGGATCGCCGATTCCCGCGACGAGGCGACCGGCGCCCGCCTCGACGATCTGGACGATCCGTTCCGCCTCTATCGCTGCCACACCATCATGAACTGCACCAACACCTGCCCCAAGGGCCTGAACCCGGGCAAGGCGATCGCCGAGATCAAGATGTCGCTGGCCAAAAGGCTCTAGAAGAAGGCGCCGAAGTTCGATGAACCTTTATGCCATGCTGCAGGCCCGCGCCGAAGGCGGCAGGCCGCTTCGCGTCGGCCTGATCGGGGCCGGCAAGTTCGGCACCATGTTCCTGAGCCAGGCCCGACACACCAAAGGCCTGCATGTGATGTGCATCGCCGATCTGGATGTGGGGCGGGCGCGGGCGGCACTGGCGGCGACCGGCTGGCCGCAAGAAAGCTATGGGGCGGCCTCGGCGGCCAAGGCCCTGGACGAAGGCTCGACCTTTATTACCGACGATGCCGATGCGCTGATTAATGCCGGCGGCCTTGAGGTGGTGATCGAGGCCACGGGAGTGCCTGACATCGGCATCGCCCATGCCCTGAAATGTTTCGCCCAGAATCGCCATGTGGTCATGGTCAACGTCGAGGCCGATGCCCTGGCCGGCCCCTTGCTGGCGGCCCGGGCGGCGGCTGCCGGGGTCGTTTATTCCATGGCCTATGGGGATCAGCCGGCGCTCATCGCCGAACAGGTCGATTGGGCGCGGGCGTGCGGCTTTGACGTGGTGGCCGCCGGCAAGGGCACCAAGTATCTGCCCGAATATAACCAGTCGACCCCGGATACGGTGTGGGATCATTACGGCCTGACACCGGAACAGGCGGCGACCAGTGGCATGAACTCAAAGATGTTCAATTCGTTCCTCGACGGCACAAAATCGGCCATCGAAATGGCCGCCGTGGCCAATGCCTGCAACCTGACGCCGGCGCCGGGGGGGCTGAAATTTCCGCCCTGCGGCATCGACGATCTGGCCCAGGTGCTGAAGCCGGAAAGCGATGGCGGCCAATTGCACCACTCGGGAACGGTCGAGGTTATTTCCAGCCTCGAGCGGGACGGGGGCGATGTGCTGCGCGACCTGCGCTGGGGGGTTTTCGTATCGTTCAAGGCCCCCAGCGATTATGTGGAAAGGTGTTTTCGCGAATACGGCGTGGTCACCGATGACAGCGGCCGCTATTCGGTTCTCTACCGACCGTTTCACCTGATCGGGCTGGAGCTTGGCATCAGCGTTATCTCGGCCGGCCTGCTTGGGCAGCCGACCGGCGTCGCCGGTAATTTTCTGGCCGATGCGGTGGCCACGGCGAAGCGCGACTTAGGCATAGGCGAGGTGCTGGACGGCGAAGGGGGTTTCACGGTTTACGGCTCGCTGGTCCCCGCCGCCGATTCGCATATCAACGGATACTTGCCCATCGGCCTGGCCAGCGGTGTTCCCCTGAACACGGCAATCCCGGCCGGACAACCGATTCGCTTCGCCGACGTAAAAATCGACGAAACCTCGCAGGCGGTGCTGTTTCGCCGGCAGATGGAAGCCCAATTCGACCCCGGCGACGGCCCTTTCTGACGCCTGACCTTTGACATGGGGCCCATGGCTCCTTAAATTTTAGTGACAATGCTTGAAGGTCCGCTCAACGATTATCGCAACAAGATTACCGCCGGTGACCTGGTTGCCGACCCGGTGCAGGCGCTGGCCGTGGAAAAACTGCAAAGCCTTCACCATGCTTTGAAATCCTATGAGCCGACGCTCGGCCCAAGCGGCTGGAAAGAACGCTTCGGGCTGGCCCGGCGCAAGGAGGCCCCGCCCCAGGGCCTGTATCTGTTTGGCGGCGTCGGGCGCGGCAAGTCCATGTTGATGGACCTTTTCTTCCGCACCGCGCCCATGGCGCGCAAACGGCGGGTTCACTTTCATGCCTTCATGCAGCAGGTCCACGGGCGGCTTAATGAATACCGGAAATGGAAGGGCCGCGGCAGCGATCCCATTCCGGTCATCGCCGAACAGTTTGCCTCCGAGGCGGCCTTGCTGTGCTTTGATGAATTTCAGGTCCTCGATATCGCCGATGCGATGATTATCGGGCGATTGTTCGAAACCCTGTTCGAAAAGGGCGTCGTCGTGGTCGCCACATCGAACCGGCCGCCGTCGGATTTATATAAAGACGGTTTGCAGCGCGAGTTGTTCCTGCCGTTCATCGGCCTGCTGGAAGAAAAGCTCGATGTGTTGATGCTTGATGGACCGACCGATTACCGGTTGCTGAACGTGCGCCAGTCGGGCATCTACCTGACCCCCAATGACAAGGACGCCGACCGGGCGCTCGGCCAACTGTTCGAAAAACTGACTCACGAGGCCGATGAGCTGGCCAGCCCAATCATCGTCAACGGACGCGAGCTGGACATTCCGCTGGCCGCCGACGGGGTTGCCCAGGTCGCCTTCGACCAGCTTTGTGCAAAATCTTTGGGCCCGGCAGATTATCTGGCCGTCGCCGGGCGCTATCATACCTTGATCATGCACGGTGTCCCTCGGCTAGGTCCGCAAAACAGGGATCAGGCCAAGCGTTTTGTGACCCTCGTCGACACCCTTTATGAAAATGGCGTCAATCTGATTTGTTCGGCAGAGGCCGCGCCAGATGACCTGTATGTGGACGGCGACGGGGCGTTCGAATTCGCGCGCACGGCATCGCGACTGATGGAAATGCAGACGGAAAGCTATCTGGCCAAGCCACACGGGTCTTGAGCCCGTTCTTGAACCCTTGTTTGTAGGTATGGTTGTGACTAAATAAGGCGTCTAGCAGACGGAGAAGACAGTGACCGAAACCGAGATTGCCCCCGGCCTTGACCTGATCGCCGAGATCAACAGGCTGAGGCGTGAAAAAAACGCCGTTATCCTGGCCCACTATTACCAGGACTACGAAATTCAGGACATTGCCGATTTTGTCGGCGATTCCCTGGACCTGTCGCGCAAGGCCGCGACGACCGATGCCGATGTCATCGTTTTTTGCGGCGTTCGCTTCATGGCCGAGGTCGCCAAGATCGTCAATCCGAAGCGCACCGTATTACTGCCCGACGCCGCCGCCGGCTGCTCGCTGGAGGAAGCCTGCGGGGCCGATGAATTCAAGCGCTGGCGCGATGAACATCCGGACCATATTTCGCTGACCTATATCAACTGCTCGGCCGAGGTCAAGGCCCTGTCCGACATTATCGTCACCTCATCCAATGCCGAAGCGATTATCCGCCAATTGCCGGAGGACCAGCCGATCCTGTTCGCCCCCGACCGGCATCTGGGCGCCTACCTGAACAAGAAGACCGGCCGCGATATGGTGCTATGGCCCGGCGCCTGTATCGTCCACGAGGAATTCTCCGAAGAAAGAATATTGCAGCTCAAGGCCGAACACCCGGACGCCTTGGTCACCGCCCATCCGGAATGCCCCGATGCCATTCTTGATCTCGCCGATCATGTGGGCTCAACCAGGGCCATCCTCGATTTTGTCGCCACCTCAGACGCCGCCACCTTCATTATCGCCACCGAGCCGCACATCATCCACCAGATGCAGAAAAGTCATCCCGACAAGACCTTTATTCCGGCCCCCGGGGTCAAGGATATGCGTGCAGAAGGCGGCTGCCCGTGCACCCATTGCCCATACATGGCCCTGAACACCCTCGAGAAACTGTATCTGGCGCTGGCGGGCGGCGCCCCTCGTATCGAAATGCCGGAACAATTGCGCGCCCGTGCCTTAAAGCCGATCCAGCGCATGCTTGATATGTCGCCGCCGCCGAAAGGCAAAGTCGCCCCCCGGGCGGCAGAGTGATCTGGTGCCTGAAAAACCGACGCCGCCCGATCCTGAAACAATCGAACGCATCATCGATCTGGCGCTTGCCGAGGATATCGGCCTTGGCGACATAACATCAAAGGCGGTTATTGCCGATGATGTAGAGATGACGTTTGAAATGAATGCCCGCGAAGACATCGTTGTCTGTGGTCTTGATATTGCGGCCCGGGTTTTTGAAAAACTATCGCCAAGCGCAAAAATAAACCTCATTGCCCACGATGGAGACCATATTTCGATCGGCGAATCGCTGATGCGAATTACCGGCCCGGCGAAGGAATTATTGGCCGCAGAGCGGGTAGGACTCAATTTTGTGCAATTTTTTTCTGGCATCGCAACATTAACGAATAAATTCGTTAACGCTATTGAAGGCACTGGTGCGGTGCTTCTGGATACCCGAAAAACCATCCCCGGACTGCGTGATTTGTCGAAATATGCGACGCGCATGGGCGGTGCGACCAACCATCGTATGCGTCTCGACGATGGCGTGTTGATTAAGGACAATCACATCGCGGCGGCCCGCTCGATCGGCGAAGCGATCAGGCTTGCCGGCCTCGCCGGCCTTTCGGATATAGAGGTCGAATGCGATACCATCGAACAGGTGGAAGAGTCCTTAAACGCAGGCGTAACAAGGCTTTTACTCGATAACATGAGTCTTGAAGAGCTGCGGCTTGCGGTTTCCATGGCGGCCGGAAAAGCCAAGCTGGAAGCATCCGGCGGAGTCGACTTAAACACCGTGCGGGCGATCGCAGAAACCGGAGTCAATTTCATTTCCGTCGGTCGTATCACGCAATCAGCGACCGCAATCGACATCGGACTCGATATAAAAAATTAATAAAAAGAATCTTCGCGTTAACAAGTTTTAAAACGCGAAACGAGTCGCTGAATTGATTCAAATCACGCAAAATTTTTTTATTGTTAATTTTATGTAAATTTTTTCAGCAGAGTTACGCTTGCTCTTGTGGATAAATAGAGGTACGAATTTCTAACGAGTTATGAGTAGCGCGTTAATGTGCGTGGATTCTTCAGAAAGAAAATCCACATACGAAGGGACTGATACATGGGTCGCAACAAGATCGCCCTTATCGGAGCCGGCAACATTGGGGGCACGTTAGCCCACCTTGCAGGCTTGAAAGAATTAGGCGATGTCGTTTTGTTCGATGTCGTCAAGGGCGTGCCGAAAGGCAAATCGCTTGACCTTATTCAATCATCTGCCATCGAAGGTTTCGATGCCAAGCTGGTTGGCGCCAGCAGCTATGGCGCCATCAGGGGATCCGACGTGGTCATCGTCACCGCCGGCGTGCCGCGCCGCCCGGGCATGAGCCGCGACGATCTGCTGGGCATCAATACATCAGTCATGGAATCGGTCGGCAGGGGTATTAAGGAAAATTGCCCCAATGCCTTCGTTATATGTGTCACCAACCCCCTTGATGCCATGGTCTGGGTCCTGCGCCAGGCGTGTGGCCTGCCGCCCCGCAAGGTTGTCGGCATGGCCGGTGTCCTTGATTCCGCGCGTTTCAGATATTTTCTGGCGGAAGAATTCAATGTTTCCGTAGAAGACGTTTCCGCCTTTGTGCTTGGCGGTCATGGCGACACCATGGTGCCGCTACCACGTTATTCATCTGTTGCCGGTATCCCGTTACCGGATCTGGTAAAGATGAAGTGGACGACAAACAAGCGCATTGGCGAGATCGTTCAGCGCACCCGTGATGGGGGTGCTGAAATTGTGGGCCTTCTGAAGACTGGATCGGCATTCTATGCGCCGGCCAGTGCCGCTATTCAGATGGCCGAATCCTACCTTAAAGATAAAAAAAGAGTGTTGCCGTGTGCCGCCTATGTAGACGGTCAGTACGGCGTTAAGGGACTTTATGTCGGCGTGCCCTGCGTAATTGGTGCGAAAGGCGTCGAACGCGTTGTGGAGATCAGGCTCGACGGTGACGAGAAAGCCGAATTTAAAAAGTCGGTCAGTGCCGTTCGTAAATTGATCAAAATTATAGAGAGGTTAAAAATGGTAAAGAAAGCAAAGAAGAAAGCTCCTGCGAAAAAGAAGGCTGCTAAGAAGAAAGTAGCCAAGAAGAAGGCCCCGGCCAAGAAGAAGGCCCCGGCCAAGAAGAAAAAGGCCGCCAAGAAGAAGGTAGCCAAGAAGAAGGCTCCTGCGAAGAAGAAGAAAAAGGCCGCCAAGAAGAAGGAAGCCAAGAAGAAGGAAGCCAATAAGAAAGCTGCTCCGAAGCGCAAAAAGGCAGCCAAGAAGAATTCCCCAAATCGAAAGGCTGCGGCAAGGAAAAAGTCGAAG
>JABMOQ010000132.1 GCA_013204045.1 Rhodospirillaceae bacterium | reverse complement strand
CGTCGGCGGCCTCGGACAGCCGGCGAATCGGCTTGACCTGGTGGCGCATGAAAATGGTCGCAACCGCGAACAGAATCAGCGAGGTGCCGATCATCCACAGCACGAACACATATGTGGTCGAGCTGAACAGCCTTTTGCGGTTAACGACAACGCGGATCACGCCATCGGGCAGTTGAACATCTACGATCACATGGTGGTCTATCTGTTCCGTGTAAATCCTGAACGGTCGGGCGACGGCTTCGAATAAGGCGCGCTGCAGGGATTCTTCCATCTTGCCCGACAGATCAACCTGTTCCGGCCCGAGGATTGCTCCGTCGTTGAAGTTCACCGTCATCGCCAGGTTGTCGGAGGCCAGATCGAATATCCAGGTGTAATTTTCCTGCCCCGGATTCTGCTGCACCAGGTCGATAACGGCGGCGATATCACCAGCTACGTCACGGGACAGCCTGAGCGACACCTTGTACCAGTGGTTCTCATAGAAAATTCCGCCGAGAATCACCTGCAGGATGATCAACGGCATGACGATGATCATCAACGAGCGCCCAAACAGGCTTTGCGGCAGTATTCGTTTCACAAATGATTTTGTCATATCAATCGGGCCTGAGGACGTAGCCCTTGCCACGTACCGTCTGTAAATAGACTGGAAGTTTCGGATTCGATTCGATCTTGCGCCGGAGCCGGGTTACCTGCACATCGACGGCGCGGCCCTCGCCACTGGCCCCGGTCAATTCGGTCAGATCGTCGCGGGACAGCACCGCCCCGGCGCGCATGGCCAGCGCCTTCAGCAAGGCCGCTTCTATATCGGTCAGCCGGATCATCTCACCACCCCGGCTAAGTTCACCGCGCACCATGTCATAGACCACATCACCCAAGCGCACCTGATCGGGCAGTTCCGGCGCGGCCGGTACCCGGCGCAAGATATTGTTGATCCTGAGCAACAGCTCCCGGGGCTCGAACGGCTTTGTCAGGTAATCGTCGGCGCCCCGTTCCAGTCCGGCTATGCGGTCTTCGGTTTCGGCCATGGCGGTCAGCATCAGAATCGGCACGGTGCTGTTCTTGCGGTAGCTTGCAGCAAAATCCAGGCCGCTTTCCCCGGGCATCATCAGGTCCAGCACCAGCAGATCGAAGACCAGCCCGGAGAGCCTGGCCCTAGCATCCGCCGCGTCCGATGCGGTCGATACCCGAAAGCCGTTTTCGCTGAGGAACTGGCGCAGTAGTTCGCGCAAACGATCATCGTCGTCGACCACAAGGATATGGGGAAGATCGTCATTCATCGCGTTGTCGAACATCCTTCTTCCGTTAATCGCCGATCCGGCCCCGGTCTTCGGTATTAATGATAGCACGCAAGATATCCCTGAAACCGTCAATCGCATCGGCCCCGGCCTGCTGATAGGCGGCCTGGATGCGCCGTCCCTGTTGCTCGGTCAGCAGCCGTTCCAGGCGCGTGCCCTTGCCTTTAAGATACAACATGCGCTGGCGCCGGTCCTGCTCACCTGTTTTCTGCTCGATATAGCCTTCGTCAACCAGCTGGCGCAGCACCCGGGCCAGACTCTGCTTGGTAATCTTTAATATGTCGAGCAGCGCGCTGACGGTGATCCCCGGGTTGCGGCCGACGAAATAGATGACCCGGTGATGGGCCCGCCCGAAACCCGATTCGGCCAGGATAGCGTCCGGCTCGGCGGTAAAATCCCGGTAGGCGTAGAACAACAGCTCGATGGCCTGACGCAGGCTTTCTTCCGAACAGTCGAGGTTTTTGGTCATGACCAAGCTTTCAAAAATAATACGACAGCCTTATTGACATATATGCCTTGATTTGATAGAAAACGCAAGATACTTTTGGTTTAACATCGGTTTGAGAAAGATAATTACATGGCAGGCCCGGCTTTTGATGATCGTGATGGTCTTATCTGGATGAACGGCGCGCTGGTTGACTGGCGCGACGCCAAGGTGCATGTGCTCAGCCATGCCCTGCATTATGCCTCGTCGGTGTTCGAGGGGGAGCGATCTTACGCCGGCAATATCTTCAAGCTGACCGAGCATACGGAGCGGCTGCATACCTCGGCAAAGACCCTGGGTTTCGAAATTCCCTACACGGTCCAGCAAATCAATGACGCCTGTATGGAGACCTGCGCCGCCAATAACCTGATCGATGCTTACATCCGCCCGGTTGCCTGGCGCGGCAGCGAGATGATGGGGGTCAGCGCACAGGCCACCAAGATCAACCTGGCCATCGCCACCTGGCAATGGCCGTCGTATTTTTCGCCAGAAGCCCGCATGAAGGGCATCCGCCTGAAGACCGGCCCGTGGAAGCGCCCGAGCCCGGAAACCGAACCGGTGCACGCCAAGGCCGCCGGGCTGTATATGATCTGCACCCTGTCCAAGCATATGGTCGAGAACGACGGCTACGACGATGCCCTGATGCTCGACTACCGGGGCCAGGTGGCGGAATCCACCGGCGCCAATATTTTCCTGTATATGGGCGACAAGCGCCTGCACACGCCGACCCCCGATTGTTTTCTCAATGGCATCACCCGGCAAACGGTGATCGAACTGGCCAAGGCGCGGGGCATCGAAGTGGTCGAGCGGGCGATCATGCCGGAAGAATTCGCCGACGCCTCGGAAGTATTCCTGACCGGCACGGCGGCGGAAGTGACCCCGGTCGGCGAGATCGATCATTACAAATTCACACCGGGCGACGTTTGCCGGATGATGATCGAGGACTACGACAAAGCGGTCGGCAAAAGCTGAGGCAAGACCGCCCAGGGCCTTTTTCGTAAAAAAAAGTGAAGAAACGAAAGCCAATTAATCCAATGAAATCAAGGGCCGTTCTTTCAACACATGATTCCAAAGCCATTTTGGATGGGCTGGGTTTCGGGTGGTTATTCACAATGGCCAAGAGCAATATATGACTATATCCCTATTTTGGGGATTTGTCAATGTGTGCGGTGCCGCCCATAGATTCTGAAGGGGCTTGTCGGCACCCGGAGCCCTTAACCGGGGACACGGCATGCTTCGGCTATTTCGGGAGCCTAACCCGGGAGCCGAAAAAAATAACCTCAACTATCCAATAGAGAATCCCGATGACAACAACCCCAAACCGTTTCCGGAGTGCCGTCGAGTGCCGTCGATTGCTGTCGGAGCTCTCTACGCGGAAAGGGGGGTGGCATACCGTGCTGCGAATGCATCCTGAATGAGGGCCGCCATTTCCAAGCTCTGCTTGGCGATTGTCGATCTGGATCGCCATGCCATGCAGATTTCCCGTGATAGATCAGCCGTGTCCAGGTGCAATACTTTAAGCTCCTTATCACTGTGTATTTCCGAAAGGATGTATAATTCCGGAAAGAAGGAAATACCGACCCCCATGCCGACCATGTGGCGCAATGTATCGAGGCTTGTCCCCTCGTAGTCATAGAGCAATTCGGCGCCATAGCTGTCACAAAGCCCGCGCACCTGTGAGTGAAGGTGAAAGCCGGACGCAAGGGTCAGTACTTTCTGGCCCTTTAAATCCTTTGGCGAAATCCTGTCATGCTTGGCCAGGGGATGATCAGGCGCGCAGACGACGCGGAGAGGCTCCTTGAACAAGGAATGAACCTCCAGGGCCCGGTGCTCAACCGGCAGCGGCGTCAGCACTATATCAAGGTCGCCTGCCACGACCGCGTTCTGAATATCGCGCGGTGTCCCTTCCTTTACGTGGAGTTTCAGGCGCGGGTAACGTTTGTGCAATTCCGGAACGACGTAAGGCAGCAGATAAGGCCCGAGGGTCGGCGGAACGCCGAGTTTGAGCTTGCCGGCGAATCCATGCTTCTCAGAAGCAGCCAAGTCGATGATCTCCTGCACATGGCTGAGAACCGTGCGGGCACGTTCGACCAGTTCACGCCCCAGCGGGGTCACCGACACGCCACTTCTCCCGCGCTCGACAAGCCGCGTTCCGAGCTTTCGTTCGAGCTCGGCGAACTGCGCGCTCAACGTTGGTTGCGCCACATTGACCCGATCTGCGGCGCGCCCGAAATGCTGCTCATCGGCGATGGCAACAAGGTAGGTAAGTTGCTTGAGTGTCGGCATAGGGCCTGTCTTTTCGGTATTCTCATAGATAATTTCTATCAAAATAGCATATATATTTCTATTGGATCAATGGAAATCCCTGCCTCTATAGTTGATCGACATAGCAAACCGGGGCGACTCAGCGTCTCGGGGATCGGCCGGGACACTTTTTATGGCGAATTCAGTTTTCAACAGCGGAAAGGCTTTCGTGAGCAAGGAGATGATCGGCGGGTTGATTTTGACGGCGGCGGCCGTGTTGGCCCTGATCATCAGTAACTCGTCTTATTCCGGTTATTATTCTGCATTCCTCAATATCCCCGTCGCCGTATCTGCTGGCCCCCTCAGTATCGACAAACCGCTTTTGCTGTGGGTGAACGACGGCTTGATGGCCATTTTCTTTTTCCTTATTGGACTCGAAATCAAGCGGGAAGTCCTCGAGGGTCAACTGTCTTCCCTAGACCGGGCCGCCTTACCGCTGATCGCCGCGGTCGGCGGCATGGCTATCCCGGCACTGATCTATTTGGCGGTTAACGCCGGTTCTCCTGAAAATTTAGGTGGCTGGGCGATTCCGGCAGCGACGGACATCGCATTTGCCCTCGGGGTTCTGGCGCTTCTCGGTCCTGCGGTCCCGGCAGCCCTCAAGGTGTTTTTGCTCGGCATCGCCATCATTGACGACCTGGGCGCGATCTTGGCCATTGCAATCCTTTATACGGACGATCTTTCGGTCCAATCGCTCGCCCTGGGCAGCATTGGCATGGTGATCCTTATCGGGATGAACCGGTTCGGCGTTCGCAAGATCGCGCCCTATGCGCTGATCGGAGTGCTGGTCTGGGTC
Organism: Rhodospirillaceae bacterium; assembly: GCA_013204045.1. Classification (GTDB taxonomy): domain Bacteria; phylum Pseudomonadota; class Alphaproteobacteria; order Rhodospirillales; family JABHCV01; genus JABMOQ01. The sequence continues at coordinate 1,112 of JABMOQ010000132.1, read as the reverse complement.
TGCGTTCTAAAATCGGGCGTGCACGCGACCCTTGCGGGCGTGCTCGTTGCCTTGACAGTGCCTATTGGCGATAAGGCAGAGACCTCGCCACTGGGAAGAGCCGAACATGCGCTCTATCCATGGGTAAGCTTTTTCATTATGCCCTTGTTCGCGTTCGCAAATGCCGGCGTCTCATTGGGCGGGCTATCGCTTGGCGATTTATCGGCACCGCTTCCTCTGGGTATTGTGCTGGGTCTTTTTATCGGCAAGCAGCTGGGCATCATGTCTTTCAGCTGGATTAGTGTCCGATCCGGACTGTGCCGGTTGCCCGACGGCATGACATGGCGTCAAACCTATGGCGTGGCCTGCCTGGCAGGCATCGGCTTCACCATGAGTCTATTTATAGGCACTCTCGCCTTCGACTCTCCCGAGCAGCTAAATGCCGTGCGACTGGGCGTCCTGATGGCCTCGGTGCTGTCCGCCAGCCTCGGGGTCGTGGTGTTGCGCCGTACCTTGGTTCGGCCTGCCCCGATACAGGTCATGACTGCATCCGGCATACCGAGATCAATAAATCAAATTTAGATAAGGGAATCGGATATGAAGCGCTTCAAAAATATCTTGGTGGTTTACGATCTTGTTCCCGGTTGCGACGAAACCCTGCAACGAGCCGTAGACCTGGCGAAGCGAAACGATGCCTATCTGACTGTGATCAACGCAATTTTTTCGAGTGATAAGCCACTGAGTATACTTGCCGAACGAGAGCGCCTCCTCACGCGTATTCTCGCCAGCATCCCCTTGCCCAAGGCGAAAAAATCTTATCTAGTCCGGCATGGTCCGCAGGCAGAGCAAATTCTTGAAGATGCGCGCACCATTCAAGCGGATCTGATCGTGGCGCCCGATGTATCGCAGTGGTTTTACTTGCAGCTTTTCGGTTTTGACACCTCGACCGAGCTGCTGCGTCGGGCAGATTGTCCCGTATGGATCGTTCGCCCACAGAAAGCGAACAACTACAGCCGTATCGTCGCCGCAGTAAACGCCGGGAAAACCGGCGCGTTGGATTGTCTTTCAAACCGCCGCATTCTGGAGATCGGCGCATCGCTTGCTGCCCTTGAACAGGCGGATTTACATGTTGT
>JABMOQ010000131.1 GCA_013204045.1 Rhodospirillaceae bacterium | reverse complement strand
GGCTGCGCGACGAAGTTGCGTCGGCGACCACGAACACCTGGTGGCCTGTGGCCAAAAGATCCATGGCCGTCTGCAACACGCAGACATGGGCCTCGATCCCTACAATCACCGCCTGGCCCCGCCCCATGGCGTCGAAGCGGGTCTTCCAGCCATCATCGGCGACACAGGAGAAGCTCATCTTTTCCACCGCCTCGCCGTCCATCCGCTCGGCCAAAGGCTCAACCGTCAGGCCAAGCCCGGCCGGATACTGCTCCGATACCAGCATCGGCACGGCCAATCGCGTTGCCGCCTGCATCAGCACCATGGCATTGGAGATAACCCCATCGGCATCGGCCATGGCTGGAACCAGTTTTTCCTGCACGTCGATGACCAGCAGGCAGGAGGTGTCGGCCTTGATCAGCATGATTATTTTCTTCCCCGCAAATTTCCACAACCGGAATCGATATACCGCACACGCGCCACAACCGTAACCCGGAAAACGTCTGGTAACCCGAAACATAAAAAAAAGTAAAGGAACGAAAGCCAATTTTCATAGCAATTTCAAGGGCTGCATATTTTCGTATGGGCCCCGTCGCCCGCAATTCATATTAGGAATATATCACTATTATGGGGTGATTGTCAAGGTTAGTGGGTGATCACAAAAAGTCACATGACAGCAACCGTCCAGTCATATGGCCCACACATGGCCCCGTTACAAATGGTTCCAGCACCCGAAACCACATGAGATTCTATGGAACCAGCCATGTTTGACCGATTATTCAACGTTCGATATTTAGCCGCAGCCGCAGGATTGCTGCTGACGGGCCTTGTTTCATCCCCGGCCAGCGCCCAATGCGAGCCCTTCCCCGAGGTTAAATGGTGGAAAAACCTGAGCCACGACAGCGTTACCCAATATGTAGCGCGTAAGCACCAGGGCGACTGGCAGCCCTATATGGACAAATGGCTGCGCCAGTACAATACCCTCAAGGACATTGCCGGCAAGGACGGCTCGGTGGTCATCAATTCCGTACAGGTCAGGCTGAAAGGCAAGCAACTCGACGATTATATTGGCCTGGTCGGCAAGCGCGTCGCCGTCACCCGGTGCCTGAAAAGCCAGGCCGATGGCGAAATGGATAAACAGGCCTATTCCCTCGGCCAGTTTGAAACCGCGTCCGGCGCCGCCGACACGTCAGGCGTGCCCTTGCAGGCCATTGATTAAAGGGCCGGCTCAGTACGCGGCATAGGGCGTCGCAATCCCCGTGGCGGCGATGCTGTAGACCGTGAACGGCTCATCATCAAGGCTGTCCATGCCAGGTGCGCTCATCGGCATACCGGGCACCGCCAGCCCTATGATATCGGGCCGTTCGGCCAGAATATCCCTGATATCCATGGCCGGAATATGGCCTTCGAACACATACCCGCCGACCGTAGCCGTATGGCACGAAGCCATGCCATCGGGAACGCCGAGCCGGGTTTTGACCGGCCCCACATCCTCGACGTTTCTGACTGCAACTTCGAACCCCTCGCGCCGCATGTGATTGATCCATCTGCCGCAACATTCACAGGTCGGATCCTTGAAAACGACCACTTTCTCCGCCACTGCCGGTTTGGGCCCCATGAGCCCGGAAACCGCATACAGGCCTGCGGCGACGATAATGGTCCCGCCAAAAGCCGATAAGGCGCCCCGGCGGTCAACAAGGCGGGGCGTTCCGGAGGCTGCTAAATGTTCGCTCTTGATCCGGGATTTCCTGTTTTTATTCATGTTTTTACTCATGGAGGCACCCTCTTTCACCGGCAATACCGGGAATCTGCACGAAATTCAGGCCGATTTTAAAGCACCCCTGCCCCCCCTGTCGTTGACCGGCATCAACATCTGAAAAATGCCCAAATCCCACAATTCATTGACTTAAGGGCCGGAAAGCCTAAACTCCGGCAACTCTAAACAAAGGACGGGATTCTTTGCCGTGGCCCCAGGCCCGCAACGACCCGAAACCACCCGGAACATATGACTTCATTTAAAGATACAGGCCTCGGTGACGAAGTTCTTCGCGCCGTCGCCGACGCGGGCTACACCACCCCGACCCCGATTCAGGAGCAGGCCATCCCCATCGTGCTCATGGGCCGCGATATTCTGGGCTGTGCCCAGACCGGTACCGGCAAGACGGCCGGCTTCACCCTGCCGATGATCGACATTCTGGCGGCCGGACGGGCCAAGGCGCGGATGCCGCGATCCCTGATCCTGGAGCCGACCCGCGAGCTGGCGGCCCAGGTCGCCGACAACTTCGACACTTACGGCAAATACCACAAGCTGACCAAGGCGCTGCTCATCGGCGGCTCGTCCATGAACGATCAATTGAAGGTCATCGACCGCGGCCCCGACGTGCTGATCGCCACACCGGGACGCCTGCTTGATCTGTTCGAGCGTGGCCGGTTGCTGATGACCGACGTTAAAATCCTGGTCATCGACGAAGCCGACCGCATGCTCGACATGGGCTTTAT
>JABMOQ010000025.1 GCA_013204045.1 Rhodospirillaceae bacterium | reverse complement strand
CGCGCGACATCAACGAGGCTGCCCGCGATCACGCCCGCTCCCTCAACGGCAGCGAGGCATATAACCAATCTGCCCGTGATCGCAAAAAAATCGAGAGGCTGTTCGGGGAAGCGAAGCGGAATATGGCGATGACGAGGCTCAGGTTGCGTGGCCTCACGGGGGCGAAGGACGAGTTCCTGCTTACCGCAACGGTACAGAACCTGAAACGGCTGGCCAAACTCGTCTCAAAGCCGCCACCAAGACTGGTGATGGCCGATTGATGCGCAAAAATGACAATTGAACAGGCAATCAACACAAAATACGCCCCGGCTTTAGCCGTAGGCGGAAGCAAAAAAGTCCGCTGCTTATAAAAGCGGACACCGAAAACGCCATCTGCGGTGAGTTTTTCAACATAGCGTAACTCGGGACCTGAGTGACAACCGGTTGGAACCGGTCACGGCTCTCCGTAATGTGGATTGGACTGGCATGGGCCAGTCTGAGTGTAACGAAGATCAGGAGAGCAGCAATGGAATACTATGTTGGACTGGATGTGTCGCTTGCGGAAACATCTATTTGCGTGGTGGATGACGACGGAAAGATCGTATGTGAAGGCACGGTGATTTCGCAACCCGCGGCGATTGCCGAATTTATTGAGACGAAGGCGAAAGCCGCATTGCGTATTGGTCTTGAGACGGGGCCGACTGCGACCTGGCTGTGGCACGAACTGCATGCCCTTGGCTTGGCTGTGATTTGCATTGATGCGCGCCATGCCAAAGCGGCGTTGTCCATGCAAATAAACAAGAGCGACCGGAATGACGCCTACGGACTGGCTCGGATCATGCAGGCGGGCTGGTACAAGGAGGTCCAGGTCAAGCGGTTGGGGTGTCACGAGGTGCGAGCCGTGCTGAACAGTCGGGCCTTGTTGGTAAAGATCAAGCGCGATCTGGGCAACCAGATTCGCGGCCTCTTAAAGAATCTTGGTCTGATCATCGGCAAGGCGAATGGTAATGTTTTCAGTTGCCGGGTGGAAAATCTCGTCGCCGAAAACCCTCACCTGCAACAAGCGGTTCGACCGCTCTTGGCGGTGCGCGAGATGGTCAGTCGTGAGATCTCCGATCTCGACCGCAGGCTTTTGGTTCTGGCCCGCGACGATGTCGAAAGTCGTCGGCTCATGACCGTACCCGGTATTGGGCCGATAACCGCCCTGGCTTTTCGAGCGGCAATTGACGAACCCGCTCGCTTCAAACGATCCAGGAGTGTCGGTGCGTACTTCGGTCTGACCCCGCGCCGTTATGCCTCTGGCGAGATGGATTGGAGTGGGCGGATATCCAAATGCGGCGATAGTTTGGTGCGGACTTATCTCTTCGAGGCTGCGGGCGTGTTGCTCACACGCGTGCCCCACTGGTGCAAGCTCAAAGCCTGGGGTCTCAGGCTCGTGAAACGTATCGGCTTCAAGAAGGCAAAGGTCGCCGTCGCCAGAAAACTGGCGGTTATTCTTCATCGCATGTGGTGCGACGGGACAGATTTCCAATGGTTGGAGGAGGAGGCAACGGCATAAAGCGTTAACGCCTAAGAATTCCGCGAAAGCGGAAACGATGTCCCTGTCGGGACGGTGGTGTCGGTGAGATCGACCGAGGCTTTGCGATGCTTCAATGAGGTAAACGCGTTTTCAACATTGATCCGCCAACGTCCCCTAACGCCATCATGCGGAGGGCCGAGACCCTACCGCGGAGAGAACAGTGGATCCGGCAGGTGCATCAAGGAGAGCTTGACATAAACCCCCGAGTTAGAGAACAGCCTCGGCTAAAAACAGAAGTTCCAGCTACCTCAAAATAATGTCCGGTTCCGTGCGCTAGGCGGGCATCCTTCAATGAATGCTCCGGAGGAGTTTTCGCTTCGGATTTTTAAATCAATCGGTTTCGTACAGGCCCGGAAATTCCTCGAAGGTGCCGGTTTCCGCATTCTTGTGGCACTTGATGCAGTTGGAGCCCCGGCTGTAGCCGACCGCCTTGCTCATGCGCTTGTATTTGGCCGAGTTATGGGCGCGGGTCCAATAGGGCGTCTCGGTGATGCGGATGGGATCGACCAGGCCCTTTTTCGCCCACTGCTTGATTTTCATTTTTCCCGGCACCGTCTCTTTGGCATCCAGGGATTTCGACACCAGGTACGCCTCGATGTGCTTGGTGGTTTTGGCGCTCAGGCTGGCGTCTTCGCCGAAGTGATCGCCAAGATTGTTCATGATTTTTTTCCAGCCGCCGCTGGTCAACCGGATCGGGGCGAATGCCATGTGGCAATCACCGCATTCGGTCAGGGTAAGGTCATCCTTTATGGTGAATTCGGCGGCCCCGGCCGCCGCCGCGCCCAGCGCAAAAACCATCGCCGCCGCCATCGCTATTTTATGCCGCATTTTAATGTGCTCTTCGCCTGATAAACTGAAGATACCCTAAAAATACCATCTGCATCCACTCTACTGGCGGCCATGTGAACCGGGCCTGAATTTAATACGCCGTGAGCATGACCGCCTTTCCTTGACAATAGCCCAAAATAGGTATATAGTCATAGCTTGGTCTTTAAGGGGCGACGCGGCCGGGTTTGCTTAGCCGATGGCTGCTCCAAAATAGGGCCATTGATTTATAAGGATAAAATGGCTTTGTTTTTTCATTTTTTTTTATCCGTCCTCGATGCGTTCCATGTCGGCGTCGCTGAGGCCGAAGTGATGGCCGATTTCGTGAATCAGCACATGGCGGATCAGGAGCGTCAGGTCTTCGCCGGACTCGGCCCAGTAATCAAGGATCGGGCGGCGATACAGGAAAATCATGTCGATGTCTGCGGCCGGTTCGGAAACGCTTTTGCGGTCCAGGGACACGCCCTGGTAAAGGCCAAGCAGGTCGAAGGGCGTTTCCAGCCCCAAGTCCGCCATGACATCATCGTCGGGAAATTCCTCGACCCGGATGACGACGCCTTTGATGTGGCGGCGCAGTTCGCCGGGAACGGTTTTCAGCTCACGGGCCGCGATGGCTTCCATCTGGTCAAGGTTCGGTGGCATCGTCGGGGGGCTCATGGGGCGACCATAGCCGCCGCGCCCGGGGCCGCCAAGAGGTTGATTTTACAAGGCTGATGTTGAATAAAGGACGCGCTTCCTATATCTCTTAATATAAGGGGGGCGACAAAGCAGGGGACCGTCGACGGATGGATATTGCGACCCTTATCGGCCTGATTCTGGGCCTTGGTGTGGTGCTGGCGGCGATCCTGGTCGGCTCGGACTTGTGGATCTTCCTCAACCTGCCCGGTTTCCTGATTGTTGTCGGCGGCACTCTGGCGGCGACCTTCGTCAAGTTCCCCATGAAAACCGTGTTCAGCGCTTTCAAGACCGGCCTTCAGGCCGCCTTCATCGGCGACAAGGAAAACCCGCTGGAACTGGTCGAGCTGGCCCTCGATCTGTCCCGCAAAACCCGCAGCGGCGGCATGCTGGCCCTGGAAAACGTCGATATTCCCAATGATTTTTTCCAGCACGGAATCCAGATGGCCATCGACGGCATGTCGCCGGAGGTGGTGCGCAAATCCCTGACCAGCGAAATGAACCGAATTATTCGCGACCACGAAGAAGGCGGCAGGATATTCCGCGCCATCGGCGATTCGGCCCCGGCCTTCGGCATGATCGGTACCCTGGTCGGGCTGGTGCAGATGCTGTCCAACCTGTCGGACCCGAAAGCCATCGGCCCGGCCATGGCGGTGGCCATGCTGACCACCCTGTACGGTGCCCTGATCGCCAACCTGATCGCCCTGCCCATGGCCGACAAGCTGGAATCCAGGACCGAACAGGAACGTATCAACAAATCGCTGATCATCGACAGCGTGCTCGAAATTCAGGCCCAGACCAACCCCAACGTGCTTGAGGAACTTTTGCAGGTGTACCTGCCGGAACATCAGCAGGCGTTGATCCACGAAGGGGGAGCCGCCGAGGAAACAGCATGAGAACAAAACCCGCCGGCGCCCCTACATGGATGGTCACCTTCGCCGATCTGATGGCGCTGCTGCTGACCATGTTCGTAATGCTGTTGTCGTTCGCCGAAATGGACGTCCAAAAATTCAAGCAGATCGCCGGCAACATGCGCGAATCCTTCGGCCTGCAATATATTCAAAGACTGGCCGGTGTGGTTGAAATTGCCGGCTCCCCCATGGGCGAGTATGCCACCCAGCAAGTGCCCAAGGCGGTGATCGAGCTGACGCCGGAAGACGTCTTGGGCGAGGGCCCGGCCAAGGACGAGCAGCAGGTGGAGGAGCCGGCGATCGAAGAATCCGTCGCCGACAGCTTCAAAAAAGCCATCGCCGAGGAAATTTCAAATGCCCTGGCCAATGTGGAGGAAGTGGAAAACGGCGTCGTCATCCGCTTCCCGGCCAAGATTGCCTTTCCCTCAGGTGGCGAACGGCTGACGCCGGAATTCATCGGCGCGCTGACCAAGATGGTTGATGTGCTGGAAAATACCGACGGCGATATCACCGTTGCCGGTCACACCGACGACCGACCGATCAGCACCGAGCGATTCCGCTCCAACTGGGACCTGTCGGCGGCGCGCGCCAATTCGGTCATTCATTTCCTGCTCGAAAATACCAACATTGATGCCGGACGCCTGGGCGCCATCGGCTATGCCGATTCGCGGCCCCTGGCCCTGAACGATACGGAAGATAACCGGGCCGGTAACCGGCGGGTCGAGATCATCATCACCAAGCCGCCGCCTTCTCAGCCAGAGCCATAGGCGGCTACGTTTCCGGATCTTCGTCCTGAATGATGGTTTCCGTGATCGCGGCAGCAACCGGGCGGTAACGTTTTGCGGCCCGCGCTTCCCGGTGCGCCGTATAGAGGGTCGCCGAAAAAATCGCGGCGGCGCCGACCCAGGTCCACATGTCCGGTTGCTCGGCGAAGAACACATACCCCAGGGCCGCGGCGAACAGCAGCCGGGAAAAATCGAACGGCAGCACGGCGGTAACTTCGGCCACCGAGAAGGCCCGGACCATGGACAGCTGCCCACCGGTCGCAAACAGGCCCATGGCAATAAACCAGACCAGGTCATCGAGGGCCGGGGCGGTCCAGAAAAAAGTCGCCGGGATCAACGACAGCGGGGTCATGATCAACCCCATATAAAGGACAATGACACTGGGCTTTTCCGTACGGCTCAAAGATTTCACCAACAACACGGCGATCGACATGAAAGCCGATGCCACCAGCGCCAGTATGGCGCCCTGGTCCAGATGCATATCGGTGGGACGCAGGATCACCAGCGCCCCCAAAAATCCGATGACCGTCGCCGACCAGCGCCGCGCCTTGACCACCTCGCCCAGAAACAGGGCCGCCCCGATGGTCGCAAACAATGGCGTGGTGAAGCTGAGCGCCGTCGCCTCGGCCACCGGCATCATGCTGATGGCAACGAACCAGCACGTCATGGCGACCAGCCCGACCACGGCGCGAATCCCGTGCAGACCCAGACGCTGTGTCCTGAGCCCGGAAAATCCGACCCTCCACAACCACGGCAGCATGACCAGCACGCCGAACAGGTTGCGGAAAAAGGCCACCTCAAAAGGGTTCATGTCCGCTGTCTGATGGCGAATAACGACCGTCATAGACGCAAAGCAGGCGCCGCCCAACACCATCCACAGGGCCCCCTGAAGAGGGGCCGGAAGGCCCGCAGGCGCGCCGTCATTATTGTCTGTCTCAGCCATGTTTGTCTCAGCCATGGGCGAAAACCTAGGCTTCATTTCAAATAATTACCAGCACCGTCGGCGCATGGCCGGGTTGCGTCGCCGCCGCCCCTTGCACATACTCTTGGGGGCCAACAAAACGGAGAAGCTTCAAGTGACCCCCCCCTTATGGCAACCGAGTGATGGGCGTGCCCGCCAGACCAATATACTTTCCTTTGCCGAGGCGGTTGAGGAAGACTGGAATGTCACCATCGATGGCGTCGATGCCCTGTACGCATTTTCCATTGCCGAAATGGAAAAGTTCTGGATCTCGCTGAAGGACTATGCCGGCGTCATCGCCGAAACCTGGGGTGAAGATGTGCTGGTTGACGGTGACAAGATGCCGGGGGCGAAATTTTTCCCGGATGCCCGGCTCAACTACGCCGAAAACCTGCTCAGGCGTCGCGATGATGATGATGCCATCGTCTTTTGGGGCGAGGACAAAGTTAAACAGCGCATTGGTTATGACGCGCTTTACGACCGGGTATCCAGCCTTGCCCAGGCATTGGTCGCGGTGGGCATTGCCCCCGGCGACCGGGTCGGCGGTTTTTTGCCCAACATGCCGGAAACCATCATCGCCATGCTGGCGACATCTGCCGTCGGCGCGGTGTGGTCGTCGTGCTCGCCGGATTTCGGTGTCGACGGGGTGCTCGACCGGTTCGGCCAGATTGAGCCGAAAGTCGTGTTCGCCGCCGAAGGGTATTTTTACAACGGCAAGAGTCACGACTGCCTGGAAAGGTTGGGCCGCATTATGGAGGCCCTGCCGTCGGCGGCGCAGGCCATCGTCATTCCCTACACCCGCCAAGCCCCGGACATAAGTAACGTGCGCGGCGCCGTCATGCTCGATGATTTCGTTACCAATTTCATGCCCGGTGAAATCGATTTTAAGCGTCTGCCTTTCAATCATCCCCTGTTCATCATGTATTCGTCGGGCACCACCGGTAAACCCAAATGCATCATTCACGGCGCCGGCGGCACCTTGTTGCAGCATATAAAAGAACACCTTCTGCACAGCGACATTCAGGCCGGCGACAAGGTGTTCTATTTCACGACCTGCGGCTGGATGATGTGGAACTGGCTGGTCAGCGCGCTGGCGTCACAGGCGACGCTGCTGCTTTATGACGGCTCGCCGTTCTATCCCGATGGCAACGCGCTGTTTGATTTCGCCGATGCTGAAAACATGACCCTGTTCGGCACCTCGGCCAAATACATCGACGCCGTCGCCAAGGCCGGCCTACGGCCCATGGAAACCCATTCACTGGCCAGTGTGCGGGCCATGGCTTCGACCGGCTCGCCGCTGGCCCCGGATTCCTTTTCCTTCGTCTACGAACATATAAAGAAAGACATTCACCTGGCATCCATCGCCGGCGGCACCGACATCGTCAGCTGTTTCATGCTCGGCAACCCTGCCGGCCCTGTGTGGAAGGGCGAGATCCAGATGCGCGGCTTAGGGATGGCGGTTGAGGTGTTTGACGACGCCGGCCAACCCTTGCGTGGAGAAAAAGGCGAACTTGTCTGCACCAAGCCGTTCCCGTCCATGCCGGTCGGTTTCTGGAATGACGGGGACGGCGCCAAATACCGGGCCGCTTATTTTGAAAAATTCCCCAACGTCTGGTGTCACGGCGACTGGGTCGAGTTGACGGAACACGGCGGCATCATCATCTATGGGCGTTCGGATGCAACGCTTAACCCCGGCGGGGTGCGCATCGGCACGGCGGAAATTTATCGTCAGGTCGAGAAGCTGGACGACATTCTCGAGGCCATCGTCGTCGGCCAGCAATGGGATAATGATGTGCGCATCGTGCTGTTCGTGGTCATGCGCCAAGGCCGTACCCTCGATGACATGCTCATGGGTCGCATTCGCGCCGAAATAAAGGCCAATTGCACGCCCCGTCATGTGCCGGCAAAAATCATCGCGGTGGCCGATATCCCGCGCACCAAATCGGGCAAGATTACCGAACTGGCGGTTCGCGACACCATCCATGGCCGCGATGTTAAAAACACCGAGGCCTTGGCCAACCCCGAAGCGCTGGCGCTATATAAAAATATTGCCGCCCTAAAGGACTAGATCTCGATATTGGCGACCGAGCGATAAAGCGATTGCAGGGCCGCCGGGGCTTCGCTTTCGCCCTTCTTGGCGCGTTTTTCCAACACTTCTACGCACCCTTCAACCACGGCTTTCAGCTCGGAGGTGTCGAGTTCGCCGAGGAACTGGCCGGGGTCGGTCTTGATGGCAAGGATGAAGGGGTTTGACATGACGGCTCCTGTGTCGAATTGAATTTGCAGTAATCTAGCGCCTATTGGCCCGACTGTGAACGCGCCAGTATATTTTGAGATCGTTCCTGTGTTTCATGGGCTTCCTTGATCAGCCAATCGCGGAAAGCGATAATTTTCGGCCGCGTCGCACTGGTCTTGGGATAGACGGCGTAATAGACATGATGTGCCTTGAGATCAATATTAAACGGCTTGATCAGCAACCCGGCGGCAAGATCATCGGCAATCAGCACCGAACGGCCCAGGGCGACGCCTTCGCCAGCGACGGCGGCCTGCTGAACATGGTTTGAGTGTGAAAACGACGGTCCGCGCGAGACGTCGATGCCTTCCACACCAGCGGCCTGCATCCAGACCGCCCAATCGTCGCGCATGTCGTCATGCAACAACGGAAAGCGGGCCAGATCGGCAGGGTTGTCCAGGGGGCCATGCTTTTCCAGCAGGGAAGGGCTGAGCACCGGAAACAGGGATTCCTTCATCAGCAACACCTTTTCCAGCCCCGGGTAGGGGCCGACACCATAACGCAACCCCATGTCGAAATCGCCGGATACGAAATCGACGACCTGATCGGTGGTTGAAATACGAACGTCTATATCCGGGTGCAGGACGCGAAATTTTCCGATCCGCGGCACCAGCCACGAGGCCGCGATTGAATCAAGCGTACTGAGAGTCAGCACCCCGGACCGGTCGTGGCGTTTCAGGCGCCGGGCGGCGGCGGCGATCATGTCAAAGGATTCGCTGAGCGACGGAAACAAGTCCTGGCCGGCGTCGGTCAGCAGCAGCGCCCGATTGATGCGCCGGAACAGGGGCAGGCCCAATCGTTCCTCCAGCGCCTTGACCTGATGGCTGATCGCCGCCTGGGTGACGTTCAGCTCAGCGGCGGCGCGGGTGAAGCTTAAATGACGGGCCGCAGCCTCGAAGGCCTTGAGTCCGTTCAACGGCGGCAACTGACGCGACACTTTCCCTTAATTTCCTTATTTATATCTTTTAGGGTTAATTAGCATATGCCCACTATGTGCCCTTTAAAATGGACGATTAATGAGTATTGTTATATATTTTTTTCATGAGAAAAACTAATTAATTAATGAGATAAGGTCGTTTGTTCAGCGGACCCGGGCGGGTTAGTTTCCCGTATTGCATCACCCCTTGAACAGAAGGATCCGGACCATGAACACCGCCTGCAAGACCCCCCGCCCGATTGCCCCCTTCGCCGTACCCTCGGCAGGTGATGTCATCGCCAGCACCGGGGTCGTTTCCCTGTTCCATCGTATCAACGATACCCTGCGTCTGTGGCAGAGCCGCATCAAAATGCGCCGCCACCTGTTGGAACTGGACGACCACCTGCTTGCCGACATAGGGTTGGACCGCGTCGCAGCCGAACGGGAGGCGACAAAGGCCTTCTGGCGCGCCTGAGCCCTCGTTCGGGGCCGGTGCCTGTAGGACAAAACACCGGCATGAATATTTTCTCTCTCTACATAACGACGGTGCTGATCTGGGGCTCGACCTGGCTGGCCATCAAGTACCAGCTCGGCATCGTCGCGCCGGAGGTATCGATCGCCTATCGGTTCGCGCTGGCCGCCGTCATCTTGTTGGTGTTCTGTATCGCCACAGGGCGTAACATGCGTTTTTCCCGGCGCGACCATGGCGCCATGGCGGCGCAGGGCCTGTTTCTGTTTTCGGCCAACTATTACGTTTTTTACCTGGCCACCTATGACCTGACCACGGGCCTGATCGCCGTCGCCTTTTCGCTGATCGTCGTCACTAATATTTTGTTCGGGGCGATCTTCCTGAAAAGCCCGATCCGGCCCCGGGTGGTTATGGGCGCAATGTTCGGCATTTCCGGCCTGGTCGCCGTGTTCTGGCCGGAAATTCGCGCCTTCGACCTTGCCAACGACGGCACCGTGGGGCTTTTGCTGAGCCTGCTCGGCACGGTGCTGGCGTCCCTCGGCAACATGATGTCGGCGGCCAACCAACGCCGTGGCCTGCCGGTCGTGCAGACCAACGCCTACGGCATGGCTTATGGGGCGCTGATCATGTTCGTGTTCGCGGTCGCCAGTGGGCAACCCTTCAATATCGATACCTCGGCCCTATATATAGGATCGCTGGTTTATCTGGCCCTGTTCGGCTCGGTGCTGGCGTTCGGCTGCTACCTGACCATGCTCGGCCAAATCGGGGCTGACCGGGCGGCCTATGCGACGGTGTTGTTTCCGGTGGTGGCGCTGGCCCTGTCGATGGTGTTCGAGGATTATCAATGGTCGGCAAATGCCCTTGCCGGTATGGTGCTGGTGCTGGCCGGCAATGTTATGGTACTGAGCCGCCGCAAAAAACAACCTGCCGTTGAAGCCCACGCGGCGAAAACCTGACGCTTAACCTTTGGACGGAATAACAAATTGACGACGCCGCGCCGCAACACCACCGTCCTGGTCATCGCCGGAGCCCTGGTCATCAGCCTGGCCATGGGCCTGCGCGGGACGCTCGGCCTGTTCCAGGCGCCGATGATCGCCGACTTAGGCGTCGGCCGCGAAACCTTTGGTTTCGCCATGGCCTTGCAGCAAATTGTATGGGGCATATTCCAGCCGTTCTGCGGCATGGTCGCCGACCGCTATGGCTCGGGCCGGGTGCTGGTCGCCGGCAGCGTCGTCTACATGGCCGGGCTGTTTGTCATGTCCGGTGCCGAATCGGCGTTGGGGCTTAACTTCGGCGGCGGATGGTTGATCGGCTTCGGTTTGGCAGCGACCAGTTTTTCCGTCGTCCTCGGCGCACTGGGACGGCTGGTGCCGCCCGAGAAACAAAGTGTCGCCTTCGGCATCGCCACCGCCGGCGGCTCTGTCGGCCAGTTCATTCTGGCCCCCATCGGACAAAGCCTGATTCAAAGTCATGGCTGGGCCGGGGCGTTGGCCATACTTTCAATTATGGCTTCGCTGATTGCGGTCGCCGCCACGGTGCTGAGAAGCAAGGCTGGCGACGAGGCCGGATCGAAAGGCAGCGCCGTCTCGCAGGCGACCATGAAGGGCGCCGTCTTCGAGGCCACCGCCAACAAGAATTATATCTACCTGACCTTAGGATTTTTCGTCTGCGGTTTTCAGGTCTCGTTCATGACCATGCATCTGCCCGCCTACCTGTCGGATATAGGACTGGGCACGACGGCAGCCATAGCGTTGGCGCTGATCGGATTTTTCAACATCATCGGAACCTATGCCTGTGGCGCACTTGGCGGGCGCTATTCGAAGCGATACCTGCTCAGCCTGCTTTATTTTTTCCGTTCCATCGTTGTCCTGCTGTTCATGATTGCGCCGAAAACCGAATTGGTCGTTTACATATTTTCCGGCACCATCGGCCTGTTGTGGCTGGGCACGGTACCCCTGACCAGCGGACTGGTGGCGCAAATATTCGGGGTGCGTTACATGTCGACCCTGTTCGGTATCGTTTTCTTCAGCCATCAGGTCGGCAGCTTTATCGGCGTCTGGATGGGCGGCTACCTGTATGATGTTTCGGGATCTTATGATGGCATCTGGTATGGTTCGGTGGTGCTTGGCATCGCCGCGGCGCTGATCCATCTGCCCATCGTCGAGAAGCCGTTGCGAACTCAACTGGCAGAGACTTAGGCATGCGTGGCTATTTCGGCATCGGCGTCGAGGGCATTTCCAAGGCCATGAATGTCGGCAGCATCTTCCGCACCGCCCATGCCTTCGGGGCCGGGTTTGTGTTCACCGTCGCCGCCACCTATTCGGAAACGGAGGGCGGCCGGGCCGACACCTCGGGGGCGACGGACCATGTTCCGTTTTATAATTTTCCGGACATCGCCTCCATGGTGTTGCCCGATACATGCGCCATTGTCGGGGTTGAGTTAACCGAAGATTCCATCGAGTTGCCGAGTTTCCGTCACCCGGCAAGGGCGGCCTATGTGCTGGGTCCGGAACGAGGTTCCCTGTCGGCGGAAATGTCCGACAAATGTGAGTTCATCATAAAAATTCCGACATCTTTCTGCGTCAATGTTTCCATCGCCGCGGCCATTGTCATGTATGACCGGGTGCAAAGTATGGGCCGGTTCCAGCGCCGTCCGGAACGCCCCGGCGGACCGACCGAGCCTTTAGCCGAGCCGGTGTTCGGTGACCCCAAGTTCCGGGCCCGGGCAGAACCTTATCTGGACACTCCGCCGCCTGATGTTCACCCGACGGAAGATGACGATTAAACCCAGCCCTTCGCCATCCGGATACCGCCGACCGGTTCGCCCGCCGCATTCAGGATGCCGGGCTCAAGGGTTTCTTTCAGTTTTCCGGTCATGTAATCGTCGAGTGCGCCCAGATGCCGCAGCACCCCCGCCATGGTGACTTCGGCGGCGCGCCGGGTACCGTCATCAATTTTCAGTGCCACACCCAGCCCCAGCTTCGGCAGAATGGCGGCGTGCACGCCTTCGGCGCCAGTCTTGACGGCGATGGCGCCCCTTGCCGCTTGCATGACGGTGGTGTCGAAACGGTGTCGACCGGCGATCAGGTGCGGGTGCGTTGTCATCGCGGCAACAATGCGCCGGGCAGCGATGGCGCGCGCCGGATCGAGTCCCGATGGATCGGCCATGCGCGCCAGTGCCAGCGCAATTGCGCTAAGCGGCATGGCGATGACCGGGATTCCGCAACCGTCGATACCTTCCGGCGCCGCCGACAAATCACAATCGCCCATTTCTTCCAGCGTCCGGCGCAGGCGTGCCTGCACGGGATGACCGGCGGATGCGTAACCCGCCGTCGGTTCGTTCAAATGCACCGCCGTGGTCAGGAATCCGGCGTGCTTGCCCGAACAGTTGTTATGGAGCCGCGTCGGCTGGATGCCGTTACGCACAAGCGCATCGGACGCTTGCTCATCCATGGGGCGATGGGGGCCGCATTCCAGGTTTGCCTCGCTGAGGCCTATTCGCCTGAGCCAGGCGGCGATTTGATCAACGTGTTCCGGTTCCGAATTGTGGGATGAGCAGGCCAGAGCCAGTTCCGCATCGCTGATGGCAAATTTTTCGGCCGCGCCGGTTTCGATCAGCGGCAACGCCTGCAACGGCTTGACTGCCGAACGTGGCAGCACCGGCCGGGTGATGTCGCCCCATGCCGCAATGCTTTTCCCGGACTTATCGAACACGGCAATGCTCCCGCGGTGGCGGCTTTCGACGCCATCGCCCCGGGTCACTTCTACCAGCACCGGATTGGACATAATATTTCCCTCAGTCCTTAGTAAAAGTATGTCGCATTCCGCCGGAGCCTTGGCAAGGGCCGCGTCTTTAGGGTAACAATGTTTTTATGAATAAAGTGATTCCTCTGGCGGTTTTTTTCCTGTTGCTTGTGGCGTCCCCATCGGGCGCGCAGCAAGCCGGGCTGATTGATGTTTTCGACGACTGGAGCGCCTTCACCAGCACGGAATCCGGGGCCCCCGTCTGCTACATCGGCAGCGAGCCGACCAAGGCAACCGGTGACTACAAGAAGCGCGGCAAAACATACATCCTGATCACCCACCGCCTGGCGGAAAACGCCCTTGGCGTCGTCAGCCTTGAGGCCGGATATGCCTTTAAGCCGGGCAGTGGCGTCGACGTCGCTATCGGCACAAATCAATTCACCCTGTTCACCGACGGCTCCAACGCCTGGGCCGATGACGCCAAGGCCGACCAGGCGCTGGTCCGGGCCATGCGGGCCGGCGCGATCATGGAGGTCTCCGGCACATCGGGGCGCGGCACCCTGACCAAGGACACCTACTCCCTGAAAGGAATCACCGCCGCCTACAAGGCCGCTTCCAAGGCCTGCGGCGTTAAATAATCCTGCTTTTTTCTTGGGTGCGTCCGAAAAAGGGTTATATCAGCACCATTATGACCACTGACAACAAACAGAACCTGATCGGGCTGGACCGCGGCGAGCTTGTCGTTGCGCTGGCGGCCATTGGCGAAAAACCGTTTCGCGCCAAACAGCTTTGGCACTGGATCTATTTTCAGGGCGAAACCGACTTCGCCAACATGACGACGATCGCGAAAACCATGCAGGGCAAGCTGGCTGAGCATTTTGTCGTCGGCCGCCCGAACATCTCCGAGTGCCAGACGTCGAAAGACACATCGCGCAAGTGGTTGTTTAAATTCAGCGATGGCAATGAAGCGGAGACCGTTTTTATTCCCGAAGAGGACCGTGGCGCCCTCTGCCTGTCATCCCAGGTCGGTTGCACCCTGACCTGCACGTTCTGCCACACCGGAACGCAAACCCTAGTCCGTAACCTGACGCCTGAAGAAATTGTCGGCCAATTGATGGTGGCCCGCGATACCTATGACGAGTGGCCGTCGCCAAAAGAGGCGCGGATGCTGTCAAACATCGTGTTGATGGGCATGGGCGAGCCTTTGTTCAATTATGACAACGTCGCCAAGGCGGTAAAAATCATCATGGATGGCGACGGTATTTCCATTTCGAAACGCCGCATTACCCTATCCACATCCGGCGTGGTGCCGGAGATTCGAAAATGCGGGGCCGAGCTCGGCGTTAATCTGGCGATCAGCCTGCACGCGGTCAGCGACGAGCTGCGCGACCGCATCATGCCGATCAATAAGAAATACCCCCTGAAGGAGCTGTTGCAGGCGTGCCGCGAGTATCCCGGCGCCAGTAATGCGCGGCGCATTACCTTCGAATACATCATGCTGAAGGGCGTCAACGATAGCCCCGCCGACGCCCACCAGTTGGTCCGCATGATCAAGGGCATCCCGGCAAAATTTAACCTGATTCCATTCAATAAGTGGCCGGGGGCGGAATTTGAAAGTTCCGATAGCAAAACGATTGCCCGGTTCTCCGAAATCCTCAACGACGGTGGATATTCGGCGCCGATTCGGGTGCCCCGCGGACGCGATATCCTGGCCGCCTGTGGGCAGCTAAGGTCGGCCAGCGAGCGTCAGCGCAAGTCACGTCTGAAGGCCCGCATTGCTGCCGGCATCGAAGACGACGACCATTCCGCCGCCTGATCCTTATTCTTGAACTTACGTTCTAAAAATAGTATGCTCTGCGAATCGTTGAAGGAGAGGCATAAATGGCGCGCTGTAAGGAATTTGACCGTGACGACGTCGTCGACAAGGCCATGCAGGTGTTCTGGCAAAAGGGCTTTGAGGCAACTTCGGTGCAGGATCTGGTCGATGCCATGGGCATCAACCGGGGCTCTATCTATGATACCTTCGGCGACAAGGCCGGCCTGTTCGATACGGTTATAAAACGATATCTTTCCGGCTCGGCCTCCCACAGCCTGATTGATGGTGCTGAAAATAGCGATCCCCGGGCCACCATCGAGGGCTTCTTCCAGACCCTGACGGGGCGCTGTGGCGGCCCGGACGGGCGCCGCGGCTGCCTGATGACCAACACCCTGACCGAGCTTTGTTCCCGTGACCAGGCCATGGCCAAGCGTCTGGGCGGCGGCATGCTACGCCTGGAAGATGCCTTGTGCACCCTGATCCGCCGCGGCCAGGAAGCCAGTGACTTTACCACGGGGGCCGACGCCAGGGCCCTGGCCCGCACCCTGGTCGCCTTGTCCCAGGGCCTGCTGGTCATCGCCAAGGTCGGCCCGGGACCTGAAGCCCTGGACGACATTGCCACAACCGCCCTGTCGCTGCTCGATTAAGCCCTCATCACATTTATTTGAACAATCGTTCCAATTAAATTATTGACGGCCTTGCCGTCCAGGTTTAAAACTCAATCATAATTGGAACATTCGTTCCATATAAACGAGAACGAACGGTTTGTTATTGCCGGACAAATTAAAGGGATGTGACACGTTATGACCCAATTTACCCTCCATACCGCCGAAACCGCCCCGGTCGGTTCACGCGACGAAATCGCCGACACCACAAACAAGTTTGGTTTCCTGCCCAATATCTACGCCGTCTTCGCCGATTCACCGGCCGTCATCAAGGCCTACAAGGCGATGACCAATTTGCTCCTTAACGGCTCGTTTAGCCCTGCCGAACAGCAGCTGATGCTGCTTACCGTCAGCACCACCAACGACTGTGGATACTGCGTTGCCGCCCACACCATGGGCGGCAAGCGTGAAGGACTGGACGATCTGGTGATCGAAGCGGTCCGCACCGGGCTGCCGATTCCCGACAGAAAAATGGCCGTCCTGCACCGTTTTACCAAGCTGATTGTTGAAAATCGTGGCTGGGTGTCCAATGACGACATCGATTCTTTCATGGCCGCCGGATATTCCCGGCAACAGGTCCTGGAAGTGGTCCTTGCTGTATCCCTGAAGACGCTCAGCAATTACATCAACCATTTTGCCGAAACTCCCCTCGACGAAGCGTTTGAGCCGGTGCGCTGGCGGGCCACACAAACCGCTGCTAACGCACAGGTCGCTTAAACGTTTCGCCGACACCGCCCCGCGCCACCTGTCCCCCGACCCCCCGGCGCGGGGCGGACAAATCCAACGAGAAGAGTTATCATCGCCGCCATGCCAAAAGAAAAGACCAAAACCGCCGGAAAAACCCTGATCCTTGTCGCCGATCCCATGTGCTCGTGGTGCTGGGGTTTTGTTCCGGCCATGCACCAAATCCGCGCCGATTATGCTGACCGGCTCGGGCTGACGGTTATTGCCGGTGGCCTGCGCCCCGGCACCACCGAGCCCATGGACGACGCCATGAAGGTCAGCATCCGCAAGCATTGGGAACATGTTCACGAGGCCTCGGGCCAGCCTTTCGATTTCAATTTTTTTGAGCGCGACGGCTTTGTCTATGACACAGAGCCATCGTGTCGGGCTGTGGTTGTCGCCCGTTCCATGGACCAGAGCCGCGCCCTCGACATGCTGGATGCCCTGCACAAAGCCAATTATGCGGACAACCGCGACATTACCGACCCCGCCGTGCTCGCCGATATTGCCGCCGAACAGGGCTATGAGCGGGCCGCCTTTGCCGATGCCCTGACCTCCGACGCCGCCCGCGCCGCCACCGTTAACGATTTCCAGGCCGCCCGGTCGCTGGGCGTCACCGGGTTCCCAACCCTGCTCGCCCGCCAGACGGACGATGCCGGCGAAGAGCACTATGGCCTGCTGACCGCCGGCTATCGTCCCTACGATGCCCTCAAGCCCTTGCTTGAACAGTGGGTGACAAGCACCTGATCCCTGCCACAGGGCCTTGCCCGAAATTCCGATTTGCCTATACTGCGCCCACATTTCAGGTATTCGGATAAACAAAGCATGAGCGACAAAATCAAAAAAGTCGTCCTCGCCTATTCCGGCGGGCTCGACACCTCGGTCATCCTGCGCTGGCTGCAGGATACCTACGGCTGCCAGGTCGTCACCTTCACCGCCGACATCGGTCAGGGCGAAGAAGTTGAGCCGGCACGGGCAAAGGCCGAGATGATGGGCATCAAGGAAATTTATATCGAGGACCTGCGCGAAGAATTCGTTCGCGATTATGTCTTCCCCATGTTCCGGGCTAACGCCCTTTACGAGGGCACCTATCTGCTCGGCACCTCTATCGCCCGGCCACTGATTGCCAAGCGCCAGATCGAGAT
>JABMOQ010000130.1 GCA_013204045.1 Rhodospirillaceae bacterium | reverse complement strand
GGGCACGGAAGAGCCCTACAGGATGTTTACGTCGCGGGCCGAATACCGGCTGGCCCTGCGCGCCGACAATGCAGACCAGCGGCTGACGGCGCGGGGCATGGCGGCCGGCGTGGTCGGCTCCGGCCGGGCTAAGGTCTTTACCGCCAAGATGGCCGACCTGGACCAGGCCCGGGCCCGCCTCGACGGCCTGACGGCGACCCCCAACAGCCTCGCCGACCACGGCATCGCCATCAACATGGACGGGGTGCGGCGCAGCGCCCGCGAGCTGCTGGCCTATGGGCAGGTCGACATCCCCCGCCTCGCCGGCCTGTGGCCGGAGCTTGCCGATATCGGCCCGGAAATCGCCCGGCAGTTGCAGACCGACGCCCGCTACAGCGGTTATCTGGTGCGCCAGCAGGCCGATGTCGACGCCTTCCGCCGCGACTCGGCCCTGCACATTCCGGCGGATCTGGACTTTGCCAGCATCGCCGGCCTATCGACGGAGGTGCGCGGCAAGCTTGAGGCGGCGCGCCCGGCGACCCTGGCCGCGGCGGCCCGCATTTCCGGCGTAACGCCCGCCGCCCTGACCGCATTATTGGCCTGTGTCAAACGCGCTAACCGTTGCCCTGCGCGGCTTACAGCGTAAATTGTTTCACGTGAAACAATTTCAGCAAGCGACCGGCGTTTCGGGCCCCGTGCTCAAACGCCTGGAGGCTTATCTGGCAGTGCTGGAAAAGTGGCAGCGGACCATCAACCTGGTCGGCAAGGCCAGCCTCGGCGATCCATGGCGCCGCCATATGCTGGACTCGGCCCAGCTCCACCCCCTGCTGCCCGCCGACGCAACCGTCGTCGATCTCGGCAGTGGCGCCGGGTTTCCGGGCCTGGTGCTGGCCATCATGGGCGATTGCCATGTCCACCTGATCGAGTCCGACGCCCGCAAATGCGCCTTCCTGGCCGAGGCGGCGCGCGCCGCCGGGGCCGATAACGTCACCCTTCACAACGCCCGCGCCGAAACCATGGCACCCTTTGCCGCCGACGTGGTGACGGCCCGCGCCGTGGCGGCGCTGGACACCTTGCTGGGATATGCACAGCCTTTCCTCAAACCATCCACAACTTGTTTGTTTCTGAAGGGCGAAAAGGCCGAACAGGAATTGACGGAATCCCTTAAAAACTGGACAATGACGGCGTCTCAAATCCAGAGCCAGTCGGATCCTTCTGGGACGATCCTGAAATTGAACACGGTGGAGCGGCTGAATGCCTGACCTTATGCCCACCCCGGGCCCTGAAAAAAACCTTGCCTGGCAGGGCATCGGCGCCCGCATCATCGCCGTCGCCAACCAAAAGGGCGGAGTCGGCAAAACGACCACGGCGATCAACCTGGCGACGGCGCTGGCGGCCATCCGCAAGAAGGTGCTGGTCATCGACCTCGACCCGCAAGGCAACGCCAGCACCGGCCTCGGCATCGGCTACGATGAGCGCGACCCCAACACCTACGATGTGGTCATGGAGCAGAGCCCGCTGACCGAGGCGATCCGCCACACCGAGATTCCCGGCCTCGACATCGTGCCGTCGAGCATGGACCTGACCGGCGCCGAACTTGAGCTGATTGATGTGGAAAAGCGGGAATATGCCCTGCGCCGGGCGCTGGCCGCCGATAACGCGGCGGATGCATACGATTATGTGTTGATCGACAGCCCCCCGGCCCTCGGCCTGCTGACCATCAACGCCCTGGTCGCGGCGCAGGCGGTGCTGGTTCCCCTGCAATGCGAATTTTTCGCCCTGGAAGGCGTCAGCCATATGATCAAGACCGTGGAACGCATCAAGCAGGCGTTCAATCCGGCCCTGGAATTGCAGGGCATCGTGCTGACCATGTTCGACCGCCGCAACAACCTGTCGGAGCAGGTGGCCAGCGATGTCCGCGAATTTTTCGGCGACAAGGTTTACGAGACGGTGATCCCCCGCAACGTCCGGGTTTCCGAGGCGCCGTCCTATGGCCGCCCGGTGCTGGTCTATGACATGGCCTGCGCCGGCAGCCAGGCCTATCTTCAACTGGCCGGGGAAGTGATCCGGCGTGAACGCAAAATTTCGGCGTAAGGGCTCCCATGGCAAACACCCCCCCCAATAAGGACGATAAAAAACGCAAACTCGGCCGCGGCCTGTCGGCCCTGCTCGGCAATAACGAGGGCTTCGCCGCTACCACCGCTGCCCCGAGCGCCCCGGCGGCCCCGGCGCCGGGCAACGTGCCCATCGAATTTTTGCGCCCCGGCCGCTTCCAGCCGCGCCGCCTGATGGATGACGGGACCATCGACGAGCTTGCCAAATCGATCGCCGAAAAAGGCATCCTGCAGCCGCTGCTGCTGCGCCCCCTGCCCGGCGGCGCCGCCAACGAATATGAAATCATCGCCGGCGAACGCCGCTGGCGCGCCGCCCAACGGGCCAAGCTGCACGAGGTGCCGGCGATCATCCGCGACCTGGACGACCGCCAGACTCTGGAAATCGCCCTGGTCGAAAATTTACAGCGCCAGGATTTATCGCCCCTGGAAGAGGCCGACGGCTACCAGCGCCTGATGGATGAATTTCGCCACACCCAGGAAGACCTGTCGAAGGCGGTCGGCAAAAGCCGCAGCCATGTGGCCAACATGCTGCGCCTGCAAGGGCTGTCCCGGTCGGTCCGCAAGCTGGTCGACGAAGGGCGCTTAAGCGCCGGCCACGCGCGCGCCCTGTTGGGCATCGAGAACCCGCTGGACCTGGCAAAAAAGATTATAAAACAAGGACTTAGCGTCCGTCAGGCGGAACAGCTGGCGAAAAGCGGGATGCCGGGCATAAAGCTAAAAAAGACGCCGCCGCCGAAAGACGCCGACACCCTGGCCCTCGAGCGCGACCTGGCCGAGATTCTCGGCCTCAAGGTCGAGATTAATTACAAGCCGGGCAAAGGCTCGCTGACCATCCACTATAAAAGCCTCGGCCAGCTCGACGATGTGCTGGAGCGGCTGAGCAACAAGCCTTAGCTTGTAGGCGGGACGGGAAGTACGAGAGCAGCGCTAGGGGGAAGGCTGGGCACCATGTTCGAACAAACCTTTAAAAACATCGACGACGTCCTGTGGAAAGAAGCCGGCTGCACCACGGAGCTGGATTACACCGAACAAACCTCGTGGATGCTGTTCCTGAAATATCTGGACGATCTGGAGCGCGAACGGGCGATGGAGGCCGAACTTCTCGGCAAGCCATACGAATTCATCATTGATGATGCCCATCGCTGGTCGAGCTGGGCGGTGCCCAAAAAGCCGGACGGCACCTTCGATCACGACACGGCGCTGACCGGTGACGACCTAATCGCCTATGTGGACGACGAGCTGTTCCCTTGCGGCCAAGCGGGTTGGCGGACAGGAAAAGATGTTTTGAATAAAGCAAATACCCACGCCGAGATGGAACGATCCACCCTGCAAGAAACATGTAGCGACGGGCTGACGCGACAGGAGGCCATGGCATGAGCCTAGAGCGTGACATCGAACTGATTGATGGCCTGTGCGCCAATCCGGCGGAGATGCCGTGGGTTGAGTTCAAAAGGGACAATGCCGACCCGGAAATGATAGGGGTACGTTGTTCGGCCCTGTCCAATGCCGCCCGGATGGAGGGCAAGGATTGCGCTTACATGCTATGGGGAATTACCGACGATACGCATGCGGTCGTCGGCACGGACTTTTATCCAGAGACAAAAAAAATCGGCAATCAGGAGTTTCAACTGTGGCTGGCCCAGCACCTGAAACCAAGCATCGTTTTCAACTTCCGGACGGTGGACCACCCTGGCGGGCGCGTGGTTATCCTGAAAATTCCGGCGGCGACATCGGCCCCGGTCGCGTTTAAAAATATCCCTTATATCCGGATCGGCAGCGCGACGCCGAAATTGATGGATTATCCTGAACGCTATCAACGGCTAATTGATTGCTTGCGTCCCTATACTTGGGAACACGGGATTGCCCGGCAATACGCCTCGGGCGACGATGTTCTGGGTTTGCTGGACTACACGCAGTATTTTCGGCTGACGGAACAGCCTTTGCCGGACAACAGGACCGGTATATTCGAACGTCTGGAAGCCGACAGGCTTATCAAGCGGGATGTCGGCGACAGATGGAACATCACCAACCTTGGCGCAATTCTTTTTGCCACTGATCTGGGAAATTTTGATCCCGGTCTTGCGCGGAAAGCCGTTCGATTTGTCGCCTATGATGGCAATGATAGGGCAGCCCCAGTAACCCACAGGCGAGACAGCACAAAAGGATACGCAAATGGTTTTGAGGGACTGGTCGGCTACATTAATGACCTGTTGCCTAGAAACGAGCATATTGGCGAGGCATTGCGGTCGGCACATCCATTGTTCCCGGAATTAGCTATTCGCGAGTTGGTTGCCAATGCCCTGATCCATCAGGACATGACGGTTACCGGGGCAGGGCCACAAATTGAACTTTTTGAAGATCGAATTGAAATTACCAATCCCGGCCCCCCGCTTGTTCAGGCCGACCGTATGATTGATCTGCCGCCCAGATCCCGGAATGAGGCGCTTGCCTCTTTGATGCGCCGCATGGGGATTTGCGAAGAACAGGGGAGCGGCCTGGATAAAGTAATTGCCCAGGTCGAGCTGTTCCAGTTGCCGCCGCCACTGTTCCGAGAAGATGCGGCTTCAATGCAGGTCATCCTCTATGGACCACGAACATTTGCCTATATGACCCAGGAAGAACGCATTCGTGCTTGCTATCATCATGCGGTACTG
>JABMOQ010000129.1 GCA_013204045.1 Rhodospirillaceae bacterium | reverse complement strand
GCGACCGGGTCTACCTGCCTGCCGACCTGTTAGCCCGGCATGGCATTGACGTGAACGATGTGCAGAAATTGCTGAAGCATCCGGCTTTAGCGGATGTGTGCTGGGAATTGGCAACACTGGTCGGGACACGTTTTGATGAAGCCGCCACAGCGCTCAAGGGTTGTGACAAATCGACCATGCGTCCCGCCATTATCATGATGCAGATAAACGGACGTATTTTCCGTCGCCTGATGGCGCGGGGCTGGGAACAGCTCGACCAGCCGGTCAGGCTTCCGAAGCTTGAAAAAATATGGCTGGTAATTCGCTACGGGTTTTTACCGTGAACGGCGGCGTCGTCCATGTTATCGGGGCCGGGGTATCGGGGCTCGCCGCCGCGGTCCGGCTGACGTCCGCCGGACGTCATGTTGTAATTCATGAAGCTGCCGGACATGCTGGTGGACGTTGCCGTTCCTATCTCGACCCGGTTCTGAACCGACGAATCGACAACGGCAACCATCTGCTGCTTTCCGGAAATAAAGAAGTTATGGCCTATCTGGACGCCATTGGCGGACGAAATGAGCTGACCGGACAAAAGCGGGCGGCATTTCCGTTTCTGGATTTGGAAAGCGGAGAACGCTGGGCCGTCAGGCCCGGAAAAAGCCGCCTACCGCTGTGGTTGCTGTGTCGCCATATGCGGGTGCCGGGAACGACGGCCTTTGATTATCTGGGCGGCTTGAAAATGGCCATGGCCGAACCCGAGGCGACCGTAGCAGATTGCCTTGATACGTCGCGGCCCATTTTCCGGAAATTCTGGCAGCCGCTCGCCGTATCGGTTCTCAACACAGCCGCCGATGAGGGGGCGGCATCGCTTTTGTGGCCGGTCCTGAAACAAACGTTCGGGCAGGGCGCGGCGGCCTGTCGTCCGCTGATGGCGCGCCAAGGTTTGAGTGAAACATTCGTCGACCCTGCCATATCCTGGCTTGCCGCTCGCGGCGCCGAGGTGCACTTTAACGACCGCTTGAAATCTATTGAAGGGGATGCCAGCCGGGCGACCACCCTTAATTTCGCCACCGATCACGCCGTCCCCCTGACGGCGGGTGACGCCGTTATATTGGCTGTGCCGGCTGATATCGCTGGCGGGCTGCTTCCGGGATTGATCTATCCAGATCAAAGCCGGGCTATCGTTAACGGCCATTTCCTGCTCGACCATGCCGATCAGGATATTTCTTTTCTGGGACTGGTTGGGGGCGTTTCACACTGGCTTTTCGTGCGCGGCGATATTGCCTCGGTCACCGTCAGTGCCGCCGATACCCTGGCTGCCGAACCGGCAGAAACTATTGCTCAAACACTATGGGCAGAAGTCGCCTTAGCCCTTGAGCTTGGCAATAAACCCCTGCCAGTCCACCGCATCGTCAAGGAAAAGCGTGCCACCTTCGCCCAGACCCCGGCGCAGGTGGCACGGCGTCCGGCGACGGAAAGTGCATGGGAAAACCTGATGCTGGCCGGGGATTGGACGGCGACCGGACTGCCGGCAACCATTGAGGGAGCGATGGCCTCCGGTCACAAAGCGGCACGCGCCATAGAGTTTTTGACACAACGTGGCCGCTAGGCAGATAATCAAATAATGACATACAAACAGAAATATGCGGCGAACGACGATCCGTCAGCCAGGCCTGACCGGTTGCAGTCGGTTATCGACGAAGCCTCGACATGGCTTGTTGAGCGCCAGAAAGATGACGGACACTGGCTGTTTGAGCTGGAAGCCGACGCCACGATTTCGTCTGAATACATTCTTCTCAATCATTACCTGGGGACCATTGACGACGCGACTGAAGCGAAACTGGCAAAATATCTACTCCGGTTGCAGAGCAATCACGGGGGGTGGCCGCTTTACCATGATGGTGATTTCGATATGAGCGCCTCGGTTAAAGCCTATTACGCGTTGAAAATGACCGGCGAAGATACCGACTCGCAGCACATGACCGATGCCCGCAATGCCATTCTGGACAGGGGCGGGGCTGCGAAGGCCAATGTTTTCACCCGAATCACTTTGGCATTGTTCGGCCAGTTGCCGTGGCGTGCCGTGCCGGTGATGCGGGTCGAGGCAATGTTGCTGCCCACATGGTCGCCATTCCATATCGACAAGGTTTCGTACTGGTCACGCACGGTGATGGTCCCTCTGCTGGTGTTGGCCAGTTTAAAACCTATGGCTCGCAACCCCAGGCGGATTCATATGGATGAACTGTTCGTAACGCCGCCCGACCAGGTAAAAAAATACCTGACCAATCCGACAGGACACTGGTTGGGTAAAATGTTTCTTGGCCTGGATTGGGTGGCGCGCAAGATCGAGTCGCTATTCCCGGATTTTCTTCGCCGCCGGGCAATCGACAAGGCGATGTCCTTCGTGCGCGAGCGTCTTAACGGGGAAGACGGCCTTGGCGGGATATTCCCGGCCATAGCCAACAGCTTGATGGCCTTCGACGCCCTCGGCTATAGCCATGATCATCCGGATTTCGTCGTCGCCCGCAAAGCCGTCGACGGGTTGCTGACGTTTAACGGTGATAGTGGCTATTGCCAGCCCTGCCTGTCGCCAATCTGGGATACCGGGCTTGCCATTCACGCCATGCTGGAGGTCAACGACGATAAACCGGATCCCATTGTCGACAAGGCATTGGACTGGATCTTGCACCGGCAGATTCTGGATGTGCGCGGTGACTGGATCGCCCAACGCCCGGATATTCGCCCCGGTGGCTGGGCCTTCCAGTACTGGAACGACTACTACCCGGATGTGGACGATACTGCCGTTGTCGTATCGGCGATGCAACGTGCCGATCCCGAACTCTACAAGGAGTCAATTGAGCGCGCCGTTGAATGGATCATCGGCATGCAAAGCAATAACGGTGGTTGGGGCGCATTTGACGCCAATAATGAATATTACTTCCTGCAACATATTCCGTTTGCCGATCATGGGGCCATGCTCGATCCACCAACGGCTGATGTATCGGCCCGTTGTGTCGGCATGTTGGCGCAACTCGGCTACGATAAAGGCCATCAGGCAGTGGCCAACGGACTCGACTTTATACGAAGAGGACAGGAATCGGACGGTTCCTGGTTTGGTCGCTGGGGCAATAATTACGTTTATGGCACATGGTCGGTACTAGCGGCTTTGAATGCCGTCGGCGAGGACATGCAGGCCGACTATATTCAGCGTGCCGTCAGGTGGCTGAAATCACGGCAGCGTCATGATGGTGGATGGGGCGAAGATTGTGCCAGTTACTGGCAACACCGCCGAGATATGGTCAAGGAAAGCACACCTTCGCAAACATCATGGGCGCTGCTGGCGCTGCTGGCGGCCGGTGAAATTGACAGCAAAGAGGTTGAAGACGGTATTGCCTATTTACTCAATGCGCCCCGCGAGGGTGGCGACTGGCATGAAGAATATTTCAATGCCGTTGGTTTCCCTCGCGTCTTCTATCTGCGCTATCACGGCTACAGTTTTTATTTTCCGCTGTGGACATTGGCCCGCTATCGCAATCTGAAGCGAAGCGGAAAGAAAAAGACGGACTTCGGAATTTAGTTGCCGAACCCCTTGGTCATTGCTGCCATGAAAAGCGAAGCCGATTGCCTCGGCGCCGCCGCCATCTGCTGCGGCATTGGACCTGTGCGTGCACAGACGGCGGCAGAGCAGGCCATTTCAGGTGGTGCGACCGCGCTCATCAGCTTTGGCACGGCCGGTGGTCTCGACCCATCTTTGCGGGCTGGCACGGTTGTTCTGTCGCAAGCGGTCATCGCTGCCGATGGCCAGCGGTTTGAGGCTTCCGTCAAATGGCTTAATGAACTTGCCGTTTTTTTGCCTTTTGCGATCTGCGGAATAATCAGTGGCCAGGACAAGGTGGTGGCCACGGTTACCGACAAAAAACGGCTGTTCGAGGCAACCGGCGCCATCGCTGTCGATATGGAAAGCCACGCCATTGCCGCCGCCGCGACGGCTGCGGGCGTTTCTTTCATGGCTATCCGCGTCATCACCGACACTCAGGCGCGACGCCTGCCGGGCTGGCTTTCAGATTACATCGGCCGGGACGGAACAGTTGATAATACGGGGATTGCCCTGCAAACCCTGCTCAGGCCTTTGGATTGGGGGGCGATGTTCGGGCTTGCTTTGGACAGCCGCAAGGCCCACCGCGCCCTACGCCGCGTCGCTGCGATCGCCGGACCCGGTTTTGGGTTGGGCTAGTTCTTTGGTTAGTTCCTCGAACACGAATTCTGCCGGGCGCTGATTATCCAGCATGATATCGGCAACCATCGGGCGTTCTGTATCAACGCCCATCAAGGCAACTTTAAGCGCTTTCAAGGGGTGGGCGACGGTATCGGCGACGGCCGTCGGCTCATACCCGCAATGAACCATACAGTCAGCGCATTTTTCATAGTTACCGGTGCCATAGCTGTCCCAGTCGGTTTCATCCATTAAATCCTGGAAGCTGCTGGTATAGCCTTCACCAATCAGATAGCAGGGGCGTTGCCAGCCAAACACGTTGCGTGTCGGGTTGCCCCACGGCGTACACTCGTATTTCTGGTTACCGGCAAGAAAATCGAGATAAAGGCTCGACTGGTTGAAGCGCCACTTGCGTCCGCGGCCCAGACGGAAAAGATTGCGAAACAGCTGCTTGGTTTTCTCGCGGTTGAGGAAATGCTCCTGCACCGGAGCGCGTTCATAGGCGTAACCGGGTGCCACCGTGACCCCTTCGACGTCCAGGTCATCGCAAGCGAAGGAAAAGAAATCGGCTATTTTTTCCGTATCGACGTCGCCGAATAAAGTGCAGTTGACGGTTACCCGGAAGCCCCGGCGACGGGCTTCACGGATGGCGGCGACGGCACGGGCATAGACACCGTGTTGGTTGACAGCCTTGTCGTGATGTTCTTCATCGCCATCCAGGTGAATGGATAAGGTCAGGTAAGGACTTGGCTGGTAATCATCCATACGTTTTTCCAGCAACAAGGCGTTGGTGCACAGATAAACGAATTTTTTGCGAGCAACGATGGCCCTGATAATTTCAGGCAGTTCCTTATGCAGCAACGGCTCTCCGCCGGG
The DNA here is from genome assembly GCA_013204045.1 of Rhodospirillaceae bacterium. Taxonomy (GTDB): domain Bacteria; phylum Pseudomonadota; class Alphaproteobacteria; order Rhodospirillales; family JABHCV01; genus JABMOQ01. The sequence continues at coordinate 24,689 of JABMOQ010000129.1, read as the reverse complement.
AATGGAAACGATGGGGGCGCCGCATTCTTCAACGGCACTGATGCACTCATCGACACTCAGGCGGCGGTTCAAGATGGTGTCCGGGTAGTCGATCTTGCCGCACCCGGTACAGGCCAGATTGCAACGGAAAAGCGGTTCCAGCATCAGCACCAGTGGATAACGCCTGACGCCTTTCAGCTTTTGCTTCACGATATAGCTGCCGACGCGCAGTTGCTGTATGATCGGTATACCCATTTTCAGGCGCTCTTTTCCGCGGCAGGGTCGGGATCAGTCAGTTCTCGCGGCAGTTTGAACTGAATATTTTCCTCGACGCCGGAAAGAAATTCGACTTTTACATCGCGCAGTTTTTCAAGTTTTTGCAAAAGCTCCTCGATCAGTTCTTCAGGCGCCGAAGCGCCGGCGGTGAGGCCGATGATTTCAACCCCATCCAGCCATTCTTCCTTGAAGCCGTCGGCATCGTCGATCAGGAAACTGGAGGTTCCCATTTCTGTGCCGATTTCCTTGAGCCGGTTCGAGTTGGAACTGTTCTTGGCGCCGACTACGATTAGCAAATCAACCTGTCCGACAAGTTCACGCACCGCCTGCTGTCTGTTTTGGGTGGCGTAACAGATATTCTTGACGTCGGGGCCCTGAATATCGGGAAACTTTTCCCTAAGGGCATCAATAACGTCGCGGGTATCATCGACGCTAAGGGTGGTCTGGGTCACATAGGCCAGTTTGCCGGGGTCGCTGACTGAAAGCTTGGCGACTTCTTGCGGTGTTGAAATTACCTGCACACCGCCGGGAATACGTCCACGGGTGCCTTCCACTTCCGGATGTCCATTATGACCGATCAGAATGACTTCATAGCCCTTGTTGGCGTGATTGCCACCTTCCTTGTGGACCTTGGAAACCAGTGGGCAGGTGGCGTCGATCACCGGAAGGCCCCGGCTTACTGCATCATTTTCGATGGCTTCAGAGACACCGTGGGCGCTGAAAACCGTGACCGCGCCTTCTGGTATTTCAGTGAGTTCATCGACGAACACCGCCCCCTTGGCGCGAAGGGTGTCCACAACGCGCTTGTTATGAACGATTTCATGACGCACGTAGACGGGCGCTCCATAACGTTGAAGCGCCTTTTCGACGATTTCGATGGCCCGTTCGACCCCGGCGCAAAAACCGCGAGGCCGGGCCAGCAGTATCCTTATTTTATCGCTCATAGACAGGCATGCCTTTCCGGTCAATCTGCCCCCAATAAATAAGGCCGAATTGACCAAAGGAAAAGGGAAGTCTATCTATTTTCAATGACTATTCTTGTAACAGGGGGTTCCGGCTTCGTCGGATCGGCGGTGATCCGGCGTTTGCTGGATGCTGGCCATCAAGTGCGCGCCATGGTTCGGGCGTCCAGCGATCGCAGAAATCTGCTCGATCTTTCCGTAGAAACCGTCGAAGGCGACCTGACCCGGACCGAGACCCTGGCCCCGGCGCTCAAGGGCTGCAAGGGGTTGTTCCATGTTGCGGCCGACTACCGGTTGTGGACGCGCCACCCGGAAGCCATGTTCCGCGCCAATGTGGATGGCACCCGCGCCATTATGCTTGAAGCTGCATCGGCGGGCGTGGAAAGGATCGTCTACACAAGTTCGGTAGCGACCCTTGGTAATATTCCCGGCAATGTGCCGTCAGACGAGGAAACGCCTGTATCATTCCGCGATATGATCGGTCCCTACAAGCAATCCAAGTTTCTGGCCGAGGAAGAAGTCCGCCGACTGGTCAGGAAACAGGGGGTTCCGGTGATTATTGTCAACCCATCGACTCCGGTTGGCCCCCGCGATATCAAGCCGACCCCGACGGGACGGATGATCGTCGAGGCGGCAAGCGGGCGGATGCCAGCCTATGTGGATACGGGACTGAATATTGTCCATGTTGACGATGTCGCCGATGGTCACCTGAAAGCCTTTGAACGGGGCGTCATCGGTCAACGCTACATCCTTGGTGGTGAGGACATGTCCTTGGCCGTCATCTTGGGCGAAATAGCCGCACGAACGGGACGCCGGGCACCGAAGATAAGTATTCCCCACGGACTGGTGTTCCCCGTAGCCATTATTGCCGAGGCCTGGTCGGCACTGCGCGGCGGCGGGGAGCCGTTCGTCACTCTGGATGGCATCCGCATGGCCAGGAAGAAGATGTACTTCACGTCCGCCAAGGCGCAGCGCGAATTGGGCTATAGCGCCCGTCCGGCGGTGGCGGCGCTGGCCGATGCGGTTTCCTGGTTCAAAGATAACGGTTATTGCGGATGAGCGCCGGGGCGGCTATGAAATGAATACTTTTTACCAACTGTCTGGAATATTTTTGCCATGAAGGCCCTGATGCTTGCCGCCGGTGTTGGTCGCCGGCTTTACGGAGACGACTACGAACAGCCGCCGAAGGCATTGATGCGTTTCGGCGACAAGTCGTTACTGGAACGGCATGCCGAAAACCTGAAGGCTTTTGGCGTTGATGAGCTTGTCCTGGTGGTCGGCCATCGTGGCAATGAAATCCTCGACGAAGTCGCGACCTATGATGAGCTGGATTTCATCAGCAGCATATACAACCCCCAATATCGGGGTGGACCGCTGATATCTCTGTGGACGGCCCGTGAATTGCTGCGATCCGGCGATGATATTCTGTTTATGGATGCCGATGTACTTTATCACCCGCATATGCTGGAAAGACTGATTTGCTCGGATAGTGGAAACTGCTTCCTTTATGATGACGATATCGAAGACGGTGAGGATCCTGTCCGTGTCTGCATCAGGGACGATAAACCGGTCGATTTCGGCAAGATGATCGAAGGCGACTTCGACAGTGTCGGGGAGTGGCCGGGGTTCATGAAAATGACACCGGATATCGCGGCCAAGCTGGCAGACGCCTGCCAGGCCTATATCGACCGGGCCGAGATGCATGTGACGTATGAAGTCGCCATGCGCGATGTGTTGCTCAGCGAACCGGCAGGTACTTTCGGTTTCGAGGACATTTCAGATATTCCGTGGATCGAAATAGACTTTCCGGCCGACCTGATCCGCGCCGAGCGGCATATCCTGCCCCGGCTTTCTGAAAATATCGGCCTGGGCAAGAAAACCGGAAATTCAGCCTAAACCCTGAACACGTAATCCTTGCCGAGTTGCCGGTCGATGTCGGGGGGGTAGTTGGCGTGCTTGTCGGCGTAATAACTTTGCAGGTGATCGCCTTCCGCGAGTTTGTTGTAGGTGGCGAAGTAAATGCGCCGGGTCTTGTCGCTCATGTTCGGCTCCGATGCGTGCGGCGCGTAACAGTCGAAAAACACCACATCGCCGGGCCGGGTCGGACAATGAACGAATTCCATACCCTCCATGTCTTTCTCGGTTAGCGGCTCCCACGAGCTGAACAGGCCGCGTTTATGATTGCCGGCGACCATTTGCAGGCAGCCGTTTTCGACGGTTGCCTCGTCGATGCAGACCAGCACACTGATAAAAAAATCGGCGTATTTGTCCCATCCGGCCTGTGAATCCTGATGGGGCTTGAAGCCGTCGCCGCCGGGCATCTTGAAATTGACTTTCTCCTTGAACAGCACCGATTCCTCGCCCAAAAGCTGATCGACGGGGGCCTTCAGGACTCCTGTCAGTTCCCTGAAACCATCGTGAAAGGGTGAAATGTTTTCGATCCGGCAAATCAGATTTTTGCCGTCCTCTTTCAGGCTTTTTTCATGATAGACCCATTGCCTGCCGGAAACTTCCGGCATGTTTTCAAGTTCGACTGCCCATTGGTCAATGGTTTGGATGTCAGTGCTATCAAATCCGCCGCGCAGCACGGCATACCCGTTGTTATGGAACCTTTCGATCAGGTCTTCGGAAAGGAGGGGTGTTTTCAGCATATCTTTATTTCAGGCTCATATGATTATGGGGTTTGGTTTTCTGATATGTTATATGCGCTAGGATGGACGAGGAGAACCCCTATTAGCCACAACACCTGGATACATCGCGCCGCCCGGGTGCTAATTGTAAAGCCTCTGGAAGCCACATCCGTCACCCCCAATCATCTGACGGCACTACGGCTGGCCGCAGGATTGTCCGCCGCCGGGTTGTTGGCCGTGGGGGCCGCGCCGTGGGTCGACTGGGCGGCTGGCCTGTTTGTTCTGTCCATGCTGCTCGACCGCGCCGATGGCGATCTGGCGCGAATTACGGGGCGTACCAGCCCGGCCGGGCATACCTATGACCTGATCGCCGATTCCCTCTGTAATACGCTGATCTTCGTCGGCCTGGGATTCGGCCTCAGGGGGGGCGAATACGGGTATTGGGCTGTTTCCATGGGAATCGCGGCAGGGGCGTCTGTGGCGGCAATTCTGTGGCTTGTGCTGCGCATAGAAAGGGTGAAGGGGGCGAGGGCTGCGGAAATCGAAGGCGTCGCCGGGTTCGATCCGGATGACGCTATGGCGATCATCCCGCTGGCGATTTGGCTTGGCTGGTCGCAAGGATTGCTGATTGCCGCCGCCATCGGGGCTCCGGCGTTCGCCGTATTCTTCTACTGGCTTTTCTTGCGCAAACGCAAAAGCGTCAGCAGCGACCATAGCGTATAGATGGCGGCGCCAATGCCGGCGGCGGTGAAAAATTCCAGCAGAAATCCGGCCCAGGTGATCGGCGCGATCAGGTAAATACCGTCTTCCAGTTCGAACCCGCCATAGCCGGGATAGCCGACGGCGTCGCCGTCCTTTAGCTGCTGGGCCTCATCGATACCAAGATTCAGGAACATGGAGAATAGCGCCGACGCGGCGCCCGCCAGGCCAAGGACGATGGCCCACATGCCTAACGCACTTCCCTGGAAGCCAAATCCCAGACACGCAAACAGGGCCGCATAACTGATGGCGCCGGAAATATAGTCGAGGTAATAACCAAGTTTTGATGTCTTGCCTGACTGGCGGGCCAACTCGCCGTCAAAATGATCAAGAAACCTGGCGAGCACAAACAAACCCGCTCCCCAGTTGGCGAGCTTCGGGTCGCCGGGCACGAACAGTCCGGCCCCGGCCAGCGCGATGACAAGGGTCACCAGCGTCACCATGTTGGGGGTGACGGGTGTTTTGATCAGCGGCCTGACAAGCCGGGCCGCGATTTGCTGGTCCCAGGGGGGGCGTTCCATAATCTGCCCAAAGTGTTGCAGGCCCTTTGTGATGTCAAGGGAACCTTGGTATAAGCGTTTATGTTCAAAGGGTTTGCAGATAATTACCGGCACCGGCTGGTGCGCTGGGTCGATGGGGTCCGGCAAAGGGCGCTACTGGTGGTGGCCGCCTCGGTGCTGGCGACGCTGGCGTCTTTTTTTTATGTGACAACGCATTTCTCGATCAATACGGATACCTCGGACATGCTGTCGCCGGAACTTGAATTCCGCCGACATAGCCGGGCCTTGAGTGAATCCTTTCCCCAATTTTCGGATAATATCCTGATTGTCATTGACGGGGAAACACCGGACCTGGCCGATGATGCGGCGCTCAGGTTCGCTGAACGGCTGCGCCGGACTCCGGAACTGTTTGGTGAAGTCTACGATCCGGCAGGCGATCCTTTCTTCCGGCAGAACGGCCTGCTTTACATGGATGCGGATGAACTGACGGCTCTGGCCGACCGGCTCGCCGAGGCGCAGCCGTTCCTTGGGGTTCTATGGCGCGACCCCAGCCTTGTCGGACTGTTTCGCATGCTTGGCCTGGCCCTCGATGAAGCGGTGAAAGATGACGGCTCCAAGGGGATTCCCATCGAACGTGCCCTGAACGCCATAGCTGGCGAAGTCGAGGCCATGAACCAAGGCCGATTCGGCCAGTTGTCGTGGCGACGGTTAATGACCGGCGAGGCGTCGGTAGGCCCCGCGCGCCGTTATATCCAGATTCAGCCAACGCTCGATTTTGGCTCCTTGGCCCCCGCCAAACAGGCCATGGACGCCGTCCGCGCCTTGGCCGCCGACATGAACATAGACAACGCACACGGTTTACGGCTGCGCATGACCGGCTCGGCGGCATTGGCCGACGAGGAACTGGCAAGCGTCGAGGAAGGCATGGGGTTGGCCGGGGTGGTGTCGCTGGTGCTGGTCATCGGCCTGTTGATGGTCGGGCTTAAATCGGGCCCCATGGTATGGGCAACCCTGATCACCCTGATCATGGGACTGATCTGGACGGCGGCCTTCGCCATCGCAGCCCTTGGTCAGTTGAACCTGATATCGGTCGCCTTCGCGGTCTTGTTTATTGGCCTTAGCGTCGATTTCGGCATTCATTTCGCGCTTCGTTATAAAGAGGATCTGGATAACTTTGCCTCTCACGGTGCGGCGCTTCGTTATGCTGCTGCGGGAGTCGGTGGGGCGTTAGGTTTAAGCGCCACCGCCGCCACCATCGCCTTTTATTCATTCCTGTTCACCAATTACCTGGGCCTGGCCGAGCTTGGCCTGATTGCAGGGACCGGCATGTTCATCGCCCTTTTTGCAAACCTGACGGTTCTGCCAGCGTTGCTCACTATGGTTCATCCGGCACCGACCCCGATCGGAAAAGAAGTGCGATCAGCGGCGGTGTTTTCCATCGCTGTTAAATGGCCGCGGTCGGTCATTGGGGTGGCCATTATCGCGGCCATTGCCGCAGGGGCGTTATCTTCTGACGTCAGTTTCGATTTTGATCCTATGAATTTGCGCGATCCGGAATCGGAATCGGTTGCGACCGTCATCGATATGATGTCCGACAGCCGCACAAGTCCCTATACCATCACCGTGTTGACCGAAGATTTACCCCGGGCATTGGCGCTGGCGGAACGCTTGCGGGACCTGGATACGGTGGAAGATGTTGAAACCCTGAACGATTACGTTCCCGTCGGGCAGACGCAAAAATTGGAAACCATCAATGAAATGGCGCTGTTTCTGTCGCCATCGCTGATGTCTGTTGGGCAACCACAGCAACCGGGCCACCAGCAGAAACTGGATTCCTTCGGGGCTATGTTTGCGAAGCTGGAAAAAATTGCTCTTACTGCGGCAGAAAATGATTTGCAGAAAAGCGCCCGGCGTCTTCTCGCCGCCTTCATGGCCATCAGGGATCCTTCCGCCGAGGCGACCGTTACCGAACTGGAGCATCGACTGCTCGATTCCTTGCCGGGCCGGTTGCAGATGCTGAAAGAATCCCTGAACGCGGCTCCGGTCGCCATGGCTGATTTGCCGACCTCTATCAGTGCCCGCCAGGTCGCCGACGACGGCCGAGCCAAGGTCACCGTTTACCCCAAAGAGAACCTGCAGCAGCGCCAATCCCTGATTCGGTTTGTCACCGATGTCAGGAGGGTGGCACCAACGGCGACCGGCGCTCCCGTCATCATTTTTGAGGCAGGAAGGGCGGTGATTGATTCTTTTGTCCGGGCCGCCGGCATTTCGGTTTCTTGTATTCTGGTTCTGTTGCTCATCGTGTTCGAAAACCTGCGCCGTTCCATTCTGGTATTTGCCATGCTGTCTCTGGCGGCTCTGTGGACGGTTGCAGCGTCGGCGGTTTTGTCGCTGCCGTTCAACTTTGCCAACGTTATCGTATTGCCGCTGCTGTTCGGACTGGGGGTGGCAGGGGGCATTCACTTCGTCATGCGGGATAATGCTGTGCATGAACATGATGGCGTGATGGCGACCAGCACCCCGCGCGCCATCCTGTTCAGCGCGCTGACGACCATCGGATCATTTGGTTCGATCGCCCTGTCCGGCCATCCGGGCACCGCCAGCATGGGGATGCTGTTGACCATCGCCCTTGTGTGTACACTGGTGACGACGCTGCTGGTGCTGCCGGCGTTTCTGGCTATTTCGAAAGGTAATAAATGACATTTCCCCTGATCAGGCACCTGTCGAAACCGGTTACCGGCGTGCTCGCCCGTCTGCCGGTCAGCGCCAACCAGATCACGGCTGTTTCGCTGCTGTTCGGTGTTGCCTGCGCCTGGGCCATGAGCATGGGGGACAGGGCCTGGGATGTGATTGGTGGGGGGTTCCTGATGATCGCCTATGTGCTGGATAATTGCGACGGGGAAATCGCCCGTCTGAAAAATCAGTGCTCACAATTCGGTATGCGGTTCGACAGTTTCGTCGACTGGGCTGTGCATACGGCTTTTTTTGCAGCCCTAGGCATGGGTGTTACTGCATCGACAGGGGAAGACATGTGGTTGTGGCTGGGATGGATCGCAGCGGCAGGTGGCACCATAAACTATATGGTCGGTTTTATCGTCGAGGCGCGCGATCGGCGGGTTGCCGCACGCGAGGGACTGACAACAAAAACGGGACATGAAGCGCCGGGTGAAACGCGCAGACCGGAAACACTTTATGACTGGATCATTTACGGGCTGCGCGAACTGAGCCGCGCCGATTTTTGCTTCATCGTCCTGGCGCTGGCCTTGTTCGATGTGACATGGGTACTGCTGCCGACAGGTGCCATAGGCGCCCAGGTTTACTGGATTTTGCAATTCTCCAAGGGGGCCCAGGATTATCATGTCTAGCGGGCAAGGAGGCGCGTTGAAATCTCTGAAGATTATTTACCTTTTGGCCGGCGGTGCACTGCTGGTTTTGGTGCTCACCGAAGTTGACCTGGTTGCGGTCGCCGCTGAGGCGGTCACGGTCGGCTGGGGCATGGTTGTTTTGCTGGGGCTCTATTTTGCCGCTTTTGTTATCGACTCGTTCACTTGGCAGATGGCGTTGACGGCGGTGCCTCTAAACGCCCGCTGGCTGTACCGCACATGGAAGGTTCGCATGGTTGGGGAAGTCTTCAACAGCGTCTTGCCCGCCGCCGGTATGGGCGGCGAGCCGGTCAAGGCGGCATTGCTGAAAAGGTATTATGGAATCGGCTACAAGCAAGGCACCACATCAATCATTCTTGGCAAAACCATCAACATGGTCGCGCTGGTTATCTTTCTTTCCATTGGATTTTTCCTGATGGCCGGATCCGGATTACCGACGGCCTATAAATCGGTCGCCGCCGCCGGCCTGGCCTCGTTCATAGCCGGAACATTCTTGTTCTTCGCCGTGCAACGTTTCAAATTGACATCTGTCGCTGGCTCCTGGCTCAGCCGCTGGCCGTTCGCCCACCGCATAGATGATGTGCTTCATCACATTCATGACATGGACGGGAGGCTGGTTCAATTTTACACACACCACAAGGGGCGCTTTGCCGGTGCCGTGGCGCTGGCTCTGGTTAACTGGTTGGTCGGTATCGCCGAGATTTATTACACCATGGTATTTCTCGACCACCCGATCAGTTGGAACGACGCCTGGATCATCGAGGCGGCGATACAATTGGTGCGCGCCGGAACGTTCTTTATCCCGGCCAGCATCGGCGCTCAGGAGGGGGCCTTCCTGTTGGTCTATGGGGCGATGACCGGATCGCCGGGGCTTGGCGTAACGGTGGCCGTGGTGCGTCGTTTCCGCGAGATTTTGTGGCTGCTGTGGGGGGCAGTGTTGGGGACCTTGTTCTCGTTCCGGCCGATCCACGATGAAAGCCGCTGACGGCCCTTATTTCAGAAGGCTTTCGGCCTTTTCATCTAACGCCCGGATCAAGGACTCTACGCCGCCCGCCTTCAATATTTGCCGATATTCGGAACGCCGAACCGCAAGTTGGGAAATGGCGTTATCGAGCAGCACATCGACAATCAGCCAGCGTCCTTCGACCGACTTGACCACATAGGTCAGGTCGGCACCTTGACCTTTCGGATCTGTGATACGGGTAACGACAAGCACCGTCTGCTGCGGGCCGGAGCGTTCGCCGTCGGTAACAAAGGCCTGGCCGGAAAAACCATCGAACTGGGATGCGTAAGTGGCGATGCTGAGTCGGCGGAAAGCCTCCGTCAGGCGCTGTCGTTGACTGTCACCCGCGTCTTTCCAATAACCGCCGGTGGCTATTTGAATCATACGGGAAAGGTCGAAGGCTTGGTCGATGGATGGCGCAAGGCGCTGATAGCGTTCTTTGACGCCAAGGCTGTCGGCATCCTTCATAACCCCAAGAAGGATGCTGTGGAAGCCTTCGACGGTGTCTGGCGGTGTCCCGGCGGCACCTGAGCGCGGCAGCGCAAGCGAGCATGCAACTATCAAGAGAGAAAGAATTTTTCTCATTGCGCCATCAACTCGTCAGCCTTGCTGTCAAGCAGCCTAATCAGGCCTTCGATTCCTTGGGTACGCAAAACCAGGCTATATTCAGACCGGCGTACGGATAGTTCGCTTATGCCCTTGTCCAGAATGACGTCGATCACCTTCCAGGTATTTTCGAATTTCACCATAACGTAATCAATGGCGACCGTGTCGCCGTCCGCTAAGACCAACCGGGTCAATACCATGCGCGTCCCCTGTGGGCCGGGTTGTTCGCCGGTTATTTCAAACCGCTCGCCTGAATATCCATCGAAATGGGTGGCCAATGTGCTCAGACTCATACGGGTAAATGCCCTGATCAGGTCGCGGCGCCGCGAATCATCGGCGTCCTTCCAATAGGTTCCGACGGCGATTCGGGCGGTTTCAGACAGCTTGAAGGCCTTTTTGACCTGGGGGGCAAGCCTGGCGACCCGTCCCTTCATATTCATGTTTTCGGCCTTCTTCATGACCGCGATAAGTTGATTTTGAAATCCCTCGACAATGGCCTGCGGTTCTTCTGCAAGCGCGGGAACGGCAGGGGTGGTGTAAATAAAAATGACTAGAATCAACAAGATATAAGAAAATTGGCGATGAATCATGGAAAGCCCCCTGCGACAACCATATCGCTGGAAACAGATTAAATCCTTGGCCGGTGACTGACAAGGTTGGTCCGTATCCGGTTTAATTTTTTCGATTATGTTTCACTGGGCCTGACTCGCCGGTTGCGGTGGAAGGTAAGTTGACTTAAAACATTTTTAAGGGATTGCCCGTAGCATTTAGCGTGGCAGGGGGAAAAGTTACTTGAGAGCAAATTCCAGTTTTTGTGCAGGTTCCATGAGAATTTTTGTTGTTTCCGTATTTCTTGCGGTCGGTTTGGTGGCAACACCTCTTCTGTCCGTTGCCTATGCTGAGGCAAAAACCGGCAACGATATCGCTTGGGCAGATGTGCAGTTGGCCGAGGCCACCCAGGGTGATGACGTTAACGATCCCCTGGAATCCCTTAACAGGGTGATTTTCCAATTCAATGAGGCATTTCAGGAAGCCCTGCTAAAGCCTGTCAGCGTGGCCTATAACACGGCAGTTCCGCAACCCGTTCGCTCCGGGGTCGGCAACTTCCTTGGTAACGTCAGTTCGCCGATTACCCTCGTCAACAATATCTTGCAAGGCAGCATGGATAATGTCATGCGGACGATCGCCCGCTTCATGGTCAATACCGTTGCCGGCATTGGCGGCATCTCTGATGTCGCCAGTAGCCTCGGCATGGAGAAACACACGGAAGATTTCGGGCAAACGCTGGGCTTTTGGGGCGTTCCTGAAGGGCCCTATCTGGTGCTCCCGCTGTTTGGTCCGTCAAATCCCCGCGATGCTATCGGCAGGTTCCTTGTGGACGGCTATTTCGATGCCGCAGGAATGTGGATATCCAATACCGACAACAGCAATCTGAAATGGTCGCGCAAGGGCTTGGATGCTGTCGATACCTATGCCGGGGTGAAGGATGACCTGGAAGAAATCAAGAAGACATCGGTCGATTACTACGCGGCGATCCGCAGCATGTACCGCCAGAAGCGCACATCAGAGATCAATAATGGCGCGACCGGGGACCTGCCCCCCATACCCGACCTCAACTACACCATGGATGGCGGCCCGAAAGCCCCATAAACCCATTGACATTAGTTGGTTATTGAATATCATTAACAATAGCGGTGCCCATATGGGGCCGTAAGGCGTGTCTGCCCGGCCAACTGGCGGGATATCAGGCGGAGCCGAAATTGGCATATTGCTTCTTAAGGAGGGTATGAACGAATGGCGTCTTTATCTTTACCATCGGTCCCGGTTGAAGGTGGTCTTTCCCGATATTTCAGGGAAGTCTGGGCCTTCCCGATTCTTGAAAAAGAAGAAGAATACATGCTGGCAAGGCGCTGGCACGAGCATGGCGATTCCGATGCGGCGCACCGGTTGGTCACCAGCCACCTGCGTCTTGTCGCCAAAATCGCCATGAATTACCGGGGCTACGGACTGCCGGTTGCCGATCTGGTATCAGAGGGCAGCATTGGCTTGATGAAGGCCGTCAAGAAGTTCGACCCCGAGCGTGGCTTCAGGCTGTCGACCTATGCCATGTGGTGGATCAGGGCTTCTATCACCGAATATGTTCTCAAATCCTGGTCTATGGTCAAGCTCGGCACCGTGGCTGCCCAGAAGAAACTGTTTTTCAGCCTGCGCAGAACCAAAAGCCGCCTGAACATCATTGATTCCGGTGATCTGAAGCCCGAACAGCTGACCCAGTTGGCCGATGCCTTGAACGTGTCGGAAACTGAAATCAACGACATGAATCGCCGCCTGATGGCGCGGGATGCTTCGCTCAATGCGCCGCTGTCGGTGGATGATGAGGGGATGGAGTTCCAAGATACCCTGGTCGATGATAATCCGTCGCCGGAAGCCACCGCCGCCACGGGTCAGGAACTGAGCTATCGCCGGGAATTGCTTCAAGATGCCATGTCTGGGCTTTCCGAACGCGAGCGTGACATCGTGTCCGAGCGCCGCCTTTCTGAAGACCCCCTGACCCTGGAGGTTCTTGGCAAGCGTTATGGTATCAGCCGCGAACGGGTCCGCCAGCTTGAGGCCCGGGCTTTCGAAAAACTGCAGACGGCGATGACCGCCGCCTCGACCGAAGAGCCTGCCTGACCTTTAAATCTATAGGGTTTTACATACCGAATCCGCCGGTCGTATACAGGGCCGGCGGATTTTGTGCTTTTTCAAAAAAAACATTGTGATACCTGCCCCTGTCGTGTCCATATTAATGTATTAAGTGGTTGCGGAAATTAATTTAACGAATAAAAATTTCTTTGGGTTCTGGGGGCGGAACCGATGAGAATGGGAGAAGACCCGGATGGCCTTCGATGTCAGGTTTTGGGGGGTGCGGGGGTCTATTGCCTGCCCATCGACACAGCACATTAAATACGGTGGCAATACCAGCTGTATCGAAGTGATTGTCGGCGACCGCACGTTTGTACTGGACGCCGGAACCGGTATTCGTGATCTGGGCCAGGAGTTTCTCAACCGTAATGTGCGCGATGCGCACCTGCTGCTAACGCACACCCATTGGGACCATATCAATGGTTTCCCCTTTTTCACCCCGGCGTATGATCCTTCCAGATCGATTCACATCATGGCCGGCCATCTGCACAGCAGGGACGGCGGCATCTACGGCGCCCTTTCGGCGCAAATGGATAGCCCGATGTTTCCCGTGCCACTGGAAGCCATGCAAGCGAAAATGCGCTTCGATGATTTCGAGGCCGGCGATTCATTCAATCTTTACCCAGACGTTAAGGTCAAGACGGCCGCCCTAAATCATCCCAACGGGGCGACCGGTTACCGAATTGAATTCGACGGAAAATCCATGTGCTATATCACCGATACGGAACACGTAGAGGGCGAGATGGATCAAAAAATCCTGAACCTGATAGAGGGGACGGACCTGGTGATTTACGACAGCATGTACACCGAAGAAGAATACAAGACCAAGGTCGGATGGGGGCACTCCACCTGGAACGAGGGAGTGAAATTGTGTCGGGCCGCCAACGTCAAACAGATGGCGATCTTCCATCACGAACCGTCTCACGTTGATGATTTTATGGATAAACTCGAGGCAGAAGCGCACAAAACCTGGAAAAACACTTTTGTCGCCCGCGAGGGTATGGTCATCAACCTGGACTGAGTCCCGGTCCGAATTTTATTGCTGGCTTTCCTCCTTGGGCAACCCGGTCAGGGTGCCGGGGTTCTGCTTTGCTTCCTTCGCCTTCTCCGCCTTGCTTCCTTGAACCTGTTCAACAAGGCCATAGGTCGCATCCTTGAACAATAGGGCGCGATCTTGCAGCGACATCGGATAGATGCTCATGACGACGCGCCTGTTTTCCATCTGGTTATCGGGTATGGGATTGCCGTCCTTGTCGCGGTTCGGCGCCTTGGGGCGGGTTTCGGCAAAACCGATGGCCTTCATGCGGCGAAAGTCCATACCCATCTGAATGAAAAAACGCACGATCCGTGTAGCCCGTCCGGCGGAAAGCTCCCAGTTGGACGGGTACATGGGGGTATGGATGGGGTCGTCGTCGGTATGGCCTTCGATCTCGATGATATAAGCCATATAGCGCGGCGCCAGCATGAGCGTCCCGATCTGTTGCAAGACCGGTATGGCCTCGTCCCTGAATTCCGCCGTCCCCGGCTTATAGAAAGCAGAGCTGGCTAACTCAATGGTAATCCCCTTGTCGTCAACCTGCACGTCGACAACCTTGTCGGCCTGCATTTCGTAAACCAGGTCCTGGATATCCTTCTTCATGGTCTCGACCGGGTTGGCATCCTTTTCGCCCATGCCGATCGAGTTTTTGATGCCGGCGGCGGCTTCTTCATAAGCCGGAATATCGATTTTAGAGAAATTGAGCAGCATGACGAAAAAGGCCATCAGCAGGGTAATGGCGTCGGCATACGTCGTCATCCATGACTCGTCTTGCGGTTCCTGTGCTGGCTGTTTTGGTGGCATGGGTTGACGTCCCTAAGGGCTGTTCGGCTTACTTTTTCATCTTGTCGATGTTGAAGTGGATGGCCGGGTCCAGATAACTGTTCATCTTGTCCTGAATATAACGCGGTCCCTTGCGGTCGGCGAGCAAGGCCAGGCCTTCACAGATCAGATAGTTGCGGAAGCGTAGAATCTGCTCGCGTTGCATAATTTTGGCAGCTGCCGGCATAAAGACCATGCGTGCGAATATAACGCCGTAAAGCGTGGTGATCATGGCCACCGCCAAGCCCTTGCCGAGCTGAGATGGATCACCGCCCATGCCGTCGAGCATGATAATCAGGCCGACCAGGGTGCCGATCATGCCAAAGGCCGGGGCGCCGGCGGCCATGGCATTGAGGATGGAGACCTGAATGGTGTTTCGTCCGAAGGTGGTCTCGATGGTGTTGGTCAGGATTTCGCGGACCTCGGCGCCGGTATACCCGCTGATCACCATATCGATGCCGAATTTCAGGAACCGGTCACCCTTGACCGCCTTGCTGGCCTCGGTCTCAAGGGCGGGGATGCCGTTTTTTTGAACCGTGTAGGACCATTTGATGATGCGGCCGACTTCCGATTTCAGCAAATCGCGGCCCATCTTGGGCGAGAACATGATTTTCCAGATCAGTTTAAGCGACAGCATTACATAACGCGGTTCATAGGACATAAAAGTTGCCGACATGACGCCGCCGAAAACCATGATGAAGCTTGGCATGCTGAGGAAAATAGTAACGTTATCGGTGCTAATGAAAATTGCACCGATGAAAAGACCAAATGCGACTAAAGTCGCGAGAACGGTAACTAATGACATACCCCACCCCTACATAACGTCACGTTCGAATTCCGTATAAAATAATGTATTCGAAACAGGCAAATCAGCCTATTTCAAGAATCCTTAACAATTTATAGATGCTTACAGGCATGTTCGGCAAGTCAAAGGCAGCCCCGCTGCCGTTTTAGCAAATTGGAGCGAACCAGCCCTAGCGCTCTCTAAAGGCTTCGTTTTTCAATTTCAGCACCGGCTGGATCAGGTATTCCATGACCGACTTTTCGCCGGTGTGGATGTCGACGGTCGCCTGCATGCCCGGGGTGATCTTATATAGATCCGGATCGTCGCCAAGGTAGGTTTTGTCGGTCTGAACATGAACCCGGAAATAGGGCTGTCCATCTTCGCCTATGATCGTATCGGGGGCGACCATCAAAACTTTGCCGTCGAGCCCACCGAATTGGGCATAATCGTATGTAGACAGCTTGACGACCACGTCCTGGCCGACGGTCACATAGCCCCTGTCGGTGGGGTTTAATTTTGCGTCAATGATAAGATTGGCCCCGGTCGGGACGATTTCCATGATCGGCTCGCCAGGGCGCACGACGCCACCGATGGTATTATATTTCATGTTCTGCACGATGCCGGCAATGGGGCTTTGTATCATCGCGCGCACACCCTGTTCGGTCGCCGTCGCCAGCAGTTCGGTAACGCGGCCGATGGCCTGCTCGGCCGCGGACAGTTCTGCGCGGGCAAGGCTGCGAAACTTGTTACGTTCCTCGTTGACCCGTCCTTCGGCTTCGGAAACGGCCGATTTGGTGCGCGGAATGGATGGCTTCAGGCTCTGCACCTCGCCCTGAAGGCTTTCGACTTCGGCTTCCAGTTGCAGGTGTTCCATTTCCGGTGTCAGGCCGTCGGCAAGCAGGGATTTTGACATTTCAAAACGTTTGCGCGCCAGTCGCAGATTTTGGGTCACGGCGCGCAGCTGCGCTTCCAGTTCTTTCACTTCCTGGCGGCGTTGGGTCACCGCCTGGCCAAGGATGTTGATGGTCGAAGCCAGTTGCCGCCGACGCGCCTCGAAGCTCTGTTGTTCGGCAACGACCTGCTCGGGACGCCGTTTGGCGACATCTTCGGGGAAAACCAAGCTCTTTTTGCCCTGGGCCTCTGCCTCAAGGCGCGTCTTCAGCAGAATCTGGGCATCCAGGCGGACCAGAAGTTCTTCACGGTTGACGCCGGATGTTGCCAGATCGAGCAGGATCAGCGGCGAGCCTTCTTCAACCAATTGGCCGTCGATAACGTTGATTTTCTTGACGATGCCACCTTCCAGATGCTGGATCGTCTTGATGTCGCCCTGCGGGACAACGACGCCCTCGGTCACCGTGACTTCCTCTAGTTTGGTGAAATTTGCCCATGTCAGCAGCACCGCCAACAAGATCATGATCGGCCATGCGATCAATCGCCAGCTTGGCATCGGATGGTGTTCTACCAGGGCATCCAGGCGAGAGGCGATCATTGATCGCCTCCCTCGGGTTTAACCGGGCTATTGCTGGCTGGCGCGGGCGCAGCTGGTGCAGCTGGCGCAGCTGGCGCAACTGGCGCAGCAGCGCCGACTGCGGGCGATGCCTGTTGCGGCTGCTGTCGTGGCCGCGGTTGCTGTGGCTGCTGTTGCCTGGGTTGTGGTTGCGGCCCTTGCTTCTGTTGCTGTGGTTGCTGTGGCAGCTGTTGCCTGGGTTGCGGTTGCGGCCCTTGTTTCTGTTGCTGTTGCTGTGGCTGCTGTTGCCTGGGTTGCGGTTGCGGCCCTTGCTTCTGTTGTTGTGGCTGCGGCTGTCTGGGTTGTGGCTGTGGCCCTTGCTTCTGTTGTTGTGGCTGCGGTTGCCTGGGTTGCGGCTGTGGCCCTTGTTTTTGCGGCTGACCCTGCTGGGGACGCGGGGCTTGCTGCTGTTGCGGCCGCGCTCCGCCCGATCCCTGGGCGGGCTTGACCGCCGTACCGAACAGCCTGGGGAGAATATCCTTCGACGGGCCGGCCAGTGCCACCCGGCCTTTGTCCAGCGCCACCAGATCGTCACAAACCGACAGCAATATTGGGCTGTGGGTGACGATGATAACCGTGTGTTCCTTACCGATGGCGGCCAGGGTGTTGCGCAGTTCGTGCTCTGCTTGTCGGTCAAGGCTGCTTGACGGTTCATCAAGAAGAACCACCGGCGGATCGCCGACAAGGGCCCTGGCAATGGCGATACGCTGACGCTGGCCGCCGGAAAGGCGCTGTCCTGCCTCGCCGATTTCCGTGCTGTATCCGTCGGGCATGTCGATAATGAACTGGTGAACACCGGATGCCTGGGCGGCTTTCAGGACTTCTTCGTCGGTGGCGTCGGGTTTGCGCTGGACAATGTTTTCACGAACATTGCCGGTAAACAAGATGCAGTCCTGGGGGACATAGCCCATCCAACCGGCCAGTTCGGCCCGTGAAAACTGCGTCATATCGGCACCGTCAATCAGGACGCGTCCGGAGCTCGGCCTATACAGACCCTGTACCAGTTTAAGCAAGGTCGACTTGCCGCTGCCGTTACGCCCGACCAGTGCATGCACGCCGCCGGCTTTGAAGGTTACATCGACACCGTTTACAACGTTGGGCAGTTCTTCGGCATAGGTGAAGATAATATTTTCCAGGGTAATTTCACCCTTGGGGCGCCCAATCTGGACTTCGCTTTCCGTGCGCTCGCTTACCGAGTTGAAAAGCTCGCCGAGCCGGTTGACCGATTGACGGAAAGAAGAATAGGTCCGCCACTGTGCGACCAGCTGATTGAGGGGGCCGAGCAACCGGCCACTGAGCATATTAGTGGCGATCAGTGCGCCGATTGTAAGATCCTGACTGATGATAGCAAGGGCGCCGACCGTGGTCAGCGCGATCGAGGTGCTCATGGTCAGGCTGGTGCCAAGATTGGAAAAAGCGTCCGTCTTACCGCCACGGATGATCGATGTTTCGATGTTTTCCGCCTGTTTATCTTCCCACATGGGCCGCATAACGCCGTCCAGTGCCAACGCCTTGATGGTCGTCCTGGCGTTGATCATCTCGGCGACCAATGAGTCCCGGGTCTGTGCGGTATTTCTCTCGGCCTGGTTGGCACTCGCCATAACATTGCTGGAGCGCCAGGCGACAAACATGAAAATGGGCAGCATGATTAGAAGCACCCATGCGACCGGCGTGGCGATCACAAAAATTAGCACCAGGAAGAAAATGGCGAATGGCAAATCGGCAATCAGGATGGCAGAGGCACCAGAAAGTGTGTTGCGCACCAGATCGGCATCTCGAAACAGGGATTGCCAGTGGGCCGAAGGTTGGCTTTCCAGTGTCTGCAAGGGCAGCGACATAAACTTTTCGAACAGCTTGCGCCCAACCTGTACATCAAGACGCAAAGCGACCGTCTGCATGATGCGGGAACGCGACTGGCGCAGGACATAATCGAAAATGACAATAATGACCATGCCGAAGACCAACCCCTTGAGGGTGCTGATACCGTTATGGGCGACGACCCGGTTATAGACCTGCATGGTAAAAATCGGCACCGCCAGCGCCAAAAGATTGACGAAAGCCGATATAGCGATGACTTCGTTGAAAGTCGGTCGCAACGGTTTAATGAAGGGCCTTAGCCAGGCGGTGGTTGATAAATTCCCCATTTGTAACGGGAGTATAAGCCTCTCCCGGCTCCCATGCCAATGTCTCTAAATGATTTTATATGCCGATACTTAACCCTTCATTGCTTAACGTATGATTACAAGCTTGACCTTATCGCACGTCCTCGCTGTAGTATGCGGCAAATGAATACAGGGAAAATCTGATATGGGTGCAAGACTTAGAAAGGCTTTCAGCATGGAAAGGCTGATCGGTCTTGCCCTGATTGTCGGTTCCGTCGCCCTGTATTACTCGAATCCTTATCCCGTCCAGTTCATTCGTTCCAAGACCTTCGATATCTATCAACAGATCAAGCCCCGTGAAATTCCGCCGCCCCAGGGCAAGCCGGTGACCATCATCGATCTTGATGAAAATAGCCTGACCGAGATCGGCCAGTGGCCGTGGCCCCGCGACGTCCTCGCCCAGATGGTCCAGAACCTGATGCAGATGGGTGCCGGGCTGGTCGCTTTCGACGTCACCTTCCCGGAGCCGGACCGGATGAATCCGGCTGGCATCGCCGACGACATCAAGGGACTGGACGAAGAAACAAAGAACAAGCTGCGTGCCATTCCCAGCAACGACGAGATTTTTGCCGGGGTGATCAAGAAATCGCGGGTGGTTTTGGGACAGACCGGATACTGGGAAGAACGCGAGGCCGACGCAAAGGCGCCGCCGCCGATCAAAAAGTCGATCGCCCTGAAAGGCGCTAAGGGGGCGCCGAACCCGGCTGTCTGGCTCAACGAATTTCCGTCACTGGTCCGCAACGTGCCGATTATTGAAAAATATGCCGCCGGTCACGGTATTTTCACGGTCATACCCGAACGCGACGGCATCATCCGTCGGGTGCCGACCATGTTCAAATACGGCGACGACATCTATCCGGCCCTGGCCGTCGAAATGATGCGTGTTGCCTTTGGTCGTCCGACCATCCAGGTGCGTTATGATGCGGCCGGTATCCAGAATATCGGAATCGCCTCGAAGAGCCAGTTTCCACCCAACGGGCTGATTATCCCGACCGACGCCAACGGCCGGGTTTGGCCCTATTTTTCGAAAAGCGACAAATCCAAATACGTATCGGCCCGTGATGTGCTGTCCGGCACCGCCGACCCGGCATTGATCAAGGGCAAGCTGGTCATCGTCGGGACGTCGGCGGCGGGGCTGCTGGATATTCGCTCGACGCCGGTTGATGCCATCATTCCAGGGGTCGAGGTTCATGCCCAGTTGATCGAGGCGGCCATGCACAACACGTATTTGTCCCGGCCCAACTATTTCAACGCCGCCGAGATGTTCCTGATTATCGTCGGCGGCCTGGCTATGGTCGTTCTGGTGCCTTGGCTGGGCGCCAAGTGGACGATGATGCTGTTTGTTGTTCTGGCCGGCAGCGCCGGGGCGACGTCGTGGTTCCTGTTCGCCGGTATTGACTTTCAACCGTTCCCCGAACTTTTACCCGCCTTGGCCATCAAGGCAGACGGCGGATTGCTGTTTGACGCCGGTTTCGCCATTGCCTCAATATTGTTGCTCTATACCACGCTAACCTATTCCGGTTACGCCAAGGAAGAGGCCCAGCGCCAACAGACCCGCGCTGCCTTTTCCAAGTATCTGTCGCCGGACATGGTGGCCCGCGTCGCCGAAAACCCGGGCGAGCTGAAACTGGGCGGCGATCAACGCGAGATGACCCTGCTGTTCTGCGATGTGCGTGGTTTTACCACCATTTCCGAGCAATTTGATGCGGTCGGCCTGACGGCGCTGATCAACAAGCTGCTGACGCCGCTGACCAACGTGATCCTGGACCATAACGGCACCGTCGACAAATACATGGGCGACTGCATCATGGCTTTCTGGAACGCGCCCCTGGATGATGAAGACCATATCTACAATGGCTGTATTTCGTCGCTCCTGATGCTCGCCGAAATGGGGCCGCTCAATGACCGCCTGGAGATCGAAGCGAAAGAGGAAGGCCGCAAGCATATCCCGCTGAAAGTTGGCCTCGGCCTCAATACGGGCGTCTGTGTGGTCGGCAATATGGGATCGGACCAGCGTTTCGATTATTCCGTGCTCGGCGATACGGTCAACCTGGCGGCGCGTCTGGAAGGCCAGTCTAAAAGCTATGGCATGAACGTGGTCCTCGGGCCGACCACCAACGCGGCGGTCAAGGACCGGCTGGCGACCATCGATCTCGACTTTATTCAGGTTAAAGGCAAGACCGAAGGTACCTATATCTATGGCCTGATGGGGGATGGGGAAATCAAGAGCAATCCTGAGTTCATTAATATCCAGAAGATGATTCACACCGCCCTGGAAGCCTATCAAAGCCAAAAATTTGATGAGGCCGCCGAGATGTTCAAGGAAATCCGTGTTCTCGGCGACGCCGAGCACAAGCCCTGGAAGCTGGATGCCAACCTGGATGTGCTTTGCGATCTGTACGATGAACGCATCGCCGAATACAAAATAAACCCGCCAGCGCCTGATTGGGACGGGGTTTTCATTGCCACGACCAAGTAGCGTCCCCATTTAAGCTTTTATGACCAGGACCCCAACACCCCGGCCCGGAGACGATAATCCCGGATTCGAGCCTGCATACCTGGCCCTGCACCGCAGCGGAGAGCTCACCAAACGGGCGCGGCTGGCAGCGATGCGGATGCATGACTGTGACCTTTGTGCCAGATATTGCCATGTTGATCGCATGGAAAACCTGAACGGCGTGGCCTGCCGCACCGGGGCCGAGGCCAAGGTATGCTCATTTGGCCCTCATTACGGCGAGGAAGATCCGTTGCGGGGGACCCGGGCATCGGGCACCATTTTCTTTTCCTTTTGTAACATGCGCTGCGTTTACTGCCAGAATTTTGACGCCAGCTGGGAAGGCGACGGCGAAGGCACCAGCGCCCGGGGCCTCGCCGATATGATGCTGGATTTGCAAAAACAGGGCTGCCACAACGTCAATTTCGTCAGCCCCAGCCATGTGGTGGCGCAGATTATAGAGGCCGTGGGGATCGCCGCCGAAGGTGGGCTGAACATACCGTTGGTTTATAACTCTGGTGGTTATGACAGCCCCGAGGCGCTGAAATTGCTCGACGGCATCATCGATATCTATATGCCGGACATGAAGTACGGCGATCCTGAAACAGCCCGTAAATACTCGAATATCCGCGATTATGTGGCCATCAACCGGGCCGTGGTCAGCGAAATGTATGCCCAGGTTGGGCCCCTTCAGCTTGACGGGGCAGGGGTGGCATATCGCGGGCTGCTGGTCCGTCACCTGATCCTGCCTGATGGCTTGGCCGATACCGATATTGTGTTGAAATTCCTGGCCGACAATATATCGCCCGATACCTACCTCAACCTGATGGCCCAGTACCGGCCATCCCACAAGGCGGCAGAATATCCGGAATTGGCCAAGCGGCCTTCCGTGGGAGATTTGCGTCAAGCCCAGGAACTGGCCGCCAAATATGGCCTGACCCGCCTGGACGAGCGCCTGCCGGCGTGGATGACCAGCTGAATTATTGTGAAACTATTTTTTCTATTTTCCCGACGAAGGTTTCGGGATCGAGTGGTTTGGTGATGTAGCCATGGACACCGGCCTCGGTGGCCTGATTTTGCCAGTGCTGATGGTCTTTCGATGTCACCATGATCAGTTTGGTTTTTGCCAGTTCCGCCTTGCCGTGAAGTTCCTGTGCCAGCGTAAGGCCATCCATCTCTGCCATCATCAGGTCGATGAGCACGCAATCGGGCCTTCTGGCAGCCACTTTCGGAAGATTTGAAACGGCAGATACCCCGGAATAGACCGTGTGTCCGGCGGCCTCCAGCAGGGTCGTCATGAACTGGATGATGTCCCAGTCATCGTCGATAATGTAAACCTTCAAGAGGTTGTCTCCGGTGACTTATTTAAGTGAGTCTTTTCAACCAAATATCTGGGAACTTTGAGAAACTGATTCAATCTATTTAGAGGTCATCACCCAGATGCCTTTCCAGTCCTTGGGCTTGTCTTTCTTCAGGAACTGGCAGCGTTCGATATAGGTATCGGACAGCTTGTCGCTGGGGTTGGCCTTCAGGCACTCCTTGAACGAGGAAATAGCCTTGTCCCAGCTTCCGGCGCGGTAATGCTTGCGCCCTTCGTTGAAGTAATTGACGTTGTCCATCAGGTTGGGGAAGGTTTCGTCCGTGTGATAGTCGAGCACTTCGAAAACACCGACCGGTTCGGTCTTGCCCTTGACCACCACGTCGTCGATATCGCGGATTCGGTAGGTGCCTTTCAATGCCGCCTTGGTGTATTCGCTAATCAGCAAATGCGCCGAATACTGCTTGCAGGCGCTTTCCAGCCGGGCCGCCAAATTCACCCCGTCGCCGATCATGGTGTAGTCCATGCGCTTCTTGCTGCCGATGTTGCCGGCGACGATCTTGCCGGTATTCAGCCCGACGCCATGGTCGATGGCTTTCAAACCGTTCTTTTCGCGCACCTTGTTCCAGTCCCACAGCCTGACGATCATCTGGATGGAAGCGCGCACGGCGCGGTCTTCATCATCGTCGTGGCCGATGGGGATGCCGAAGGCGGCCATGATGGCGTCACCGATGAACTTGTCCAGCATGCCGCCTTCTTCGGTGATGATATCAACCATGATGGTGAAATATTCGTTGAGCATGGCGACGGTGCCTTGCGCACCGAGGGCTTCGGTAATGGTGGTGAAACTGCGGATGTCCGAAAACAGCACGGTGGCGGTTGTGTCCAGGCCGCCCATGATGTCGCCTTCGCCGTCGCCGGACATCATCTGGTCAGCCAGGGTCGGGTCCATGTAGCGCGACATGGTCGATTTCATGCGCTTTTCGGTGCTGATGTCTTCGATCATGACCATCGAGCCGAGTTTTTTCTGCTCGCCATCGACCAGTGGCAGGAAGGTGATATTGACGGAAAGCTTCTCGTGATTTTCTTCTTCTTCGGAGCCGACTTCCATTTCGGCGTCCATCATCAGGTCTGATTCCTGGGCTTCGTCAACTTTACGGACCTTGTCCATAATCCAGACATTGGGGCCGACGAAAAAGTCTTCCGCCATTTTATTGAGGATATCGTCTTTGTTAACTTTAAGAATGGTGAAGCCTGCGGCGTTGCAGGTGATGATCTTGCCGTCTTCGTCGGTGGTAATGACGGCGTTGGTCATACTTTCCAACATGCTCTCGTTGTAGTTCTTCATGTTCTGGACGTCATCGAACAGCTTGGCGTTCTCTAAGCCGATGGCGACCTGGGCGGTAAAGGCCTTAAGGCGCTGCTCGTCCTCGTCGGTGAACGGTCCGCCGCGTCTGTTCAGGGTTTGCACGACGCCGATTGTTTTGCCGGTCTTGTTGACGATGGGAACGCAAAGGATGGAGCGTGTAAAGTAGCCTGTTTGCTTATCAAACGCCGGGTTGAAACGCAGGTCGGCGTAGGCGTAGGGAATGTTGATGGTATGACCGCTGGAAAACACGGCCCCGGCGATACCTAAGTGATTTGGCAACCTGATTTCGCCGATGGAATCGCCCATGGCGACGCGCGAAAACAGCTCGTTGGTTTTCTCGTCATTGAGGAACAGGGTCGATCTGTCGGCCTGCAACATCCGGGTCGCTTCCGTCATGACCTTGGCCAGCATGGC
>JABMOQ010000128.1 GCA_013204045.1 Rhodospirillaceae bacterium | reverse complement strand
GGATTCGGCCCCGCCCTGTCGCGCCACCTTGACATATGCCTAATAAAGGACTATATTCATAACTTGTTCTTTGACAGTGTGAATACCCCCCATAATTGACGCCTGCTCCCGGCAGTCAAAAAATGGGCCTGTTGTTTTTAAAGGATAAAATGGCTTTGTTTCTTCACTTTTTTTTTACGATAGGAGGCAATCGCCAATATCCATATTGACAAGGCCCCCCGCCCC
Source organism: Rhodospirillaceae bacterium (assembly GCA_013204045.1). Lineage (GTDB taxonomy): Bacteria > Pseudomonadota > Alphaproteobacteria > Rhodospirillales > JABHCV01 > JABMOQ01. The sequence goes on along the minus strand of JABMOQ010000128.1, from coordinate 1,859 downwards.
GGTGTCTTTATGCACTGTTAAACATTGATATCTACGGTGGGAATCCTAGATTTAAAGGGTTTCCAAGCGAAAGTTTAAGGCCCGGACAAGAATAATGATGATGCGCAGCGCACCTTTAAAGTCGGCGACCACGGTTGATCCCAACCGCGCGCCCCTGCTGCTGTCCGGCCTGAACGGGAACCTCCTGCTTCTTAGGTGCCCCTGACGTCTGCGGTCTTTCGGGATCGGTGGCGCTTAGGGGAAAAACGACACTGTAAAAAAGTCGCGAACACCCGAGTATTAAGCTTAAGGACCCAATCCAATGACTAACAAACAAGATTCCAACCGTATCGTTATCTTCGATACCACTTTACGCGACGGCGAACAGTCGCCGGGCGCGTCCATGAACCTGGACGAAAAAATGCGCATCGCCCAGGTGCTCGAAGCCATGGGCGTCGATATTATCGAGGCCGGTTTTCCCATTGCCTCGGAAGGCGACTTCGAAGCCGTCAACGAAATTGCCAAGGTGGTTAAAAATTCCACCGTCTGCGGCCTGGCCCGCGCCACCAGGGGCGATATCGAACGCTGTGCCGAAGCCGTCAAACCGGCGGTGCGGTCGCGCATCCACACCTTCATTTCCACATCGCCCCTGCACATGGAATACAAGTTGCAGATGGCGCCGGAAGCGGTATTTGAAAAAGTCATCGAAAGCGTAACCCTGGCCCGTAACTTTACCGACGATGTGGAATGGTCGGCCGAGGATGGTTCGCGCACCGAACACGATTTCCTGTGCCGGTGTGTGGAAGCCGCCATCGATGCTGGCGCCCGTACCATCAACATCCCCGATACGGTCGGTTACGCGCTGCCCTTCGAATTTGCAGCGCTCATTGAAATGCTCTTTAACCGGGTGCCGAATATCGACAAGGCGATCATTTCCGTCCATTGCCACAATGACTTAGGCCTGGCCGTCGCCAACTCCCTGGCAGCCGTTCAGGCCGGCGCCCGGCAGATCGAATGCACCATCAACGGCCTCGGCGAGCGGGCCGGCAACGCCGCCATGGAAGAAATCGTCATGGCCATGAAAACCCGCCAGGACTCCATGGCCTATGTCACCGGCATCGATTCGTCGCACATCATCAAGGCATCTAAATTAGTTTCGACCGTAACGGGTTTCACCGTGCAGCCCAACAAGGCCATCGTCGGGGCCAATGCCTTCGCCCATGAATCGGGCATTCATCAGGACGGTATGCTGAAGCACGCCGGGACTTATGAAATCATGACTCCGGAATCCGTGGGCCTCAGTACCTCCAAGCTGGTCTTGGGCAAACATTCCGGCAGCCATGCCTTCTCCGAGAAACTGAATGACCTGGGCTACGATCTGGGTGACAACGCCATCAAGGACGCCTTCAAGCGGTTCAAGGATCTGGCCGACGTCAAGAAAGAGGTTTTCGACGAGGATATTATCGCCCTAGTTGATGACGAAGTGGTGGCCACCAACGACAACATCAAGTTGCTGTCCATGGAGATCAAGTGCGGCACCGTACACCGGCCGCCAAAGGCCGAGGTCGAGCTTGAGGTCGATGGCGTTGCGAAATCATGCGCCCGCACCGGGGACGGCCCGGTCGATGCGGCTTTTAACTGTATCAAGGAGCTGTTCCCCCACGAAGCGCGGTTGCAGCTCTACCAGGTCCACGCCGTGACCGAGGGCACCGACGCCCAGGCCAAGGTGACGGTACGCCTGGAAGAGGGCGGCAAGACCGTGAACGGCCAGAGCGCCGACACGGACACCATGGTGGCTTCGGTCAAGGCCTATATCAACGCCCTCAACAAGCTGCTGGTAAAACGGGAAAAAACCGCCCCTTCGGCGCTTTCCGCCTAGT
>JABMOQ010000024.1 GCA_013204045.1 Rhodospirillaceae bacterium | reverse complement strand
TTAATCGAGGCGTTCTCGATTTCATTGGTGCGGCGCGCCCGTCTATCGCCGATCCATTTCTTCCAGCAAAAATTCGTGATGGCCGTATCGAAGATATCCGTGAATGTATCGGTTGTAATATTTGCTATGCGGGAGACTCGCGTGCTGTTCCTATCCGATGCACCCAGAATCCGACCATGGGCGAAGAATGGCGGCGTGGGTGGCACCCCGAGAATGTTCCGGACGGGACAAATGAATCCGTATTGATTGTAGGCGCCGGGCCGGCCGGTCTCGAAGCTGCACATATATTGGGCAAACGCGGGTATGAGGTTTCGCTTGCCGATGCGGCGAAGGAACCGGGCGGTCGCGTCAGTCGGGAAAGTCGTCTGCCCGGCCTTGCGGAATGGGCAAGGGTCCGCGATTACAGATTAGGACAGATCGGCCCCATGAAGAACGTGTCCCTGTATCTTGACAGCACCATGACTCCGGATGATGTGCGATCTTTCGGTGCCGACCATGTGATCATTGCAACAGGAGCGAAGTGGCGCCGTGATGGCCTCGGGCGATGGCACAGAACCCCTGTGAAAGACTTTGACCATCCCAACGTTGTGACGCCCGATGATATCATGGACGGCAATGTGCCGGATGGTTTTGTAACAGTGTTCGACGATGACTATTATTATATGTCTGCTGTTATTGCTGTAAAATTAGCCGAGGCCGGATGCAGCGTAACGCTGATTACGACCGAGGGGAGGCCCGCTGTCTGGTGCGATAACACCGATGAACAATCTCGCACCCATCAGCAATTGCTTTCGCTGGGCGTAAGAATTATTGGCTATCACACAGTTGACGCGTTTGATGGCAGTCATGTCAAAGCATCCTGTGTTTTTTCTGCTGAATTGAAAAACATTGAATCAAGCTGGCTTGTGACGGTGACTTCACGTGACCCACAAGATGCCCTGTATCAGGCCCTGAACAAGCAGCGAGAGGCATTGGTTGAAGCCGGTTTGAAAACACTGAATCGCATTGGAGATTGCGAAGCGCCGGGCCTCATCGCCGGCGCAGTTTACTCAGGGCATAAAATAGCCCGGGAAATCGGGCAAGGTGAGAGTGTTCAGAAACGTGATCGCGTTGTCGGAAATTAAACCCTTGGTGTAAACGCGGATTCGCTATCAAGAAAATTATTGGAAACTGCTTCTCGAATGTAATTATTTTCCGGAGCATCGCGCTCGAGCTTACCTCCTCCTTTCAGGACAGTACGCAGATCAACATCCTGCCCCAGGTATTCCCAGACAACCCGGTAGCAAACAATGTCCTGGGCACTTTCAGGAGCTATCCCCAGTGACAGCCCTGGCATGAGAGATATCGTGCTATAGTCGGAACCATACAAAATAGTTTGCCAAAGAGAAGCCCCGGTGAACTCCTCAAGTTCAGTAATAACCAATCGGTTGGCAACGCTATAGACAACGCCCTCATGCTTGATGATTTCGGGCAGATTGTATTCTCTGTCCGGGTAATGCTCTACTTGCCTGCTCAAAAGGGTATTTTCCCCTTTATAGAGAAACATTACATTTCTGTAGATTGTTGGATCATGTCGGTCAGGTTGAAAGTATACGTAGTAGTAACCGGCGTATCTCTCCAGATTCTTCAACATTTTGCTCGATGGCCGACATAACCGTTCAAAAAAATCATGGACGTCATCTCGGCTGCCTTCAATTTTTGGCGGGCGGAGGCGAATCAGATCGTGAAATTCACCGTAATCCAGGAATAGTTCGTGGTCATCAATGCCAAAAAAGTCGCAAATCCTACGGATTGTATGCAATGACGGTGTGGATGCACCTGATAGATACCGGTTAAATTGTTGTCGGTTTATTTTTAATCGTCGGCATATATCGGAAACTGATTTCCCATAACTGCACAGAAACCGCAAATTACGAGATACGTCTTCTACGGCCATAATGAGTGCATTCCACAGGGTGTATTACGGGTGAATTGGATACTTGGTAATAATTTCGAGTATGCAATGCCTAAATAGGAAATATGAAGCTATTTTATGCTGTTTAACGACTATCTAGCGTCACAATAAGATTGTTATCTTATTGCGAAAATAGAGCCCATAGGCGCTGACATTGGACAATTCTGGCGTAGGTCATTATTGACCCGCTAACCAAAATAGCTCAGAGATACACAATAAATTTAAGCACCCCCACCGCCGAAAAGGCGGAAGGGGCTGGATAATATGGAGGCAATTCCAGCCATTCCTCGCCGGCGGCGTCAAAGCAGCTGACACAGCTGGGTTCGGTAATGATGATGCTGAACGTGCCACTGTCGGCGGCGAATACTTCGATCACCGAACCGTTGGCGAAGAGGCCGACTGATACCGGTTCCTCAGCATATCGGTTTATCAGTTTTTCGACAAAATCGGTGCGCTCGCCACAAACCGTCCGTGGTTCCGCGTCGGCTTTCGAGGTCATGAAGCCGAACAGGATGGCGGCGGTGCCTGCGAGGGCAATAACCCTAATTGGGAATTTTTCAAAAACAGGGGTGGTTTTCGAGCAGGGCGACACTGCCTTTCACCCAGCTTCCTGGGCCTATTCCTCGTCTCGATCCCTGCCGTTGCCGCCCTTGGCGGGGGGCTGGTCGCGTTCCTGTAAATAATCATCGGTGGTCCGCGGCAGGGGGCGCGCTGCCGCCGCGAACGGGTTGTCGTCTTTTTCGAACTGGGCGCCGACCCGGCAGTCGTCGCACATTTTCAGCAGATCAATTCGGTCCCCGTCGCTGAACATGGGGTGGTCCTGCAGTTTGCCGATCATGTGTTCGATGGTCGAGCGGCTGCCGTAGGGCTTGCCGCACTTGATACATTCAAAGGGCTCTTCTTCTTTCAGGACGGCCCATGTGCCGGCCTGGCCTGAGAAATTGATCTGCGGCACCAGGGTGATGACTTTTTCCGGGCACGTGGCGCGGCACAGACCACATTGCACGCAACTGGATTCCATAAAACGCAGTTGCGGCTTGTCCGGGTTATCGCCAATGGCCCCCACCGGGCAGACGCCGACACAGGCCAGGCAAAGCGTACAGCCATCGGCATTGATTTGCATGGCACCAAAGGGCGCGCCTGCCTCAAGCGGCAGAATATCGACCGGCGACGGCGCCACCCCATGAAGATGCTTCAGTGTCAGCGACAAAGTAGCGCGCTTCGAGCCGACAATCTGGAAACCGGCAGGCTTTGCCGGGTTTGCCCGATCCAGTCCATACAGATACTCTTCCAGTATGGATGGGTCTTCGCAGACTTCCGCCGTGGCGTGGCGCCCGGCGAAGCCAAGCCCGGTCATCACCGTGTTGGCCAGGGCGGTGGCGTCATGAAGGCTCGTCATGTCATCTCGCTGGGCCGGTGATGCCAGGATGTGAACCGTCGATGCGCCATAGGCCAAAGCCGCGGAAATGAAATCAATGCCGATCTGGGTAACCTCGTTAATGGCGAACGGGATGACATGGGCCGGCAAGCCGCGGCCATGGCGCGCCATCATGGAAATAACCTGGTCCCCGTGGCCAAGATCATGAACCAGCAGGACCGGATTTTCACCCCCGGCAGCGGCGTAGGTTTTCAACAGGATGCGCAGGCGTTCATGCAGCCCGTTTCCCGACGGCATGTCATAAGATATGGCCCCGGTCGGGCAAACGCTGGCGCAGGCGCCGTGGCCGGAACAGATATAGGGGTCGATGATAATCTGGTCGCCGTCAGGACGGATCGCCGACGTCGGACAGGCCCCCAGGCAGCGGGTGCAGCCGGTCTTGCCGTTGCGGGAATGGGCGCAGACGGCTTTTTCAAAGCGGATATAGCGCGGTTTTTCAAATTCACCGACCATATCGGCGGCGTCGAACACGGCCCGCTCGACCGCCTGGGCATTGCCCGGGTCGGCCCGGAAATAACCGTCGCGCTTGTCGGGGGCCGGAAACAGGGCGATGGCGCCGGACACATCGACCAACAGGTCGCAGTCCCGTTTCGATTCCGCCGCCACCGGGCTTTCAAACGACATTTCCCGGCGCGATGAAGGCGTCATCGCCGCGAGGCCCTTCACCGTGATGTTGAAAGCGCCAATTCTGCCCGTGGCTGCGGTGATGGTGCCGCTGAATATGGGAAAATCGGTCAACCGGGGCGGCGCGGCATCGGCCCCGGATTTCAGGACACAGGTAACATTAAGCCGGGATGAAAGCCTTTTCGCGACTTCCAGGGCGACCTCGCCATCGCCGTAAACGATGGTCTCGCCACCGGATGTCAGCGCCACAGAGCTCGCCGGCATCATGTCAACGGCGGCTTCGGCGATCAGGGCGGCGGTTTTGGCCGTCGCCTTCTTTCCCTGGTCCGACCACCCGGCGCGCTCGCGGATGTTGACGTAGGCGATATTGGCGTCCGGGTTTTGTTCGCCCGCGACCTCGATAAACAGGGGCGCTTCCTGGGTACAGCAAACCAGCAACGGCTCACCGCTTGCGGCGGCTTTGCTAAAATTATCAAGCTGGGCGCGGCAAAGCTGGGTATTAACAAACGGCGCCTCACCCTCAAGGGCGGCAGCCAGGGATTTTCCGTCAAGGGACATTGTGCCCTCGCAATCGCAGACGAGAATATTCCTGTTGTTTGTTTTCATGTCCTGGCAACTTTCTTTTTTGTGTCGGCTCGGCAAGCGGACGGGCATACTTATATATAATGTTAAACCCGTCTATAGATGGATACTGATGAACGAAAAAGACAACCCACAAATCCACATCGCGGAAACCATGACCGTCGGTATTATCCTGGAACGCAGAGACAGCGACCATCCGTGGCAGGATCACATATGGCGCGTATCGGGACTGTTGCCCGGCGATACCGGCGGCGAAGGTGACTGGCGCCAGATCAAGGAAGGTGACGGCTGGACGCAGTTTTATGCGGGCACCCGCCTTATCGAGCTTTTCCGCCGGGAAACCGACGGTTACAAGGCCAACCTGACCAACGATCCGCCCCTAGTCTTTATTGTTTTGCGCACCAATGAAGAGGACGACGGAAGGGGCGAGATATTGCCCTTTAATGCGACGGTTTGCCCCTATGAAGCCCAGGGCTATGATGGAAATGACGAGACCGTCGAAGGTGTTGCCATGCCGCCCGAGGTCGCCCAATGGGTATCGGCCTATGTGGAACGGTATCATGTTGACGAGCCGCCCTTCGAAAAACGCAAACAGAAAAAAAAGACGTCCGAGAACGCCTGGGGCGGCAAGGTGGCAAAGGATGGGGGGCGGCGTGATGGCTGAGGAAAGCGATCCGTTCCTCAAACGATGGTCGAAAAAGAAGCGTGGCGAGGCCCTTGAAGCCGAGGAATCCTCAGGCGACCCCCTGGAGGAGTTGCCGACCGAAGCGGAGAACAAAGGCGATCTGGAGGTCCAGGGTGAGGCCCCTGAAATCCCCCTGGACCTGCCCGATGTGGACAGCCTGACCACGGATTCGGATTATACCGGCTTCCTTAAAGAAGGCGTCCCGGAAGAGCTGAAACGGGTAGCCCTGCGCACCCTGTGGAAAAGTTCACCGGTGCTGGCCAACCTTGATGGGCTCAATGATTATGACGAGGACTACAGCGTTATGGGCTCCGTGGTCGAGGTCATCAAAAGTGCCTATACGGCGGGCAAGGGCTACAAGGAAGAGAAACCGGAAGCCCCCGAACCCGAAGCTGACTCAGCCCCTGGGGATGACGAGCCCAGCCAGGAACCGTTGCCGGAAGACGAAAACACAGAGGATAATGAGGAGGAAATTGCAGAAGAAGGCGAAGACGAGGAGGACGCTGACGGATCTTTATATTAGATCTATAACATATTGGTTTTTCTGCATTGTGGGAAAACCCCCAATATGAAAACCACAATTAAACGAGTATAATGTGCGCAAGAATTAAAGAATGAACCGCTGTGGGTGGTGCGTGCGAGACGGTCCCAAAAGAAGACCGCAGGGAAGGACAAAAAAGGTGCAAGCAATCGCCGATAATATATCTGGCGTGACTGAAGAAGATACTCTACGCGCGCAGTTCTATGCGCTGCTGTCCGGACTTTTATCGGGTCCGCCGACGGATGAAACCCTGAAACAACTGAAGGATCTGGAAGGCGATGAAACGGATATTGGTCGGGCGTTTGCCGATCTGGCCGTTGCCGCTTCCGGCATTTCCGCCGATGAGGTGGAAGACGAATACAATGCCCTGTTCATTGGCGTCACCCAAGGTGAACTGCTGCCCTATGCATCCCATTACCTGACCGGTTTTTTGTGTGAACAACCGCTGGCCGACCTGCGCGGCGAGATGGCGGTGCTGGGCATTTCGCGCGCCGACGGCGTCACCGAGCCGGAAGACCACATCGCTTCGGTGCTGGAAATAATGCACGGCTTGATCACCGGCATCTTTGGCGGTGTGCTGGAAATCAGCGACCAGAAAAAGTTTTTTGATGCCCACCTTGAAACGTGGGCGCCTCGTTTTTTTGAAGACCTGGAGGCGGCCAGCAATGCCGCCCTCTACCGACCGGTCGCAACCATTGGCCGGACTTTCATGACGATCGAAAAAGAAGCCTTCGCCATGTCTGAATGAGTAAGGCTGAATGAACCTGTTTCGCGAATATTTCATGTAGGAGAGGGAACCATGAGCAAAACCAAAAACAACGAAAAAAACGGGATCGACCGTCGCAGTTTTCTGCGTGGGGCCGGTCTTGGTGCCGGTGTTGTCGGCGCAGGCGCCGCCGTTCTGGCTTCGAAACCTGCCGCCGCCGCCCAGGTGGAAACCGCCGGTAAGTCGGCGGGCTACCAAGAGACCGAGCATGTTCGCCGCGCCTACGAAGTGGCAAAGTTTTAATAACCAACCCGGATAAGGATGAACCCAATGTTGACAAAAAAACATAACGGGATAGCCAACGGCCCACGTATATCGAAGGCGCTGGCCGGTCTTGTTGGCGGCTCCATGGACCGTCGTCAGTTCCTGAAACGCTCGGGCCTGACCGCCGGTGGCGCTGCCTTAGCTTCGACCCTGCCCGGCGGCATGGTCAAGAAAGCGGCCGCACAATCGGCGGCCTCGGCGGCCGAAAAAGTGTTGTCGGTGTGCACCCACTGTTCGGTCGGCTGCACCATCGAGGCGGAAGTCGAAAACGGTGTCTGGACCCGCCAGAACCCTGATTTCGACAGCCCGATCAATCTTGGATCACATTGCGCCAAGGGCGCCTCGGTACGCGAGCACGCGATCGGCGAACGGCGCTTGAAATATCCGATGAAACTGGTCGGCGGCAAATGGAAGAAGGTCGATTGGGAAACCGCGGTCAATGAAATCGGCGACAAGATGCTCGATATTCGCAAAACCTCCGGGCCCGATTCCGTGTACTGGCTCGGGTCTGCCAAGTTCAACAACGAACAGTCCTACCTGTTCCGTAAATTTGCTTGCTTCTGGGGTTCCAACAACGTCGATCACCAGGCCCGCATCTGCCATTCGACCACGGTCGCCGGCGTTGCCAACACCTGGGGCTACGGCGCCATGACCAACCACTTCAACGATATCCACAATTCGAAAGCGATGTTCCTGATCGGCTCCAACCCGGCCGAGGCCCACCCGGTCGCGGTCATGCATCTCCTGAAGGCCAAGGAACAGAACAACGCGCCGCTGATCGTTTGCGACCCGCGCTTTACCCGCACCGCGGCCCACGCCGATGAATATGTCCGCTTCCGTTCGGGCACCGACGTGGCGCTGATCTGGGGCATCTTGTGGCATGTCTTCGAAAACGGCTGGGAAGATAAAGAGTTCATCCGCCAGCGGACCTACGGCATGGATGAGATTCGGGCCGAAGTCGCCAAGTGGACTCCGGAAGAAACCGAGCTTGTTACCGGCGTTCCGGGCTCGCAGTTAAAGCGCGTCGCCCGGCTGATGGCCAAGAACCGTCCGGGCACCGTCGTCTGGTGCATGGGCGGAACCCAGCATCACACCGGTAACAACAACACCCGCGCCTACTGTGTCATGCAACTTGCCCTCGGCAACATGGGTGTTGCCGGTGGCGGCACCAACATCTTCCGCGGTCACGACAATGTTCAGGGCGCCACCGATTTTTGCATCCTGTCCCACTCCCTGCCCGGCTACTATGGCCTGGCGACCGGATCGTGGAAGCATTGGGCCCGTGTCTGGGATGTGCCGTATGACTATCTACTCGGCCGCTTCGCAACGCAGAAACTGATGGAATCGAGCGGCATCCCGGTCAGTCGCTGGTTCGATGGGGTTCTCGAAAAGAAAGAGAACATGGACCAGCCCGACAATGTTCGCGCCATGGTGTTCTGGGGCCACGCGCCTAACTCGCAGACCCGCCTGCCGGACATGAAAAAGGCCATGGAAAAACTGGACCTGATGGTCGTCATCGATCCCTATCCGACCATGTCGGCGGTGATGAGCGATCGTACCGATGGCGTGTATTTGCTGCCGGCGACAACCCAGTTTGAAACCTATGGCTCGGTCACCGCATCGAACCGTTCGCTGCAATGGCGTGAAAAGGTTGTCGAGCCGTTGTTCGATACCAAACCTGATCACGTCATCATGAACCTGTTCGCCAAGAAGCTCGGCTTCGCCAAGGAGCTCTTTAAGAAAATTAAGGTGAACGGCGACGAACCCCTGATCGAGGACATAACCCGCGAGTATAACGGCGGTATGTGGACCATCGGCTATACCGGTCAGTCACCGGAACGCCTAAGGAAACACATGAAGAACCGGTCGACCTTCGACAAGACCACCCTGCAAGCCAGGGGCGGCCCGTGCGACGGCGAATACTTCGGTCTTCCGTGGCCGTGTTGGGGAACCCCCGAAATGGGCCATCCCGGCACGCCGATCCTTTACGATCCATCCAAGCCGGTGGCCGAAGGCGGGCTCAATTTCCGCGCCCGCTACGGGGTCGAACGCAACGGGGTCAACCTGTTGGCCGAGGGCTCGTATCCGGTCGATAACGAGCTCAAGGACGGCCATCCCGAGTTCACCATGGAGATGCTCAAGAAGCTCGGCTGGGACAAGGACCTGACGGCGGCGGAATTGGCCATCATGGCCAAGGGCGTCGGCGACAAAAGCAACTGGAAGACCGACCTTTCCGGCGGTATCCAGCGGGTCGCCATCAAGCACGGCTGCGCCCCGTTCGGCAACGCCAAGGCCCGGGCCATCGTCTGGACGTTCCCCGATCCGGTGCCCGTGCACCGGGAACCGCTGTATACGACCCGCCGGGACCTGTTGCCCAAGTACGCCACGTACAAGGACAAAAAGGCCTATCGCCTGCCGACCATGTATGAATCGATCCAGAAGAACGACTTCTCGAAAGAGTTCCCGCTTATTCTCACCTCGGGGCGTCTGGTCGAATACGAAGGCGGCGGCGGCGAAAGCCGGTCCAACCCATGGCTGGCCGAATTGCAGCAGGACATGTTCTGCGAGGTCAATCCGGTCGATGCCAACAACGCCGGCATCAAGAATGGTCACGACATGTGGGTGCACAGCCCGGAAGGCGGCAAGGTCAAGGTTCAGGCCCTGGTCACCGAACGGGTCGCGGCCGGGGTTACGTTCATGCCGTTCCACTTCGGCGGCGTATGGATGGGCGAAGACCAGCGCCACAAGTATCCTGATGGAGCCGACCCCTATGTTATCGGCGAAGCATCCAATGTCTGCGGCACCTACGGTTACGACTCGGTGACGCAGATGCAGGAATCCAAAACGACATTGTGTCGCATCGAATCAGCGTAAGGATAAGGAGGCAAAAAAATGGCTAGAATGAAATTCCTCTGTGACGCCGAGCGCTGCATCGAATGCAACGGCTGTGTCACAGCGTGCAAAAACGAAAACGATATCCCCTGGGGCATCAACCGCCGCCGGGTTGTTACCATTGGTGACGGCAAGCCGGGCGAACGCTCGATCTCGGTTGCCTGCATGCATTGTTCGGACGCGCCGTGTATCGCGGTCTGTCCGGTGGATTGCATCTATGACACCGAAGACGGCGTCGTCCTGCACTCCAAGGATCTGTGCATCGGTTGTGGCTACTGCTTCTTCGCCTGCCCGTTTGGCGCGCCGCAGTATCCGCAGGCCGGAACCTTCGGCTCACGCGGCAAGATGGACAAGTGCACCTTCTGCAACGGCGGCCCGGAAGAAGATGGCTCGTCGGCCGAATTCAAGAAATACGGCCGCAATCGTCTTTACGAAGGAAAGCTGCCGATCTGTGCGGAAATGTGCGCGACCAAGGCGCTGCTTGCGGGGGATGGCGACGAAGTGTCGAACATTTACCGGGAACGGGTCACTTACCGGGGCTTCGGTTCCGGCGCCTGGGGCTGGGGTACGGCTTATCAGTTGAAGTCGGATTCCTGAAATCAGGCGTGGCCGGCGGCGTTCTCTTGGGAATACGTCGCCGGCCATGTTTCCGGTTTTCAGTCGCGAAAGGGTTTCTGAATGAAAGTTCGTAATTCATTGATGATGGCCGGAGCCTTGGTTCTTGTTGTGTCCGTTCTGGCCGGGTGCCGGGCGAATGAACAGGGGCGGGTTTTGTCCTTTCAGAAGGGCACTTATCTTGGAAAGTCCGAGGCTCCCTTAAGCGACAGCACGTTGCGCGCCTTGCGGGCACGCGCCAGCAACCAGTCCGGGCCTGTTGAACTGGCTTTTAGCTCTCGTGGCGGGGCCGGGGCATCTATCCTGGACACCGAGGCCTTACGCAAGCGTTCGGCTGGCCAAAACGATAACAATTGAGCCCCGGAAGCTTTCCGGGCTAGGAGCCTGTTTCATGAAGCGGATTGTCTTTCATCGTTTGTTCGGGGTCTTGTGCCTGACGATCATGCTGGGTATGGGCGTGATGTCCGGGGTGGCATATGCACAGCAATCCGGTGCGGTGCCGGGCAACACCACAGGCAGCGTCAACGATTCCGAATTCTGGCGCTCTATCCGCCAGGGTGGGCAGGGACTGGTTTCCATTCCCAACAAGACGGCCGGCATCATGATCCAGTCGGAAGGCGAAGAATGGCGGTCGCTTCGCAACGGCCCCCTATCCACCTACGGCGGCTATTTGCTGGCCCTGTCTCTGGGCGCTATCGTTGTATTCTTCTTAGTGCGTGGTCGCATAAAAATCACCGGCGGCCGAACTGGCAGGGCGGTTCCCAGGTTTTCGCAACCGGAACGCTGGATTCACTGGTTCGTTGCCAGCCTGTTCATTCTGCTTGGCCTTAGCGGCCTGTTGTTGATGTTCGGCCGATATGTGATTCAGCCGATCATCGGCAAGTCAGCCTGGTCGGCTGTGGCCAGCGCCTCCTTGCAGGGACACAATCTGCTGGGCCCGATGTTCGTGGTTGCTTTGCTGATCATGCTCGGCGTTTACATGAAAGATAACATTTGGCAGAAAGGCGACCTTACGTGGGCGCTGAAGGGCGGCTTCCTGTCCAAGGGCCATCCCCCCAGCTGGAAGTATAACCTGGGCGAAAAAAGCTGGTACTGGCTGCTGTTCTTTGCCGGGCTTGCCATATCCACCTCGGGTTTGTTGCTTGATTTCCCGTGGCTTGTGGAACGGGTACAGCAACTACAACTGGCCCATCTGGTCCATGCCGGTGCCGCCGTTGTCCTGATCGCCGCCTCCCTTGGGCATATCTATCTTGGCACCATTGGTGTTGAAGGCGCGCTTGACGGCATGACATACGGTTATGTGGATGAAAAATGGGCCGAGGAGCATCACGGTTGGTGGGCGGAAGAGGCAATGAAAACACGTGGTGACGTAATAGAAGGCGCCGGAGAAACAATGCCACCGGAAAAAGCCCCGGCTGAATGACCGCACAGATGAAGACGGCTTGATAAGAATAAGGATGCGTTGAATGACATTTCTTGAAATCGTGGAAGGCCCACTGTGGACACTGGCATCGAGTGTGTTCCTGATCGGTGCAGCATGGCGTATTTTTGGCATCATTCGACTCGGACGAAAGAAGGATATTTCAATTCCACGGGCTTCGGCCCTGTTGGGCGCCATCAAGGGGCAGTTTCTGCACTTCGTTCCCCACGGCGGTTTTTCCTTCCGGACACGTTACCACCTGATTGCCGGTTATATGTTCCATCTGGGCCTGTTCGGTCTGTTGATCTATGCAGCCCCCCACGTGCTGTTTCTGAAGGAAAACGTCGTTGGATTCGAATGGGTGGCGCTGCCGCGCTGGGGCTTTATCCTGACCGCTGAAATCGCCTTTACCGGGCTGATCTTGCTGTGGATCAGGCGCATTTCAGATCCGGTGATGATTCAGCTATCCGACGCCGACGACCACATCGGTTCGTGGCTGACATTCCTGACCATGCTGACCGGATGCATGGCCTTGCAGGAAAGCCACGATTCATTGCGTGCCGTTCATATGTTGTTTGTTGATATCTGGCTTATTTACATGCCGTTCAGTCGCTTGATGCATTCGGTGACGTTCATGTTCAGCCGCGGCTATACGGGCGCCTTCTTCGGGCGCCGGGGAGTGGTGCCATGAGTGTTGATAAAGCCATTGAGGTTCTAAAAAGCAATATAGATGCCTCTGCGGCCAGCTATCTGGATGCCTGCGTGCATTGCGGACAGTGCGCCCAGGCCTGCCATTTCTATGAAAACACCGGCGATGTCCGTTACACGCCTGCCTACAAGATGGATTTGATGCGCCGGGTCTATAAGCGCCACAAGGCCCCGCTGTCGGGCATCAAGCGCGCCATCGGCCTGGTGCCGGACGAGCTGACCATGGACGACCTGAAAGAATGGGAAGACCTGCTCTACGATTCATGCACGCTGTGTGGTCGCTGCACCATCGTTTGCCCCATGGGCATCGATATTGCCGGCATGGTCAGGAAATCCCGCGAGGGTTTGGTCGCCGCCGGTGTTGTTCCGGAAGATTTGATCAGCGCCGCCAAGCGGGCTATCGAATTCGGCAGCCCGTTGAAGATCACGCCCGACGTGCTGCGCAAGGTGTGCGCCAAACAGGAAGAGGAAATCGGCATTCCCATTCCCATCGATCAGGAAGGGGCCGATTATCTGGTCATCCTGTCGGCCATGGAGGTGCTTCAGTTCTACGAGGTCATCGGCGCCATTGCCAAAATATTCCGCCAAGCGGGTGTTTCGTGGACCATTTCCACAGATGGCTATGAAGCCACCAACATCGGCATCCAGATGGGCGACAAGGACATCGCGCGCACCCTGGTCGGGCGCATTGTCGGGGCGGCCGAAAAACTGAAGGTGAAATACGTTATCAGCCCGGAATGCGGCCATGCCTATTCAGCCCTTAAATGGGAAGGCCCGAACCTGATGGGCCGCGCCTATGATTTTGAAATCATCCACATGCTTGAACTGCTTGACCAGTTGCAGGCGGAAGGGCGCATCAAGCTCAAGGGCAAGGACGACCGCCGGTTGACTTTCCATGACCCCTGTCAGATCGTGCGTCGGGGTGGCGTTGTTGAAGAACCCCGCCGCCTGATGAACATGGTGAGCAGCAATTTCGTCGAGATGGACAACCATGGCACCGCCAACATCTGCTGCGGCGGTGGTGGCGGCGTTAGCTCTAACTCACGGGCCGAGACATTGCGACTTAAGGCTTTTGCAAGCAAGAAGAAGCAACTTGATGCGGTTCAGCCGGACGCCCTGGTGACGGCCTGTGCAAACTGCCGCAACGTGCTGGAAGAAGCCATTGATGATTACGAGATGGACATGCCGGTTCTTGGCCTGACCGAACTGGTGGCCGAATATCTGGATGAAACCAGATAGGCAGGCTTATCGGGTCATCCGCTTGAGGACGCCAATGGAGCGTGGGCCTATTGACTGGCAACCCCCAATTGGTAGATCTCATCTGGCTGCGCCATCAGGTTGACCGCCATATTTATCCCCATGCCAAGAACCAGAAGGGCCAGCAGGAATCGCATCTGGTCGGCCTTCAGCAGGCGCCCGACCCTGGCCCCGGCACTGGCACCGACAACGCCGCCCGTAATCATGATCATGACCAGGACAATATCGACGGAATAATTGTTAACGGCCTGTAACACCGTGACGTTTGCGGTCACGAAGACGATCTGCAACAGCGACGTTCCGACCACCACCATGGTCGGCATTTCAAGCAGGTATATCATCGCCGGCACCATGATGAAGCCGCCGCCAACCCCCATAATCGCCGACAGTATTCCGGTAACAGTCCCGACCGCAAACGGCGCAAGGGCACTGATATAAAGCCGCGAACGTGGGAAACGCATCTTCAAGGGCAGGCGGTGAATCCATGAATGACGGTGCAGCTTACGCCTGACCGCAACGCCGCGTGTGCGGCGGTAAAGGGTCAGGGAGCTTTCAACAAACATCAGGGTGCCCAGGGTCCCCAAAAGGGCGACGTAACACAGATTGATGGTCAGGTCGATCTGGCCCAGTTTGCGCAGAATCTCGAACAGCCACATGCCGAGTCCGGAGCCTAATAATCCACCCAGAATAAGCACAATCCCCATTTTGACATCGACGGCCCTGCGTCGCCAATGAGACGTCAGACCC
>JABMOQ010000023.1 GCA_013204045.1 Rhodospirillaceae bacterium | reverse complement strand
TTTATGGCGGCGGCTGAATCGACCAGCGCCGACAGACGCGACGATTGGTGGGTGGCGCGCTCTTTGATGGCGGACAATGATTCGCGGGCGGCGTTAAAGGCGGCGTCGGCGGTGGTGGCATCGCCGCCGGCATTGCGTTCTTCCTCAACCGCCGTTGCCGCTGCTTGCCGGGCCCGATTGACGGCCTCGCCGGCGGCCGAGACGTCGGCGCGGGCATCATCCAGCAAGCCGCGAATTTCGGCCAGCCGATTGCGTTGTTGCAGGCGGGATGCGGCGGCGGTTTCGGCCCCCGCTGAAACCGTATAGCCATCCCAGCGCCATAAGGCGCCATCGCGGCTGACCAGGCATTGCCCTTGTTGAAGGCTGCCCGACAGGCGTTCGCCTTCATCGTCGTCATATACCACGCCAATCTGGCTCAGCCGTCTTTGCAAAGCGGCCGGGCCGGAAACGTATTGGGACAGCGGTTCGGCCCCATTCGGCAGCCGGGCGGCGTTGGCGAACGGCAACAGGGTGCGCCAGCGGATCGGCGCCGGTTGATCGGCCGGGGCCGACAGGTCTTCGCCAAGGGCGACACCAAGGGCGAATTCAAAGCCGGTGTTGACGGTGACCTCATCGACCAGGGTCGGCCAGTTATCACCGTTGCCATTGCCTGTTTTTAAGACGTCGGCAAGGGTTTGTTCCTCGGCGACAAGTCGGGTCAGGGCGGCCTCGCTGGTATGTTGGCGGGTGACCAGGTTGCTGACGTTATCGGTGGACTCGGCGCGGACGGTTCCGGCCCGCACCGCCCGGGCGCGGGCGGATTCAAGGGTGGCGCGGGATGTTTCGACGGCGTTTTCGGCTTCCAGCAGAACCGCCGGATCGATGGCTTCGGCTTCGACACGGGCACGCTGTTCTTCCGTATCCTGGGCCTTGCCGGCGAGGCGTTGACGGCGCTCGGAAAGTTCGGCGAGGGTGCGGGTCAGGCTGGCCCGGCGGGCCTCATCGGTGGCGTTCTGCTCGGTCAGTTCGCTCAAAGCGGCTTCCAGATCATGGGCGGCAGCATTGGCCTCGGCCAGCAGGGCCTCGGCCTCGTTGCCGCGTTGCTCCTGTTGTTCATGGGCGGCTTCAATTTCGCCATGCTCGTTCTCAAGATTACCGATGGCTTCCTTCGAATCGGCGGCCAGGGCCTTTTCCCGTTCCATGTCGGCGGCGATTTGCAGCAATCGCCGCTCGGTTTCGCTATGGGCTTCGGCGATCCGGCGTTCCTCGGCCTCGATGCCGTCGCGGGCGACGGTCAGGCGGTGCAATTCGGCGGCGGCGGCGGCTTCCGTCTGCCTTAGTTCCGGCAATACGGCCGCGGCTTCGCCCTGATTTGTCGCGCAACCTGCGGCGACGCGGCTGAGGCGATCGACCTCGGCGGCAGTTTCTTCAAGCTCCCGGCGATGGTTTTCAAGATCACCGGTGGCGGCCAGCCAGCGCAGATGATAGAGGGCCGCCTCGGCCTTGCGGATGTGGTCTGAAATGTTGCGGTAGCGAGCCGCCTGCCTGGCCTGTTTCTTCAAGCCCTGCATCTGTGCATCCAGGGTGCCGAGAATGTCTTCCAGGCGGTCCAGGTTGGTTTCGGCGCCGCGCAGGCGAAGCTCGGCTTCATGACGGCGGGAATGAAGGCCGGTGATGCCGGCGGCCTCTTCCAGCAAGGCGCGCCGTTGCGTCGGTTTGGCGGCGATAACGGCACCGATTTTGCCCTGGCTGACCATGGCCGTCGAACGTGCGCCGGTGGATGAATCGGCGAACAGTAATTGAACGTCCTTGGCCCGCACTTCCTTGCCGTTAACCCGGTAGTTGGAGCCGCTTTCCCGCTCGATGCGGCGGCTGACTTCAAGATCAACAAAATCGTTAAACTGGGCCGGCGCCGTGCGTTCCGTGTTATCCAGGTAAAGCGATACTTCGGCGATATTGCGGGCCGGGCGCTCCGTGGTGCCGCCGAAGATGACGTCGTCCATGGCGGTGCCGCGCATCTGCTTGGCCGAAGATTCACCCATCACCCAGCGCAGCGCCTCGACCAGGTTCGACTTGCCACAACCATTGGGGCCGACAACGCCGGTCAAACCGGTATCGATAGAAAGTTCGGTCGCCTCGACGAAGGATTTGAATCCGGTCAACCTGAGTTTGTTAAAGCGTATCACTTGTGAATTTTCCGTTTACTGTTTTTTGGCAATGGCTTTATCGAGAATGTCCTGAAAATCCTCGAAGGGCATATTGCCGGGAACCTTTGTCCCCTCGATAAAAAAAGTCGGCGTCGATTCGACGCCAAGGCTGTTGCTGGCTTCATTGGCGACGTTCTTGAGGTGCTCGAACAGGGCTTTGTCATTCATGCAGCTATCCACGTCATCGACGGTCATGCCGCTCAGGCGCGCGATGCCTTCAAGGGCCTGAAGCGGGGTTTCACTCCGCGCCCAGGTTGCTTGTGAGGCAAAGAGCGCCCCCAGCATGGTGAAATAGTTTTTTGTTCCAGAACATCTGGCGAGCATCGCCGCCCCCATGGCCAGGGAACCCAAGGGGAAATCCCTGTAAATAATCCTGACTTTGCCGGTATCCACGTAGGCTTTCTTGATTTTCGGCAGGGTTTCGGTGTGGAAGGCGGCGCAGTGGGGGCAGGTCAGGGAGGCATATTCGATCATGGTGACCGGGGCATCGGGCGAACCGATGACCATTTCGGCCGTGCTTTCGGACAACGGGGCGACGCCGGCAAGCACCGGAGAGGCCGAAAAAACCAGCAAAGACAGTGCTATACCTAGTATGAAACGGGACAATTTAACCTCCAGGGCCACAACATGTGGGACTATAGAATCGGCGATCGCGGAGAGTCGAATCAATTATTTTGGCTTATTCACGGCCATACACGGCGCGGCCCAGATTTTCCAAGGCACGCTTCAGATCGGAATCCTCCACATCGGTCAGGCTGGACAGCAACGCGCTTTCGGATTCCTTGGAAATGGGAGGCGGCAGGGGTGGGGCCTCGGCCCGCTCGGGAACCGGTCCCTGGGTGATTTTCAGTTTGTCGACGGCGCGAAAGCCGAAATAGCCGTTAATTCGCTCGACCAGCACCGGCTCAAGGTGTTGCAGCTCTATGGCCAGGGCGCCACTGTCGATTTTAAGGTGCAAGGTGCCGGCGTTTTTCCGCCCCTGTGGATAAGTAATCTGCTCCGGGGCGCTGTGGGCCCCCAGATGGGCGCCGACAATGGTCGGCCAGTCCTTGACGACGGCGCCGTCGGCGAAGCCATGGCTGCCGAAGATGGGTTTGGTAATCTTGGCGGCCTCGGCGGCCAGGGTCCTGACGCCGCGGCCTCTTTTGCTATTTTTCATGGCGCTCATGGCGCTAGGATAAGCCCATGAAGGCACGCGAACAACACCGACGGCAAACGGCCCTGCTGGACTGGTACGATACTCACGGGCGCGACCTTCCATGGCGATTGAAAAACGGCGTGCGCCCCGACCCCTACCGGGTCTGGCTGTCGGAAATCATGCTGCAGCAAACCACGGTGGCCACGGTCGGCCCTTATTTCCGTGATTTCACCGCTCGCTGGCCGACGGTAGAGGCGCTGGCGGCGGCCGATCTGGACAGTGTGCTGCATGCCTGGCAGGGGCTCGGCTATTACGCCCGCGCCCGCAACCTGCATAAATGTGCCGGGGTGGTGGCCTCCGAACACCGGGGCCGTTTCCCCGATGATGAGCCGGGGTTGCTGAAACTACCCGGCATCGGCCCCTATACCGCCGCCGCCATCGCTGCCATTGCCTTTAACCTCAGGTGCGCCCCCGTTGATGGCAATATCGAGCGGGTCATTTCGCGGCTGATGTGCATCGAGGCGCCGCCGCCCGGGTTGCGCAGCCTGGTCGCCGATGCCCTGGCGCCGTTGATACCGGAGGGGCGCCCCGGTGATTTTGTGCAGGCCATGATGGATCTGGGGGCCAGCTTGTGTTCACCGCGCGCCCCCCAGTGCCCGGCCTGTCCATGGGCCGGCATGTGCGGGGCGATGGCGGCCCAAAAAACCGGTGACTTGCCCAAACGGCCGGTCAAAAAACCCAAGCCCCACCGACAGGGTATCGCTTTTTGGATCGAAAACACCGATGGCGCGGTACTGCTGCGCCGTCGTCCGGAAAAAGGGCTGCTGGGCGGTATGATGGAATTTCCATCGACGGATTGGCGAGAGGCCGACTGGCCGCTGGAAGAAGCCTTCGCGTCAGCGCCGGTGACGACCAAGTGGACAGCCCTGCCGGGGGTGGTCAGCCACACGTTTACCCACTTCCACCTGCATTTGACGGTTGTTGCGGCGAACGGATGCCCGGTCAAGCAGGCCGGCGCAATCTGGAGCCTTCCGGACCGGCTTGGCGACCACGCCCTGCCGACGGTGATGAAGAAGATCGCCCGCCACGTTGACAAATGCCGAACCTGATCTTTAGGGGTCCGCCCTATTCATCATAGGAAACCAGCGCGTCGAAGGGCACGCCGTCGAGCTTGGACCGTCCGTTCAGGAACGTCAGCTCGATGATGCTGGCGGTGCCGACCACATCGGCCCCGACGGAACGGAACAGTTCGATAGATGCCGCCATGGTGCCGCCGGTGGCCAGCAGGTCATCCAGGATCAGCACTTTTTGTCCCTTGGTAACGGCATCGTCCTGTATTTCGATGGTGTCGGTGCCGTATTCCAGATCGTATTCGTATTCGACCGTCTTGCCCGGCAGTTTGCCTTTCTTGCGAACCATGATGAAGCCACACCCCAGTTTCAGGGCCAGCGGGGCGGCGACCAGAAAGCCGCGGGAATCGATCCCGGCCAGGATATCCGGCTGATAGCGGATAATCATCCGGGCCAGCCGTCCCATGGCGACCTGCCAGGCATCCGGGTGGGCGAGCAGGGTCGAAATGTCATAAAAAAGGATGCCGGGCTTGGGGAAGTCCGGGACTTTGCGAATGTGATCTTTGATATCCATTTTTTTTCCGTTTGTAGGGGTGTGCTGCGGATATACTACCGCGAACCGCTGGGGCGGGCAAATGGGCTAAGGCAAGGAAGTTTTGGGAATGAATTTTGCAACTCGTTATAGTTATGCAGCCGGGGAGGGCGCTAGATGTCACGTATATTCCACCGCAACATAAAGGCCAAACTGCCCATGGTGGTCGCCGGTGACGGAGTCTATCTGATTGATTCCGAGGGCAAGCGCTACATCGATGCATCGGGCGGGGCGGCGGTATCGTGCCTTGGCCATAACGATGCCGACGTTATCCGCGCCGTCCAGGATCAGGCATCGGGGATGGCTTTCGCCCACACCCGGTTTTTTACGTCCCAGGCCGCCGAGGATCTGGCCGAAACCCTGATTGACGGGGCGCCGGATGGCATCGGCTGGGTGTATTTCTGCTCCGGCGGCTCGGAAGCCATCGAAACGGCGATCAAGATGGCGCGACAGTATTTCACCCTGATCGGCGAGCCCAAACGCTATAAATACATCGCCCGCGATCGCAGCTACCATGGCAATACGCTGGGGGCGCTGTCCATCGGTGGCAACCGGGGCCGGCGTCAGCCCTATCTGCCGCTGCTGATGGAGGCGCATCACATATCACCTTGTTACGCCTACCGGGAACAAAAGCCGGGCGAGAGCGAAGAAGAGTACGGGATCAGGGCGGCAGTTGAACTGGAGGAAAAAATTCTCGAGCTTGGCGCTGAAACCGTCGCCGCCTTCTTCGCCGAAACGGTGGTTGGATCAAGCTTGGGCGCGGTTCCGGCGGTCACGGGGTATTTCAAAAAAATACGCGAAATTTGCGACAAATACGGGGTGCTGCTGGTCCTCGACGAAGTGATGAGCGGCATGGGCCGGACCGGCACCATGCACGCTTGCGAACAGGAAGGCATCTCGCCGGATATTATGTGTATCGCCAAGGGGCTGGGCGGGGGGTATCAGCCGATTGGCGCGACGTTGGTATCGGAGAAAATTTACGGCGCCTTCAGGGACGGTCCCGGGGCCTTTTCTCATGGCCACACCTATCTGGGACACCCGACGGCATGCGCTGCGGCCCTTGCCGTGCAACGGGCCATTCGGT
>JABMOQ010000127.1 GCA_013204045.1 Rhodospirillaceae bacterium | reverse complement strand
TGGCCGGATCGAGGACATTCGCGCCGTTGCGGAAGTCGCCGAGGGCCGCAAGGTCCACGAGGGCATCCGCACGCTGATCGTTCCGGGTTCGGGGCTGGTGAAGGAACAGGCGGAGCAGGAAGGCCTGGACAAGATTCTGATCGAGGCCGGATTCGACTGGCGCGAGCCGGGCTGCTCCATGTGCCTGGCCATGAACGTCGACCGGCTGAAACCGGGCGAGCGTTGCGCGTCCACATCCAACCGAAACTTCGAAGGCCGGCAGGGACGCGGCGGTCGCACGCATCTGGTCAGCCCCGCGATGGCGGCGGCCGCGGCCATCACCGGAAAGCTCACCGACGTTCGCGAGTTGATGAATAGCTAATTCAGACAGGGAAACGAGGGTTAAAGCCGATGGATAAGTTCAACAAACTTACCGGCGTCGCCGCGCCGATGGAGATGGTCAACATCGACACCGACAAGATCATCCCCAAGCTGCATTTGCGCACGATCAAGCGCACCGGCCTTGGCAAAGTGGTGTTCGAGGAAATGCGCTTCAACGAGGACGGTTCGGAGAAGCCCGAATTCGTGCTCAATCAGGAACCGTACCGCAACGCCAAGATCATTGTCGCGGGCGATAATTTCGGCTGCGGATCATCGCGCGAACATGCGCCCTGGGCGTTGCTGGATTTCGGCGTCCGCTGCGTCATTTCCACCAATTTCGCGGATATTTTCTACAACAACTGCTTCAAGAACGGCATTTTGCCGATCCGCCTGCCGGCGGAAGACGTGGCCAAGCTGATGGATGATGCGGAACGCGGCGCCAACGCTACCGTCACCATCGATTTGGAAAAACAGGAAATCACCGGCCCCGATGGTGGCACGGTGACCTTCGAGATTGACCCGTTCCGCAAACATTGCCTGATCAACGGCCTCGACGACATCGGCCTGACCATGGAAAAAACCGACAAGATCAAAACTTTTGAAGAAAAAACAAAAGCGGAAAGGCCCTGGTTATGAGCGCCAATAAAAAACTTCTGTTCCTGCCCGGCGACGGCATCGGCCCCGAGGTCATGGACCAGGTTCGCCGGGTCATCGACGGCATGGCGAAAACCCGGTCGGTCAATTTCGACATTACCGACGGGCTGGTCGGCGGGGCCTGTTACGACAAACACGGATGCGCCGTCACCGATGAAACCATGAGCGACGCCATGAATGTGGATGCGGTGGTGCTGGGCGCCGTCGGCGGCCCCAAGTGGGATAACGTGGAACGTCAGCACCGCCCGGAAGCGGGGCTTTTGCGCCTTCGCAAGGACATGGACCTTTACGCCAACCTGCGCCCGGCCATTGTTTTTGACTCCCTGCTCGACGCCTCGACCCTGAAGCCGGAAATTGTCCAGGGTCTGGATATCCTTATTTTGCGGGAACTGACGGCGGGGGTTTATTTCGGCGAACCACGCGGCATCGAAACCCTGCCCGACGGCACCCGCCGCGGCCTGGATACACAAGTTTATACGGAAGCCGAAATTGATCGCATCGTGCGCTTAAGCTTCGAGCTGGCGGCCAAGCGCGATTCCCGGGTGACTTCGGTGGAAAAAGCCAACGTCATGGAATCGGGCGTGTTCTGGCGCCAGGTCGCGACCAATGTGCACAAGGACTACCCGGCCATCGCGCTTAGCCACATGTACGCCGACAACTGCGCCATGCAGCTGGTCCGCAACCCCAAGCAGTTCGACGTTATCGTTACCGATAACCTGTTCGGCGATATCCTGTCCGATTGCGCCGCCATGCTGACCGGTTCGCTCGGCATGTTGCCGTCGGCGTCCCTGGGCGAGGCCGACGAAAGCGGCCGCCGCCGCGCCATGTACGAACCGGTGCACGGCTCGGCCCCCGATATTGCCGGCCAGGCCAAGGCCAACCCGCTGGCCACCATCCTCAGCTTCGCCATGTGCCTGCGCTATTCTTTCGATATGAAGGAAGACGCCGAGGTGCTGGAACGGGCCGTCGAAAATGTCCTGAATGCCGGCCTGCGCACCGCCGATATCATGAGCCCCGGCATGACCCAGGTCACCACCGACGGCATGGGCAAGGCGGTGGTGACGGAGCTCGATAAACTGGCCGGGTAAGTGGCGCTTGCAATCGCCGCCCCGGCGCGCTATCACTCTTGCCGCAACACTTAAAAGAGATGTGAAACCATGCTTATTGCAATGCGTACGACCCAAACTTGGAAAGTCACCACTGACGGATAGTCGGGGCCTTTAGCATTGCGCGAACAAAAGGCCCGCGGCATCGTCCGGCGGGCCTTTCGCATTTTTGGCGGGGTGCCTGGCGAACGGGTCCGGGCCAAGAAAAAGTTGGAGAAGAAAAATGAGCTATACAGTCGCCGTCGTCGGGGCCACGGGAAACGTGGGCCGCGAAATGCTGACCACCCTGGCCGAGCGCAAATTCCCCGTCGATGAGGTGATTGCCCTGGCCTCTCACCGTTCCGTCGGCCGGGAGATTTCCTTCGGCGAGGATGAGGTGCTGACGGTTCAGGACCTGGCGACCTTTGATTTCGATGGCGTTGATATCGTGCTGTCCAGCCCGGGGGCCAGGATATCGGCCGAGTTTGCGCCGAAAGCCGTCGCCGCCGGGGCCGTGGTCATCGATAACACGTCCCAGTTCCGCATGGACCCGGATGTGCCGCTGGTGGTGCCCGAGGTTAATCCGCAGGCCATCGCGGGATACAAAAAGAAAGGCATCATCGCCAACCCAAATTGTTCGACCATCCAGATGCTGGTGGCCCTGAAACCGTTACACGATCTGGCGACCATCAAGCGCGTCGTCGTTTCCACGTACCAGTCGGTGTCCGGCTCCGGCAAGGACGCCATGGATGAATTGTTCAACCAGACCCGTGGCATCTTTGTCAACGAGCCGGTCGACAAGAACCGCGGAATCTTTACCAAACAGATCGCCTTTAACGTGATTCCCCATATCGACGTGTTCATGGAGGACGGCGCGACCAAGGAAGAATGGAAAATGATGGTCGAGACCAAAAAAATTCTCGACCCCAAGATCAAGGTCCATGCCACCTGCGTGCGCGTACCGGTGTTCATCGGCCATGCGGAGGCCATCAATCTGGAATTCGAAAAACCGATTTCAGATGACGAAGCCCGCAAGGCCCTGAAAAAAGCTCCCGGCGTCACAATCATCGACCATAGGGCCGACGAAGGTTATGTCACACCGGCCGAATGCGCCGGCGAAGATACGGTCTATGTCAGCCGCATTCGAACAGACCCGACCGTCGATAACGGGCTGTCTTTGTGGGTGGTTGCCGACAATCTGCGCAAGGGGGCGGCCTTGAACACGGTGCAGATCGCCGAAGAGCTGATTAAAAACTACCTGAAGTAAGGCCCCCCGGGTTCAGGCATCGGGGTCGAGAAGGGCGGTATCGGATTCGGTGTCTTCGGCATCCGGATTCATGAAGTCATTGACCTCGCCCTGGGACATTTGCGGCTCGCCGGATTGCAGCTCCTTGGGCAGGGTGGTCGTTAATTTGTTGTCGCTAGCCTCTTTGGCGAGATCACTGCGGCGCTCCGGGGTGTTGGCCGAATGCTTTTTGCGCCGCCGGTCAGGCCCGAAGTAATTGCCGATCTTTACGAACTGGCGCGGTTTTTCGATCACCGACTGGATGCGCGCAAAAAGCGCTTTGACCGATATGGGTTTGACCACGAACTCGTTGACGCCGGCATCGCGGGCCTCGACGATGCGGCTTATCTCGGAATGGGCTGTCAGCATGATGATCGGGATGAACGGATTAAAACTGTCGTTGACCGTGCGCAGCATTTTTGTCAACTCAATGCCATTGATTGGCGTCATTTCCCAGTCGGTGATGACGATGTCCGGCACGAAGGTCTGGAGTATCTTGAGCGCCTCGGCCCCGTCGGAACATTCGCGGACTTCCTCGGCCTCAAGCGCCTTGAGCACACGCCGGATGATCTGGCGCATGAACAAATTGTCCTCGACCACAAGGAACTTGATTCTTGAGAGATATCCTGCCGGCATTGGCCCTATTTCCACCCTATAGTTCTTAAAAAATATACACCGAGACTTGCAAGAACCTTAAGAATCTATCGACTCGCCACAGATTAGAGTAAAAACCCGATCTTGCCATCGCTACCTGTCAGGTTGTAGCGTTTCGCAAGTGCGAAGAGACCCTTGGAAAGAGGCCAGAATATGCCAAAAATATCGCGTCCCCGGCGCAGCATCCTTTATATGCCGGGCTCCAATGCCCGCGCCCTGGTCAAGGGACGCACCGTTCCGGCCGACGGGCTGATCCTTGATCTGGAAGACTCCATCGCCCTGGAAGCCAAGGAAAAAGCCCGCGACCAGGTTATGGAAGCCCTGGCCGAGGGCGGCTACGGGTATCGGGAACTGATTGTGCGCGTTAACACATTGGGCTCGGCCTGGGGCCGCGACGATATTGTCGCCATAGCGTCGTCCGGGGCCGATGCCATACTGCTGCCGAAGGTTGAAAGCGCCGATATGGTGCGCATGGCCCAAGACCTCATGGACTCGGCCGGCGCCCCCGAAGACATGGCCATCTGGTGCATGATGGAAACGCCGCTCGGCACATTGCACGCCGAAGAGATCGCCTTTTCGACGCCGCGCCTCGGCTGTTTCGTCATGGGCACGTCGGATCTGGCCAAGGACCTGCACGCCGCCCATACCCGGCAGCGGTTGCCCATGATAACCAGCCTTGGTATCTGCCTGCTGGCGGCCAGGGCCGCCGGGTTGCCGGTCCTCGACGGCGTGTATCTGGACCTTGCCGACGACGAGGGCTTCGAACACGCCTGCCGACAGGGTGTCGAGCTGGGGTTTGACGGCAAGACACTGATCCATCCCAAGACCATCAAAATGGCCAATCGCATCTTCTCTCCAACGGAAGACGAAGTGGCCTGGTCACGGACCATCATCAAGGCCCATTACGAAGCGGCGAAGCGCGGCGAAGGTGTGGTGGTTGTCGATGGCAAGCTCATTGAAAATCTGCATGTGGCAAATGCCGAGCGGCTGGTCGCCATGTATGAAACCATCGCGGCTCGGGAGAAGTCAGGCGAATGACCGGCAAGACCAACCCTGGAAATTATTTTGAAGATTTTGCGCCCGGGCAGGAAATTGTCCACGCCACCCCGCGCACGGTAAGCGAAGGCGATGTATCGCTTTATACGGCGCTCTATGGCTCCCGCTTTGCGGTGCAGTCGTCAGACATATTGGCCATGTCATTGGGTTACGAGGCGGCCCCCGTCGATGATTTTCTGGCGTTTCATATTGTCTTCGGCAAGACGGTTTCCGATATTTCCCTCAACGCGGTCGCGAACCTGGGCTATGCGTCCGGGCGTTTCGGCGGCGCCGTCTATCCGGGCGATACCTTAAGGGCGGTTTCAAGTGTTATCGGCGTCAAGGAAAACTCCAACGGCAAGACGGGCGTCGTCTACGTCCACACCACCGGCCTGAACCAACGCGACGAACCGGTGCTCGATTTCGTGCGCTGGGTGATGGTCAACAAGCGTGACCCGTCGGCGGCGGCCCCCGAGCCGGTGATTCCGACCCTCGATGCATTCGTCGGGGAAAGGGAATTGGTGGTTCCCGGCGGACTTGATCTTTCCAATTATGACTGCACCCTTTCCGGCAGTTCGCTGCTCTGGGACGACTACCAGGTGGGCGAGAAGATCGATCACGTGGATGCCATGACCATCGAGGAATCCGAACACATGATGGCGGCCCGGCTTTTCCAGAATTCTGCCCGCGTTCATTTTAACCAGCATGCGGAAAAACAGGGCCGTTTTGCCCGGCGCATTGTTTATGGCGGCCATATTATCAGCCTGGCGCGGGCCCTTTCGTTCAATGGCCTGGCCAATGCCTTTCATGTTGCCGCCATTAACGCCGGCACCCACGTGGCGCCGACCTTCGCCGGCGACACGGTTTATGCCTGGTCAGAGGTTCTGGGCAAGACCAAAATTCCGGGCCGCGGCGACATCGGCGCGCTGCGGGTCCGCACGGTTGCCGTGAAGGACAATTCATGCGCCGCCTTCCCGGATAAAGACACGGACGGTAAATATGCCCCATCCGTGGTGCTGGATTTCGATTACGCGGTACTGATGCCGAGAAAACCCTGAGGCGTATGCATAAAAAAAGAGGCGTCAGGCCGCCGATCCTGGGAAACCAGCGGTGTGCCGCGAGCGACACGCCTGACGCCTCAAATTGGAGCCGGCCAGGGCTCCTGTGCATGTAAAACCAGCAGAAAGCTGAACGCCGCCCCAATCCTTAGGGGCATACCCTGGGCAGAGAAGTGCCCCGGGACGAAGCGTCGTTATGGCCTTTTTCATCAAATTCCCGGCAGCGACTCGCGCCGTCGCCGAAAACCACAATGATCAAAGCCCGTCGAGTGCGGACCCGGCCTCCTGCTGCTTTCCGATCCCCACCAGGGAGGCTCGGCGCATACCTGAAAGCCACTGCCCCGCTAGGCGGGGCCGAATGTCCGCGTGTCCCTTGGAAATTAAGGCCGACGCAAGCGTCGTCTTGGTCCCCCCGGGCAACAACGTTCTCTTTACCTCAACCCCCTCACGCCACCCAAAGGGTGGATGCAGGAGCGTCGGTTTGGATTGCGTTGTATCGACACCCTTACATGCAGGCAACATGCTCCAAGTATTCGGGCTCCAGTTCAATATGGAATACCGGGAAAATTGTCTGTTTTCTGTGTATAAATTTTTACATTTGCACATTCGGTCAACACGTTATCCACACAACCACACACATTGCTTTCGTGAACTGTTTTAGAACAATCGGTTGCGCTGTAGATGCCGGGTGGTGCACTGTTGTTTTGGCCCTTCCGGCGCAGGCGTTGACTCTCTTCGTTGTGGTGGTTAAATGGGTTGAATGTATTGATGTTCCGCCGGGGCTGGATGGTGGATCGGCTTGCAGAGAATGATGCGAAAGGTTTTGCCGTCCATGAAGGCCGATAAGTCGACCAGCCCGCCTTTAACAAGGCAACGGCCTCTCTCTCCACATTTGCAGGTATACCGCCCGCAAATCACGTCCATGCTTTCCATTATGCAAAGATTGACGGGGGTGCCGCTGGCCGGTGGGGCGGTGCTGCTGGCCTACTGGTTGTCATCGGCGGCCTATGGACCCGATGCGTTCGCCCGCGCACAAGCCTTGTTCGGATCATGGGTCGGGCAAGTGGTTTTATTCGGCCTGACGTTTGCGCTGTTTTATCACTTGTGCAACGGCATCCGGCATCTGTTATGGGACATTGGCTTCGGCTTCGATATGCCGACACTCAGGGCGTCGGGCATTATCATGGTTACCACGGCTTTGACGCTGACCGCAGCGGTCTGGATATCCGTATTATGAGCATGCGTTCCCCCCTCGGCCGGGCGCGCGGCCTCGGCGTCACAAAAGAAGGCGGCGCCCGGCATTGGTGGCGCGAGCGGATGTCGTCCATGGCGCTGGCGCCCTTGGCCCTATGGTTCGTATTTTCCATGGTATCGATTGTCGGCGCCGACCACGCGGCCTATGCGCTGTGGCTCGGCGACCCGGGCAACACTTTATTGATGTCGTTGTTTGTCGCCGCCGTGTTTGTGCATGCCGGTCAGGGCCTGACGGTGGTGACCGAAGACTATATCCACAACGAACCGGTCAAGATCGCCATGCTGATTGGAATCAAGGCATTCGTCTATCTGTTCGGCGGCGCATCCTTGCTCGCCATTTTCAAAGTTGCGTTCGGAGGCTGACCCTTAATGACGCAAGCGTACGACATTATTGAACACCGTCACGATGTGCTGGTTATCGGCGCCGGCGGGGCCGGCTTGCGCGCCACCTTAGGGATGGCCGACACCGGCCTGAAGACGGCCTGCCTGACCAAGGTGTTCCCGACCCGCAGCCATACGGTTGCGGCCCAAGGCGGCATCGGCGCATCCCTTGGCAACATGGCCGACGACAACTGGCGCTGGCACATGTACGACACGGTCAAGGGCTCGGACTGGCTCGGCGATCAGGACGCCATCGAATACATGTGCCGGGAAGCCGTGCCGGCGGTGCACGAGCTGGAGCATTTCGGGGTGCCGTTCTCGCGCACCAGCGATGGTAAAATCTACCAGCGCCCGTTCGGCGGCCACATGCGTGATTACGGCGCCGCCCCGGTACAGCGCGCCTGCGCCGCCGCCGACCGCACCGGCCACGCCATTCTGCACACCCTTTACCAGCAGTGCCTGAAGCGCAGCGCCGAATTTTTCGTCGAATACATCGCCATCGACCTGCTCATGGACGATGACGGAACGTGCCTTGGGGTTATGGCCTGGAATCTGGATGACGGCACCCTGCACCGGTTTCGCGCCCAGACCACGGTGCTGGCCACCGGCGGCTATGGGCGCGCTTATTTTTCCTGCACCTCGGCCCATACCTGTACCGGCGACGGCAATGGCATGGCGGCGCGTGCCGGCCTGGCGTTGCAGGACCACGAATTCGTGCAGTTCCACCCCACCGGTATGTACGGATCGGGCTGCCTGATCACCGAAGGGGCGCGGGGCGAGGGCGGCTACCTGACCAATTCCGAGGGCGAACGCTTCATGGAACGCTATGCGCCGACGGCCAAGGATCTGGCGTCCCGCGACGTGGTCAGCCGCGCCATGACCCTTGAGATCCGTGAAGGCCGTGGCGTCGGCGACGAAGCGGATCATATATTCCTGCATCTGGAACATTTGGGCGAAGAGCTGCTGCTCGAACGGCTGCCGGGGATTACCGAATCGGCGAAAATTTTCTCCGGTGTCGACGCGGCCGTTGAACCGATTCCGGTGCTGCCGACGGTGCATTACAACATGGGCGGCATTCCGACCAATTATCACGGCGAAGTGTTGCGCCCGACGGCGGACGACCCGGATGCGGTTTGCCCCGGCCTGATGGCCATCGGCGAATGCGCCAGCGCCTCGGTGCATGGGGCCAACCGGCTGGGTACCAATTCGCTGCTCGATATCGTCGTCTTCGGCCGCGCCGCGGCGCTGCGCGCCACCGAGTTGCTGACTCCGGGGGACAAACTTAGGGCCCTGCCGAAAGGTTCAGACGACCTGGCGCTGGACCGCTTCGACCGCCTGCGCCATGCCGACGGCTCCATTTCCACGGCCTCGGCGCGGCTTGAACTGCAAAAGGTCATGCAGCGCGAGGCCGCCGTCTTCCGCACCGCGGCAACCATGAAAGAAGGCCGTGACAGGGTCGATGTCATTCGCCAGTCCATGGACCGGCTCAAGGTCAGCGACAGGTCGCTGATCTGGAATTCCGATCTGGTCGAGTCCCTTGAACTGGAAAACCTGGTCGCCTGCGCCCAGGCCACCGTCCATTCGGCGGTGGCCCGCGAAGAAAGCCGCGGTGCCCATGCCCACGAAGATTTCCCCGACCGCAACGATGATAAATGGATGAAACATTCGCTGGCCTGGATCGATGACAATAACAAGGTCACCTTAAGCTACCGTCCGGTGCATACCTGGAC
>JABMOQ010000126.1 GCA_013204045.1 Rhodospirillaceae bacterium | reverse complement strand
CGTTTTGCTCGGGCTGCGGAACGGCTTGGCAAGGATGTCAACGCCTCTCCCCTTATAGAAGGCGGGCCCACCGAATTGCAGCAGGCGGCACGGGCCTTCAATCACATGCAGGAACGTTTACAACGGTTCATCGAAAATCGCACTCGAATGCTTGCGGCCATTTCTCATGACCTGCGGACGCCTATTACCCTGTTACGCCTTCGCGCGGAACTTATCGAGGATGAAGATGAACGGGCGAAAACGATGGCTACCCTCGATGAAATGGAATCGATGATCTCTTCGACCTTGGCATTCGCCCGTGAGGAAGCGGCGAATGAAGAAAATCAAATTGTCGATGTCGGCGCGCTACTCGAAAGCGTGTGCAATGACATGGCAGATATAGGTTTGCCGGTCGAGCTTGACGCGCCGGGGAAAATTGTTCTCGAATGCCGACGGATTTCCCTGAAAAGAGCTCTTTCCAACCTTGTCGACAATGCCGTCAAGTACGGAGGGAACGCCGTTGTCAGGATGAAAGACAATAAAAATTTCCTGGAGATCACCATCGAGGATAATGGCCCGGGCATTCCGGTCGCTGAACAAGAACAAGTTTTTTCCCCATTCTATCGGCTTGAGCCATCCAGAAACCCGGAAACCGGCGGCATCGGTTTGGGCCTGAGCATTGCCCAATCCGCCATTCAAGCGCATGGGGGAGAGATTATGCTGTCAAATCGAGATGAAGGAGGACTGACTGTCACCGTTAGGCTGCCTTTATAGTGATATTACAGGTCGCGGCAAGGATGAGGTGCGCGTTCATGAGACATGCTGGTTCAGATAGAGTCATTTCCAGACCCAATCGTCAACTCATTCACTGTCAACGGGACTTTGACCACTCTTTCACGATGTTATATTCTCCCGCTTCCACCCAATACGAAGAGTGAACGATGAACGACTCACCGCAAGATTTCTGGAACCAAAGATACCAGGCTGAAGGTTTTCTTTTCGGCCGCGAACCCAATGCCTTCGTTAAATCCCAGGCCCACCTGTTCAAGCCCGGTCAAGACGTGCTTGCCATCGCCGATGGTGAGGGGCGTAACGGCGTTTTTGTCGCCCGTCAGGGTGCCCGGGTCACCTCCGTAGATTTTTCCGCCCCGGCGCTGGAGAAAGCCCGACGGCTGGCCGATGAGTTTAGCGTTGAAATTACCATTGAGCAGCAGGACTTCTATGATTGGCAGGGCGCTGACGACGCCTACGATATTGTCCTCGCCATCTTTATCCAGTTCGCGCCGCCGGAGAAACGCCCCCAGCTGTTTGACACCATCAAGCGCCTGGTCAAGCCCGGAGGCCTGGTTGTGATGCAGGGCTATCGGCCCGAACAGGTGTCCTACAAGACCGGCGGCCCGCCCCAGGCTGAAAACATGTACACCATCGATCTTCTGCGCACAGCTTTCGCCGATTTCTATATTCAGCACTTGAAAGAACACGACAGTATCGTCGATGAAGGCATCGGCCATTCCGGCCTGTCGGCTCTGATCGATATGATCGCCCAGCGACCGGAGTAGAAGTCTTCGTGACCTTAACATCCCAAGTGCCGGGGAGCCGGTTCATTAGGTCATATTAAATGCCTTGACCTTCCAGAAGGAGAAACATGGCATAAATTTACTGCCCAGAATAGAGTAAGCTTTGCCCTTCCAAAACAGAAGTTTCAGAAATTCATGCCCGCTTAGCGTAGGGAAGCAGCCGAAATGGAGAAGCCGATAGAACTTCGCTTTTTAGCCATGTGTGGACGGCTCCATGTTGGCAAGAATTTTTTTTGACGTTGATGCAGAGCTAGTTGATGCTGCCATGTGTCCGGCCTGTTGATGCGGCGCTGATCCATGGCCGCTGGCCATAATGCTCTCCGCAGATCAGGTCCCGGTCAAAAGCACGCAGTCTCGTTGCTGCACTGGCTAAAATGAGTTGTTCTGATCTCCGGGGCTACCGGCTGGGTGCATTATTCATCTATTCTTTGCGACGCAACACAACCGCAGTATGGCACCTGGATGCCGGTAGTGGGAGCCGTCCACACCAGCACGTAAGCTTACAACCCCATCTTCGGAAAATTCGCCCTTATGGTT
>JABMOQ010000125.1 GCA_013204045.1 Rhodospirillaceae bacterium | reverse complement strand
GTGTAAATTCATCCCTTCAAGTTTTTTAAGTTCTTCCTCAAGGCTAGATCCCTCTTTAAGTTTTTTCCGGCGCTTACTTACACCGTGTGCCATCGCCAGCATTGCATAATATATAATGCTGTCCTCATCAACACCTTCAATTTCAAATTTGTCTTTAGACATATTATTTCCTCTATTTATGTGCCATTAAGAAGTAGTTACTGAAAGGTTTTACATTATCGGCTGTTGTGCGCCCAAGATGTTCTTAGCTACGTCCGGCGGCAAACTGTCACTATAGTAGCGTTCTATCATCGCAACGCTAGTGCCACATTGCGATGCTATGTTGTAGACATTTGCGCCTCCATTGAGGGCTTCCGTTATGAATGTATGGCGCATGCTATACTGACTTAAACCTTTTCCTCGGTTTTCAGTTACGCCTGCTTCCTGCAATAGTTTGTTAAAGCCTTGATTGGGATTCATAAGGCGATCACCATTCCACTTGGTAAACACATAATCATCATCTTTGGTGAACTTGGATTTCTTTTTCCACATCTGCAACGCAAGTAATAAACCCAACATTGCGACAACTGGCCTTCTACCTGTCTTGCTATCTTCAATTTGGATTACAACAGTACGTTCACCATCAAATTCACTTTCCGTGATGTGTTTCCATTGAACGCTTGTGATCTCATGTGGTGGTCTTGCACCCGTCTTCATTCCAAATTCCCAATACAGCGTGATTAAGTCCCATTGGTATTTAACGTGGTCACGCTCCTTTGCTACAAGTCTGCTGTACAAAGTCTCATTGATTTCATTAACTTGCTCTTTTGTAAATGCCACTCTTGAATTTGGGTCTTTGGTGTTTGTTTTTGGACTTTTGAAATGCGGTATTTCATTCTTGCTCATAAAGCCTTCAAGAACCGCAAACTCAAATAACTTACGCAAAATGACATCTTCAATACGCGACCGACCATCTGTTCCTACCTTACGATCTTTAACAAGTGGGAGAGGCCGACGGAGTGTTTTACCGTTGCGTTCATACTCAATGAAATTTACCTCGCTCCCCGGCCCCTCTGTCCAGTAACGCTGTCTCCACAGTTTGTAGGATTTGATATCCTTAGGAGTGATGGAATTGATTTTCAGTTTGTTGAGATTACCGAACCAAGGAATAAAGTAGCGTCTAACGATCTGCTTATACTCACGCTCTTGCTTCGGGTTTTTGTGGTGGAAGTCTTCAATCCAATTTTTTGCTACAAATGCGAATGCTTTGGCGTTTGGATCAATCCCGTGCGATAGCAGTGCCTGCATTCCAGCAAGATGTAACCTTGCTGCCTGTTCAGCATCGTTCAGTTCCTCTTGTTTTGTAGACCAACGCAACCCTTCATCTACAAACCCATCACCGTAGAATCGTGCCTGCCAGTACGGCGATCTAGCCCTAAGCGTGAACGTAATTGTTATGTCACCTACTGCGACTTTATGGGTGCTATTCTTCATATCCTGCTCTTACCGCGCACTTGTTACCGCGCACTAAATCGTGCGCGTGATTTGCTCATACGCAATTGCATTAAAGGCAGTGCAAATTACGCTGCTGCAACGTGAAGCAGGCTAACAGACAAAAAGTGTGCGGTAAATTCAAAAGTGCGCGGCTGATGTGCGGCAGATAATCTATAAAAAACTGTTATTTTTCAATTGCTTAAAATGCCAGCAACGCTTTATGATTCCGCTGCTCTAACCAGCTGAGCTACTCCGCCACAGATGCCGCCTGTTGGTTGGTCGGGCGGCGGCAAGGAGAGCGGTATAGGGCCTTGGGCCGAGTGCTGTCAAGACGTTGGCGGCCCCGGCCGCTGGCCTTCAATCCAGGCGATCTGCCCGGACATGGCGGAACGCCAGCCCGGCCAGGTCCGCCGTCGCCGGGCCGGGGCTATCGGTATCGACTAGGGCCTGGAATGTATCACCGAAGGCGGCCCGGAAATGGTTCTTGGCCTTGACGGCGAGCAGGCCGAGATTGGCCAGATCAATACCAAACAGGCGGAAGTAGGCGTCATCATTGGGCGACACCGCCTGGCCGGTGACAATCACCCGCAGGTCCCCTACTCCCCCCACGCGCAGCAGGGCCGAGGGGCCAAGGTCAACCCGCTGGCCGGCCCACATGGGCCCGTCGTTGACGAAACGCCCGTCGTTGACCGCCTCGACGGTGACCGAAACCGCAACCGGCGATCCGAAATCCGGGCTGATACGACCGCCCAAATGAACATCCAGCCGGCCGCCCACGCCGCAGCGCCCCGCCGCCGCTACCGTGTCCGGGTCGGCGAAAAAAGCGAACAGGCACGGCACTGTCGGGGCGGCTTCGATGAGCGCCCGGAACAGCCCCGGCGTATCGCCGATGCCGCCGGACATGGGATTGTCGGCTGGCTCCAGCACCGCCACCGGGCGGCCCCGCCCGGCCATGGCCAGGGCCTGGGCGATGGCATCGGCGGGGCCGGGCATGCGGGGCTTAAAATCCGTGCGGGCCGCGTGAAAGGCCTGCACCAGGGTTTCCGCCGCCTGCGCCGCCGCCGCCAGGCCACCCGTCGGGCCGGTCAGCGCCACCGAGGCCCCGGCCTGGGGCACATCGCCATAGGCAAAGCCGCCGAAAGGGGTGACGTCGTAAAAACCGCCATCGGCTTCCACGGTGCGGGCTGTGGCTTCAATCGCCGCCATGGGTCCAACCTCGGGGGCCGCCCCGGTGCGCATGTTGTGGCTGGGCAGCAACAGCCCGACCGGCCGGATCAGCACCCGGGGCCGGATCGCCCCGACCGTGTTCCGATCCAGCATGGCCCGATCCAGCAGGTGCAGGGCCTTGGCCGCGGTCTCGGCCATATCGATGTGGGGATAGGTTTTGTAACCGACGACAATATCCACGGCGTCGGCAATTTCGGGGGCCATGTTGGCGTGGAAATCGAAACTGGCGGCGACCGGGCAAGCCGGCCCGACGGCGGCGCGCACGGCCCGCAGCAGGTCCAGATCCGGGTGCTGGCGGGATGTCCCGACCATGGCCCCGTGCAGGGACACATAAACCCCATGGAAAGGCCCGTGGGCGGCAAGGTCGGACGAGATTTCGGCAATGACCGCTTCGATCACGGCGTCATCGACGGGGCCGCCGGGGGCCGCCTGGGCGGCCCTTGAATAAACCACCTGCCAATCGGGCCGGGCATCCACAAAGGCGATGGCACCGCCAAGCTCGGAGGCCGTGCCCCGGAAGGCATCGGGGACCGCCGCCCCGGTCAGCCAGCCGTCGGCCTGAAAGGCCGCCAGCCCGGTGACCAGGGGGTTGAAGGAATTGCCCTCGTGGGAAAAACGGATAACGGCGACTTTTGGCATCCCCGAAGGATGGCACAGATAGCGATGCTTGTTAAAGAGTGCCGCTGGCGGGCGCCGGCAGCGTTGGCGGCGGCGCAGGACGATTGGCCAGCATGGGCTTGGCCGATGGGCCGAAGATACCACGGCGCAGCTTGCCGAAGAACGACAGCTGTTCGGGGGCTTCATTTGCCGCAGGCACTTCTACTGGCGGCGCCGGTTGCGGCACCCTCGCCACCCTATTGACCGGGGGTCTTTGTAGGGATGTGGTCAGGCCCGCCAGCCTGGCGTTATAGGCCCGCACCTGGGCCTTGCTCAGGGCCGGTTCGGGCACCGGTTCGGCATCCTTGACCCAGGTGTCGATCTCTTTCGGCGCTTGCAGGTCCGGCACATCGGGGGCGTCGGGGGCGTCATAGCGGCTCGGGTCCGGCCCGAAGTAATTAACCAGGCGGCGGCTGTCGCTGTATTTAGGTTCCTTGTAGCATTCAACGCCGCCGATGGACTGATAACAGTAAACCGGTTCCCAGTCATAGACCTGCTCTTCGTACTTGGATACATAGCCACAGGCCGTCAGAACCGCCGGCAGGGCCAGTGCGAAAATCCTTAACCACATCGTATTTCTCCCATTCCCGAGTGTATGTGGAAGAATCAGTGCAATTCGGATGCCAAACCGCCCTGCCCCCAAAATCGGCGGCAAGGGCGTTTTGATTCAAGACATTAGGGACTATTGATTAACGTCGATGACGGTCCGGCCGCGGACCTGGCCCTGGAGGATTTTGCCGCCCAAGGCGATGACGTCGGCAAGGACGGCCGTTTCCGTTACCGCGT
The DNA here is from genome assembly GCA_013204045.1 of Rhodospirillaceae bacterium. Taxonomy (GTDB): domain Bacteria; phylum Pseudomonadota; class Alphaproteobacteria; order Rhodospirillales; family JABHCV01; genus JABMOQ01. The sequence goes on along the minus strand of JABMOQ010000125.1, from coordinate 13,615 downwards.
CCAGCTTGTCCATGGGCAGCTGGCGGGTCAGCCGCTCCCAGGCGATCAGGCGGCGTTCTTTCACACACATGTTGGAATCGATGCCGAGCAGGTTGACGCCGCGTAGCAGGAACGGCAGCACCGTGGCCGTGAACTTGATGCCGCCGGCATTGCCGACCGCCGCGCAAGATCCCCCATAGGCAAGGCCTGTCAAAATGTTGCCAAGCTGGGCGCCGCCCACGTTGTCGACAATCCCCGACCAGCGTTCCGAGGCCAGCGGCCCTTTCGGCGCTTCGGCCAGTTCGGCGCGCTCGACAATGGATGTCGCCCCCAGGCTTTTCAGATAATCATGGGTGTCGGCGCGCCCGGTCGCGGCGGCAACCCGGTAGCCCAGATTGGCAAGCACCGATACGGCGATCGAGCCGACGCCGCCGGCGGCCCCGGTGACCAAAACGTCGCCTTTGTTTTCCGGGGTCAGGCCATATTCTTCCAGGGTCATGATCGCCAGCATGGCCGTCAGGCCTGCTGTGCCGATGGCCATGGCCCGTTGCATAGATAAGTCTTTCGGCAGCGGCACCAGCCACTCGGATTTCAAGCGCGCCCGTGTCGCGAAGCCGCCCCAGTGAATTTCGCCGACCCGCCAACCGGTGGAGATGACTTCATCGCCGGGCTTGTAATCCGGCGATGAGGAGTCGGTGACCGTGCCGACCATGTCGATGCCCGGCACATGGGGATAGTCGCGGACCAGCCGCCCCAGGCCGCCGAGCACCAGGCCGTCTTTATAATTCAGGGTCGAGTATTTGACATCGATGGTGACGTCGCCGTCGCCCAAGCGGTCATTGTCGAGGGTCTGGATGGCGGCGGTGACATTGTCACCTTCCTGCTCCAGAAGAATGGCGGTGAACTGGCTGGCGTCTGTCATAAGATTATTTCCTGAATGGGGTGTTTACCAGCGACCGTTTTATGGTCATGGCCCGGTCAGGTCAATCAGCGAGTTGCCAGCCGAGGGTCTCGCCAGCCATGAACGGACGCACGGTCCCGGCGGCCCCGGCGTCGATGGCTTCCGGCACGGTCCAGTCTTGGCGCGTCAGGGTGATGGTATCGGTATTTTCCGCCAATCCGTAAAAGGCCGGGCCATTTTTCGAGGCGAAGGCTTCGAGCTGGCCGAGGGCCTTTTCCCTATCAAATACATGGGTATAAAGTTCGATCGCCGAGGCCGCTGAAAAGATGCCGGCACACCCGCAGGCCGATTGTTTTTCGGCAATGCCGTGGGGGGCGCTGTCGGTACCTAGGAAGAAGCAGGCCTCGCCCGATGTTGCCGCCTCGAGGAGGGCCAGCCTGTGGGCCTCACGTTTGGCCACCGGCAGGCAATACATATGCGGGCGGATGCCCCCCCGGAACATGGCGTTGCGATTAATTATCAGGTGGTGCGGGGTGATGGTGGCGGCGAGGCGCGGCCCCCCTGCCCGCACAAATCCGACCGCCTGGGTCGTGGTGATGTGCTCGAACACCACCTTCAGGGCCGGAAAATCGGCGAGCATGGGGCCGAGCACCCGGTCGATGAATACCGCTTCCCGGTCAAAAATATCGATGTCCGGATCAGTGACCTCGCCATGCACCAGCAACGGCATGCCGATGTCTTGCAGGGTTTCCAGAACCGGGGCGATGCGGGTCATGTCGGTGACCCCGTCGGCGGAATTGGTGGTGGCCCCGGCCGGATATAGTTTAACGGCGGTGAACACGGCTTCCTTAAAGCCAAGGCGGACCTCGGCCGCATCGGTTTCGTCGGTCAGGTAACAGGTCATCAACGGCATGAAATCAGCTGCGCCCGAGGCCGCCTTGATGCGCTCCCGGTAATCGGTCGCCGCCTGCACCGTGGTCACCGGAGGCGCCAGATTGGGCATGACGATGGCGCGGCCAAAAGCGCGTGCGGTCAGCGGCGCCACGGCGGCCAGCATAGGTCCGTCACGCAGATGTACGTGCCAGTCGTCGGGGCGGCGGAGGGTGATGGAGTCGGTCATAGCCATATGGTTATACGCAATAGGAAGGCCAATACGCACAAAAAAACCGGACCTGCGGCGAAAATGCCGTGTCCGGTTCTGGTATCGCCCCCACCGGGAGCATGGGGGTGGGTCAGCCGTGGGGGGCGAAATTCCGCTCCGCCGCTTCCAGGGCCGCCGCTTCCTTGGCGGCAATTTGTTGCTTCAGAATTTTGTTCTTTTTCGCCTTTTTGCCGACCATCAGCACGACAACAAACAGAATCGTCGCCAGAACGATGAGTCCCGCAATACTCCAGATTACAATGTCGAGTATATCCACCTGTGCCGTCCCCTTATTTCCGATCCACTACCCGGTTAAAAATCCCGTTATCAAAAATTGTAGCGATACGATATTGTACAACGTTCTTATTCAACAGTCACCAGAGCAAATTGACGAACGCCTGCAAAAACCGTTGCTTTGGTCCTGATTTTAATCCCGTCAAAGGGTACAGAATCCGATGAACATATTTAACTTTGATTGATTTTAAGCGCTTTCCTGAACGCTACCTGAAGGTGAGTAGGGTTTTTAAACTTTTTCCGCCAGCGAGTCGAACACATCTCCGCCAAGGGCCAGGCCTTGCATGTGGCGGCGGTGCCACAGGGCATAGAAAAGAAGCGTCCAGGCCGCCTTGCCAAGGCGCTTATCGCCACCCTTGTCGGCCAGGCTGGAAAACAGGCCCCGGACGGCGACCGGGTCACAGATTTCGGCCAATCCCGGATCGTGGGAAAGCAAAGGCCCCAGATCACGGCCACGTTCGGCGATCCATTCGCCGACCGGCACGCTGAACCCCTTTTTGCGGGCGAACGGCCGGGCTGCCGGCAGGCCGGTCTCAAGCCAGCGCCTGAGCAGCCATTTGCCGAGGCCGCGCTTGATTTTCAGGTTATCGGGAAGCCTGTAGGCGAAATCCGCCATCACCGGATCAAGGAACGGCACGCGCCCCTCGACCCCATGGGCCATCAGGCACCGGTCGAGTTTGGTCAGCAGGTCGCCGGGCAACCAGTCGGCGCAATCTGTCGCCTGGGCCACCTGCAGCGGGGTGCGGCCCGGCAGCGCCGCGCCCCGTTCCGCCGCCGCCATACCATCGCGCCAGCCAGGCGCTTCGGCGCGCAACAGCCCCAATCCATGCAGGATCGATTTACGCCGCATCTGCTTGGCAAACGGCCATGGCCGAATGGCGTGGCGATAGCGTCCGTAACCGCCGAACAACTCGTCGCCGCCCTCGCCGGACAAAACCACTTTCAGGCCTTCGGCCCGGGCCTTGGCGGCCAGCTTGTAGGTCGGCAACACCGCATAGTCGGCGGTTGGATCATCGACGGCGGCGGCCACTTCCGGCAGCAGACTCCAAAAATCGGACTCCGAGAAATCAATTTCAATGTGGTCGGCGCCGACGGCGGCAGCGACGGCGCGGGCGTGGTCGCGCTCATCATGCACCCGGGCGCCGGAAAAGCCCGCGGTCAGCGCACGCACAGGTTTTTCGTTGAGCCTAGTCATCATCGCCAGCAACACCGAGGAATCGATGCCGCCAGAAAAGAACATGCCGTAGGGCACATCAGAACGCTGATGCACGCCGACCACATCGTCGAGGACGTCATCAAGCTTTCTCAAGGCCTCCTGGGTACTAATCTGGATCGGCCCCTTTTCCGGCAAGGCCGAACGGCGATGGCGGTGGATGATGCGGCCCGCTTCGACGATCAGGGTCTCGCCCGGCAATAATCTTCCGATGCCCTTGAACGGGGTTTCCCTGCCGGTGGTGAATTGCAGCGCCAGCAATTCGTCGCGCACGGAAGGATCAAGTGTCGCCGTTACCATGCCGGCAGAAATCAAGGCCTGAGGCTCGGAAGCGAAGGCAAAGCCCCAATCCATTTCCGCATAATAAAGCGGCTTGATGCCAAACGGATCACGGGCCAGCAACAACCTGCCCGCCGCCATATCATGGATGGCCATGGCGTACATGCCGCGCAGCTTGTCTATAAAGTCGGTGCCGTGGCTGAGGTAAAGGTGCAACGGAGGCTCGCAGTCGGAGCCCGTCGTAAATGTCGTTTCCTTCATGGCAGCCCGAAGCTCGATGTAATTATAGATCTCGCCGTTGGCGACCAGGGCGGTGGACCCCGCATAGATCGGCTGGTCGCCGGTTTCAAGGTCGATGATGGCGAGGCGTGTCTGCACCATGCCCACATTGCCCGATACATGACGCCCGTGGCCGTCGGGGCCCCGGTGGGCGAGGGCCGCTGTCAACCGGTCAAGAAGGCCCCCATCGGGGCCTGAGCCGTCGACGGTCATGATGCCCGCGATGCCGCACATGACTTTTAGTCCTCGATCAGTTTTTCAAAGAAAGACACATAAGCATCGACGACGATGTCCTCGGTGAAGTTCTGCTCATAGCTGGCGCGTCCATTTTTGGCGATTTTGGCACGCAGGGCATCGTCATCCAGAACTTTTTTGATAGCGGTGGCCATTGCTTCCCCATCATCGATGGGAACAAGCATGCCGTTTTTCTCATTTTCTATCAATGCTCCCGGACCCTGGCTGTCGGCGGCGACGACCGCCACCGAATGGGCCCAGGCCTCGACCAGCACATTGCCCAACGGCTCATGGCGCGACGAGCATATAAACACATCGGCGGCGGCAAACAGCGCTGCCGCATCATCGCGCCAACCCAAAAACCGAATCCTCGGCCTGACCCCCAGTTTTTCGGCCAGGGCAATTAGCTCCTCGCGTTTCGGCCCGTCACCGGCCAGCATCAGGTAGGCTTCCGGAATACGAACCAGAGCCTCGAACAAAATATCGAAGCCCTTGTTTTCGTGCAGCCGCCCAAGGGCCAGAAGCAACGGCTTGCCTTTCGGGACATAAATTGCCGCGCGGTCTATGGGGTCGGCCTCCTCTGCGTTAACGAAATTGGGAAGATAATGGGCCCGGTCCTCGGGCCAACCCTTGCCTATCAGGTAATCGACAATATCCCGGGTGTTGCCGACCAGATGATTGCAGCCCTGGTAATATTTCAAATCGTAATAACCACCGAGGCGCGCAACATGGATGAAATTTCCCTTCGGGCACATTCTGGTCGCCCGGTTCATCCAGGTAACAACAATATCGGGTTTGAAAGATTCAATTTCCCGTTTCAGGCCCAAGGGCGTCCAGATATCCAGCATGCCGCCAAACTTCAACTCGACCGGCTCGACGCCGCCATCGCGAAGAGCCTTGGCCCGTTGCGCGTTTTTACGGATGACCACACGCTGATGCAGCCCGGCCCGACGCAGGGCGATGGCCATACGAACAAAAAAAGCCTCGGCGCCGCCGAACTCGGCCCCGGCCATTACCTGCATCACGCGCATGTTGCTTCTGTCTTTCATATTTCTCTCAGGTTATCAGTTTTTCAAATTCTTCCGCTGCTTCTGCCCATCCCCAGCGGCGCTGCAGATCAAGCGCCGTCCGATGCAAGTTTAGCCATAAATCGTTATCCCCCAAAATTTCACAGGCCGATGTGGAAAAACCTATTTCGCTGTCACAGACGAAGCCGGTTTTGCCATGAACGATTCTTTCGGTGACGGACCCAAGGTTTTCCACCACCGCCGGTACGCCCATGGCCTGTGCCTCGCCGACGGCCAGACAGAAAGTTTCGTTGATGTCGCCGCGGTAGAGCAACACCCGGGCCTGCCGAAATTCTTCGACCAGAACATCCTTGGCCACCGGGCCGCGCAACACCACGCCCTTGCCGGCGAGGGAGCGCGCCTGATCTAAAACTTTTTCCATGGCGGCGTGTTTCGCATCGCCGACCGCGCCATAAGTAGCTGCCCCGGAAAAAATATGAAGTTCGGCGCCAGGAACCTTGGGATAAATGTTGTCGGCCCATTGATCGAGCAGCCAGTCGAGGGAACGCAGCGGATTGGAAGTGAATACGGCGCGCGGCGCCGGCACATCATCATTGGTTTCGGCCTGGCGAAACATATCCGGAATACCATAGGGAATCACTTTCCGCATTCCGCCGGGAGCCCAGGCCGGATAGGTGGTGGCATGGTAATCCCCGATAAAGACGATCGCCGGCTTGACCCGCCACAACTTCACCAGGTAGCGCCACTTCAGCAGGTAGCGCGCCGGATTGTGTATCCAGAACACGGTGCGCGCCGCGCCCGGCATCAGATCAATAAGGCGATCGCCACGATTGGCGATGTAAAGATCTGCCGTGTCCGGCATGTTGCCGTAAGCACGGTCAGTATCGATGGGAGCCCAGTCGACTCCTTTATGGTTCAAGGGGGCCCGGCATTTGTTACGGACCAGCACCTGATGGCCGCGCCCTGCCAGTTCCTCGGCCAGATTAACCAGCGAAGATTCGACACCGCCCAACGGTGACGTTTCCGGTGTCCTGCCATCAAATTCAATGCCGTCATCGGCGATAACGATGCGCGCCACCTATTGGTCCTCCAGTTTCGATTTCAGGTGCGAGAGCAGCGGGTAAAGCCCCGCGAACAAGGCAATCAAAAAACCGTAGCCACCTTCCCGATAACCCTTGCGTGACACGTAGCACTTAAAAAAGCGCGAAATAAGGCGGCGCACGTTGTTGGCCGTCGAGCCCCAGGTCTCGCCCGCGTCACGCAAGTCCATAGCCCGCGCCGTCGAATAATTGTCGAGCCGCTTGATCATGTCGGAAATATTGCGGTCCACATAATGGTCGAGTCTGTTCGTTAGCATGGCCCCCTTAGCCCCCGACCATTTAAGGGACGGATGCACGCGCGCATCGCCCCATTCCTTGACGCCTTTTTTGAACAATCCCGGATAGGCGGCCTTGCCGAAGGACGCCCCCCAGCCCCAGCGCACCAGTTTGTCGCCGATGTAGTTATCGACGAGAATTTCGTGCCAGTCGGCGGTTGTGGTTTCGATGGTATGGCGAATTTCGGCGGCCAGCGCTTCCGGCACCCGTTCATCCGCATCTATTTCAAACACCCAGTCACCTTGGCAATGATCAATTCCAGCATTGCGGCGCATCCCTTCCTTGGCCCAGGACCCTTCGAAAATGCGGTCGGTAAAACGTTCGGCGACAGCCCGGCTGCCATCCGTACACTTATCCAGCAGGACGACAATTTCGTCGGCGAAGGACAGCCGTTCGAGGCACTCGGCCAGTTGATGTTCTTCGTTATGGACTGATATCAGGGCGGAAAGATGGATTTTTGTCATGTCTTCCCGCGCTCCGCTTCCTCGAGCGTCGCCTTCAGGTGTGACAGCACTGGATAAAGCGCCGCGCACAGCGCGATAACCATGCCGTAGCCGTTTTCCCGGTAGCCCTTGCGCCCCACATAACATTTCCAGAAGCGCGAAAAAATCTTTCGTACCATATTTGGAAATGAGCCCACCTGACCACGGTCTGCTAGGTCCCTGGCCCGTGCCGTGGTGTAACGGTCGAGGCGGCGCAGCATGTCGGAAATGTCCCTGTCTATATGATGGGTGATCGCATGTTTCAGGTCCGGCCCCTGAAGGCCGGTCACTGTCAGGTGCGGATGTACCCTTTCAGCCCCCCAAACCTTGGCCCCCTTTCGGAACAGGCCCGGATAACCGTTCTTTCCGAAGTTGCCACCCCATCCGTGCTTGATCCAGCGCCCGCCCACATGGTTGCGAACCGGAATGTTAAAAATAACGCCTGTCCCGGCGTCAATGACGGAACGGATTTCCGCAGCCAGGACATCGTCCACCCATTCGTCGGCATCAACTTCCAGCACCCACTCGCCCCTGCAAAAGTTTATGCCGGCGTTGCGGCGCTCTCCCTCCAACTCCCACGACCCTTCGAGCAGGCGATCTGTGTATGCACTGGCGATTTCCTTTGTGCCATCCGTGCACTTGTCGAGGACGACGACGATCTCGTCAGCAAAGGCCAGCCGCTTCAGGCATTCATCGAGGATTTGCTCCTCGTTATGGACGACGACAAGCGCCGAAAGAACAGGATGGCTCATTGGGCGGCGCCTTTGCTTGTCGCTTCCGCCCACAGCTTGCGCACCGCCTGTTCGGCATCATCGACGCTAAGGCTGTCCATCAATGAATCCGATGCCCGGTGATCAAATTTCGCAGGGAAAATTTCCTCGTAAGGGACGGACGTCGAGACAACGCCGCAATATTTGCCCCACGGGGCGTAGTGGGCCTCTGGGCTGGGGCCAAACAGGCCCAGGGTCGGAATGCCCGAGGCGGCAGCCAGATGCATCAGCCCGGAATCGTTCCCCACATAAAATTGGCAGCGCTTCAGGCAGGCGAAGACCTCGAGCAGGTCCAGACGCCCGACCAGATCAATGCGCCGTTCTTCGGGTATGGCGTTTATCAGTTTCAGGGCCATGGGCCGTTCGTCGTCGCGGCCGAAAATGGCGACCCGGCCCCCCGGCATGATGCCGTCCGGGCCGGTCAGGCGCTCGATCAGCCCGACAAAATGTTCGCTGCGCCAGGTTTTGGCCCGCCAATTGGCTGTCGGCCCGACGGCAAGTACCGGCGAGCCGTCGGGGATCAATCCTGCCGCCTGCTGCTCTTTCGTCTCAGGCAGCCACAGCATCGGCGACGGCGGATTATCGCCAAGGCTCAGGACCTCGGCCAGCTGGCGGACCCTGTGCAAACCCTGTCGGCCGCGCCCGATACGCCAGCGGCGCCGCGTTGGCAGCAGGTAATACATGGGGGAATTTCTAAGATCGACGACCGCCCCCCACAACCGCCCGAAGCAGATCACCCACAGGCGCATCCAGTGCAGGGAAAAAACCATCTTGTCGAGGACGATAATGCGCTCCAGCCCGGGCACTGCCTCAAACAGGGACGCCGCCGCAGGTCCACAGGCGAGGGTGATCCTGGCGTCCGGGTGCTGTTGAATCAAGTGATTCAGCAGGCCCGTCGACAAAATAGCATCGCCGATGCGTGTCGATGTGATGAATAGAATCTTCATGGAAACCAGTTTATACGTGCCCTGCGCATCATTGCATAGTTTCCACATACCCCCTTGCCGAACCGGCGTCAGAACACCAATTCAATGGGCGAAACCGTCATTAATGGGGTAACCTTCCAATCATGAGTAACGCAACGTACATATTACTGGAGAACCGCGGCCTGCTTGCCGTTCAGGGCGACGACAAGGCCGACTTCCTGCAAGGCCTGATATCCAACGACATTCGCAAGGTCGGGCCTGATGCGGCGATCTATGCGGCGTTGCTGACGGCCCAGGGCAAATTTCTCCATGACTTCTTCATCTTAGAGATGGCGGACAGCCTGTTAATCGATTGCGAGGCCGGGCGTCTGGACGATCTGAAGAAGAAGCTTTCCATGTACAAGTTGCGGGCCAAGGTGACCCTTGAAGACGTCAGCAGCGATTATACCGTCGCCGCCATCATCGGCGACGGGGCGGCTGAAATGCCTGCGTCCCTGGCGGGCGGTGTCGTTTTCACCGATCCGCGCCTCGCCGACATGGGCTGCCGGGCCATTTTGCCTGCTGACAGCGCCATAGCCACCCTTAAGGAAGCCGGATTGCAAGCCGGCAGCACCGAAACTTATGAAAGCCTGCGCCTGAAACTTGGCCTAGCCGACGGCAGCCGCGACATGGAGGTGGAAAAAGCCATTCTGCTTGAGAACGGTTTCGCCGAGTTGAACGGCGTCGACTGGGACAAGGGCTGTTACATGGGTCAGGAGCTGACGGCCCGCACCCATTACCGGGGCCTGATCAAGAAGCGATTGATGCCGGTGCACATCAATGGCCCCCTGCCCGCCCCCGGCACGCCCGTTATGTTTGGTGATAAAACGGCGGGGGAGATTAAATCCGGCCTCGGCGACCGGGCGCTGGCGATGATCCGGCTGGAACAATTCCGCGCCGCTGAAAATGGCGAGGGCACGTTCAGCGCCGATGCGGCCACGGTTGTCCCGGAAAAACCGGCATGGGCCACGTTCCCGGAGATACCGGAAACTTGAGCACCCTGGAATATCTGGAGGCGATTTCCCAGGCCTTCGATTATCGGGTGCGAAATTACGGGGAAACTGCGGCGGGGGTTCTGTGGAAGAATGACCATGGCCAAAAGCTTCGCTTCGAAATTCTGACCGGACTGCTCGATGCCGAACCATCCAGCGGCGCTATCTCTATCAACGATTTCGGTTGCGGCTACGGCGCCTTTTACGATTTCCTTCAGGGCCTGCCGCAAATGCCGGACATGAATTATATGGGATTCGACATTTCCCCAGAAATGATCCGCCTGGCCGAGCCCAGATCGGCGATCGGCAAGGCCGCTTTTGCCCTAAGCCCGCTCGCCACCCGCGACGCCGATTACACATTTGTTTCCGGAACCTTCAACCTGCGCCTGGACGCCCCGGATGAGCCGTGGAACGATTTCATTAAGTCGAGCCTCGCGCACCTGTGGTCAAAAACCACCAAAGGTCTAGCCTTCAATATGCTGGCCACCGATCATCGCAACAAACAGGACGGCCTATATTATGCCGATGAAATGGCGTTTCTGGACTTCTGCAAAGGCTTTTCGGAAGACGTAACGCTGATCGACGATTATCCGCTCGATGAGTGGACAATTTTTATCAGGCGTTGTCCTCGGCCTTGACGCCCAAGGCGGCCTGGGCGGCGGCAAGGCGGGCGATGGGCACCCGGTAGGGCGAGCACGACACGTAATCGAGGCCCACATCATGGAAGAATTTTACCGAGGCCGCATCGCCGCCGTGTTCGCCGCAAATGCCGAGCTTGATATTGGGTCGTGCCTGACGCCCACGCTCGATGGCGATCTTCACCAACTCGCCGACACCTTCGACATCAATGGTAATGAAGGGATTGGCCTCAATAACGCCTTTTTCTTGATAGATCTGGATGAACGGGCCGGCATCATCCCGGGACAGGCCGAGCGCCGTCTGCGTCAGATCGTTGGTGCCGAAACTGAAAAATTCCGCCTCTTCGGCGATTTCCGCCGCCCTTAGTGCGGCCCGCGGCAACTCAATCATGGTGCCGATCATATAGTCGATGGTGACGCCCTTTTTTTTCTGCACCTCACCGGCAATGCGTTTGACCAATTCCTTCAGGATGGTAAATTCCTTTTTCATGCCGACCAGCGGGATCATCACTTCGGGATTAACCTGCTGCCCTTTCGCCACGACTTCGGCGGCCGCCTCGAAAATGGCGCGGGCCTGCATTTCATAAATTTCAGGATACGTAATACCAAGGCGGCAACCCCGGTGGCCGAGCATCGGGTTAAATTCGTGCAACTGTCCGGCGCGGGCGCGGATGTCCTCGACGTCAAGGCCGGCGGATTCGGCGACCTCGATCATGTCATGTTCGGAATGGGGCAGAAATTCATGCAGCGGCGGATCAAGCAGCCGGATGGTTACCGGCAGGCCTTCCATGATGGTGAACAGTTCGATGAAGTCCTGACGCTGAAACGGCAGTAATTTATCCAAGGCCCGGCGGCGCTGCTCTTCGTCCCGCGCCACGATCATCTCGCGCACATGAATGATGCGTTCGTGATCGAAGAACATATGTTCGGTGCGGCACAGACCTACGCCTTCGGCGCCGAAGTCGCGGGCCGTCTGCACATCCTTGGACGTCTCGGCGTTGGCCCGCACACCCAGAGTTCTAATTTCATCGGCCCATTCCATGAGCAATGAAAAATCCCCAGACAGTTCCGGCAAAATGGTCGGCACCTCGCCTTTTATGACTTGGCCTTTGCTGCCATCAATGGTGATGACATCGCCTTCGTGAAGGGTGACATCAAGGGCGGTCAGGGTTTTGTTGGTGTAATCGACAGCGAAAGACCCGGCTCCGGACACGCATGGCGTTCCCATGCCGCGGGCGACAACGGCGGCGTGGCTGGTCATGCCGCCACGGGTGGTCAATATGCCCTTGGCGATATACATGCCGCCAATGTCCTCTGGCGACGTCTCGATGCGCACCAGGATAACTTTCTCGCCGCGCTCGGTCCACGCCTCGGCGTCTTCGGCGTTGAAGACGATGCGGCCCGACGCCGCCCCCGGCGACGCCGGAAGCCCGATGCCGAAAATGTCGCGCTTGGCATCCGGATCAAGGGTCGGATGCAAAAGCTGGTCGAGCTGTCCCGGGTCAATGCGGCGGATGGCTTCTGCCTTGTCGATCAGGCCTTCGGCAACCATATCGACGGCAATTTTCAGGGCCGCCTTGGTGGTCCGCTTGCCGGTCCGGGTCTGCAACATCCACAGCCGCCCCTTCTGGACCGTGAATTCCATGTCCTGCATATCTTTGTAGTGACCTTCGAGACGGGCGCGGACGGACAGCAATTCGGCGTAGGTGTCGGGCATGGTTTCTTCCATGGACGGCAACGGCGAGCCGCCTGCCTGTTTGCCGGCGATGGTCAGCGATTGCGGTGTACGAATCCCGGCGACCACATCTTCGCCCTGGGCGTTGATCAGGTATTCGCCGTAATAGGCGTTTTCTCCAGCAGACGGATCGCGGGTGAAGGCGACGCCGGTGGCGCAATCCTCGCCCATGTTGCCGAACACCATGGATTGAATATTGACAGCCGTGCCCCAGTCTTCGGGGATGCCATGCAATTTACGATAGGTCTTGGCACGGCGGTTCATCCATGAGCCGAAGACGGCATCGATGGCGCCCCAAAGTTGCTCGGCCGGATCTTGCGGGAACGGCCGGCCAAGTTCTTCCTCGACCATGTCCATGTATCGTTCGATCAGGTCGCGCCAGTTGTCGGCGCTCAGGTCCGTATCCAGGGTCTTGCCGAGCTTTTCCTTGTGGTCTTCCAGAATCTCTTCGAACATATGATGTTCGACGCCGAGCACAACATCGCCGTACATCTGGATAAAGCGGCGGTAGCTGTCGTAGGCGAAGCGTTTATCACCCGATGCGCGGGCCAACCCTTCCACCGTATCTTCGTTGAGGCCCAGATTAAGGACCGTATCCATCATGCCGGGCATGGAGGCACGCGCGCCTGAGCGTACCGACACCAGAAGTACATTTTCGGGATCGCCAAATTTGGCGCCGATGATTTTCTCGACCGTAGCCAGCGCCTTATTTACCTCACCCGCCAGCGCCTCCGGATAGGTGTTGTCATTATTCGTATAGTGGGCGCAGACCTCGGTGGTCAGGGTAAAGCCCGGCGGCACGGGCAGGCCAAGGCTGCTCATCTCGGCTAGGTTGGCGCCCTTGCCGCCCAACAGGTTGCGCAAGTTCGCCCCCCCGTCGGCCTTGCCGCCGCCGAATGAATAAACCCATTTGGTCATCGAATGCGTTCCATGGCTCTTATCCTTCAACCTTGGAGAAATCGGCGACGTCTTCCATTACCTTGCGAATTCCGGCCAGCAGCTTCAACCGGTTGACCCTGAGCGCCGCCTCATCGCAGTTGACGGTAACGGTATCGAAAAAAGCATCGACCGGGCCGCGCAGCTTTGCCAGTTCCGACATGGCCGTGGCGAAATCTTCCTCGGCCAGCGCGGCGGCGCAGCCCTTGCCGGATTTTTCCAGCGTCTTGAACAAGGCTTTTTCGTCGGCCTCGACCAACCCCTTTTCGTCGGCCTTGGCGTCAAAGGAAACCCCGTCCTTCTTTTCCTCGATCTTCAGGATATTGGCGGCCCGGCTGTAGGCGGTCAGCAGGTTGGCACCATCATCGCTGGC
>JABMOQ010000124.1 GCA_013204045.1 Rhodospirillaceae bacterium | reverse complement strand
GCGGCGGCTTCTTCCTGCCCGTAGTCCATGCGGTAAATCTTCGGCCATTCGGGCCACGGGCTGTTCGGGGCGCGGGTCGCCGGCGGCTTGGGCAAGATTTCCAATTGGACCACGCTCTTGCAGCCGTGGCGGATGGAGGTGCCGACGCAATCGGTGCCGGTGTCGCCGCCGCCGATGACCACGACGTGACGGTCTTTGGCCGAGAGATGCGCGGGGACTTCCGTGCCGTCGAGGAGACACTTGGTGTTCGTGCTGAGGAATTCCATGGCCGGATAAATTCCGTCAAGGTCGCGACCATCGACCGTGAGATCGCGCGCCTGGGTGGCGCCGCAGCACAGCACGACGGCATCGAAATCTTGGCGGAGTTTTTCGACCGGATAGCTTTGTCCGACATTGGCGTTGGTCACGAACTCGATGCCTTCGGCCGCGAGGATATCAACCCTGCGCTGGACGATGTCGTCCTTGTCCAACTTCATGTTGGGAATGCCGTAAGTGAGGAGTCCGCCAATGCGGTCGGCGCGCTCGAGGACGGTCACGAGGTGTCCGGCTTTGTTCAGTTGATCGGCGCAGGCTAGGCCGGCGGGACCGGAGCCGACCACGGCGACTTTTTTGCCGGTGCGCTTTTTCGGAGGATGCGGGACGACCCAACCTTCCTCGAAGCCGCGCTCAATGATGGAAAATTCGATATTTTTGATCGTGACCGGCGGCTCGATGATCCCGAGCACGCAGGCGCCTTCGCAGGGTGCGGGGCAGACGCGGCCGGTGAATTCGGGAAAGTTGTTCGTCTTGTGCAGGACGTCGAGGGCCTCGCGCCAGAGGCCGCGGTAAACCAGGTCGTTGAATTCCGGAATGAGGTTGTTGATCGGGCAACCGCTGGCCGCGCCGTTGAGAATCATGCCGGTCTGGCAGAACGGCGTGCCGCAATCCATGCAACGTGAGCCCTGCTCGCGAAGTTTTTCCTCCGCGGTGTGCACGTGGAATTCTTCCCAATCGCGGATGCGCTCAAGCGGCGAGCGATCGGCGGGGATCTCGCGGGTAAATTCTTTGAATCCGGTCGGCTTGCCCATAAATCAGTTACCTCCCGCCCGGGCGAGATCGCGGGCGTTTTCTTCGAAAGCGGCCATGACCGCTTCATCGCCACTCAAGCCGGCCGCTATGACGCGGTCCATGGCGAGAAGGACGCGCTTGTAATCTTTCGGCAGGACCTTGATGAATTTCGGCAGGGTCTGGTCCCATGCGGCAAGGACTTCGGCCGCGCGGGTGCTGCCGGTGAGTTCGGCATGGCGTTCGATCATGGACTTCAGTTCGGCGACCTCTTCGGCGTTTTCCACGCGATCGAGGTCGACCATGTCCAGATTGCAATTGGTATGGAAGGTTCCGTCGTTATCGAAGATGTAGGCGATGCCGCCCGACATGCCGGCGGCGAAATTACGGCCGGTGGGCCCAAGCACGACGACGCAACCGCCGGTCATATATTCACAGCCATGATCGCCGACGCCCTCGACGACGGCAGTGGCGCCCGAGTTACGCACGGCGAAACGTTCGCCGCCGACACCGCGGAAATAGCATTCACCGGCAATGGCCCCATAAAGAACTGTGTTGCCGACGATGATGTTGTCTTCGGGCGCTATGGGGCTGTCAGCATGGGGATAGATGATGATGCGGCCACCGGAAAGTCCCTTGCCCACATAATCGTTGGCGTCGCCGGCCAGCTCCAGGGTGACGCCGCGCGCCCCCCACGCCCCGAAGCTTTGCCCGGCATTACCGGTCAGCTTGATATGAAGGGTGTCGTCGGGAAGGCCTTCGTGGCCGTACCGTTCGGCGATGCGTCCCGACAGCATGGCACCGACGGAACGGTTGACGTTCTGGATGACGGTCTCGATTTTCACCGGGGTGGCGTTTTCGATGGCATCAGCGGCCTGCTCAATCAGTTTGATATCGAGGGCCTTGTCGAGGCCGTGATCCTGCCTCTCGCAATTGAAGATGGCAACGCCGGGCGCCGCATCGGGTTTGGCCAGAAGACGGCTGAAGTCGAGCCCTTTGGATTTCCAGTGGCCGATGGCTTCGTTCATTTGCAAACGGTCGGAACGGCCGATCATTTCATTTATGGTCTTGAAGCCTAGAAATGCCATGTGTTCGCGCACTTCCTCGGCGATGAAGGTGAAGAAGTTGACCACGTCTTCCGGTTTGCCGGTGAACCGCTTGCGCAAATCAGGGTCCTGGGTAGCGACGCCGACCGGGCAGGTATTGAGATGACACTTACGCATCATGATGCAGCCTTCGGCGATTAGCGCGCCGGTGGCGAAGCCGAATTCGTCGGCCCCCAACAGGGCTCCGATAATAACATCCCGGCCGGTACGCAGGCCACCGTCGACCTGCACCGCGATACGGCCTCGCAAATGGTTCAGCACAAGGGTCTGATGGGTTTCGGCGAGGCCGATTTCCCAGGGGCTACCGGCATGCATAAGTGACGTGATAGGGCTCGCCCCGGTACCGCCGTCGGCCCCTGAAATGGTGACGTGATCGGCATGGGCCTTGGAAACTCCGGCAGCGACGGTGCCGACGCCGACTTCCGAGACCAGTTTCACGGAAATGCGGGCCTTCGGGTTGACGTTCTTCAAATCGTGAATCAGCTGTGCCAGATCTTCGATGGAATAGATGTCGTGGTGGGGTGGCGGCGAAATCAGGCCAACACCGGGCGTCGAATGGCGGACCCGGCCAATCCATTCATCGACCTTGTAGCCGGGCAGTTGGCCGCCCTCGCCGGGTTTGGCGCCCTGGGCCATCTTGATCTGGATGTCGTCGGCATTGACCAGGTATTCGGTGGTCGCCCCGAAACGCCCCGATGCCACCTGCTTGATGGCCGAGCGCATGGAATCGCCATTGGCCATCGGTTTGAAACGGATTGCTTCTTCGCCGCCTTCGCCGGTGTTGGACTTGCCGCCGAGGCGGTTCATGGCGATGGCCAGATTGGTGTGGGCTTCCCATGAGATCGAACCGAATGACATGGCGCCGGTGGCGAAGCGCTTGACGATTTCAGAAACCGGTTCGACCTCTTCGATGGGCACGGACACGCCTTCGGTAAACTTGAACAGGCCGCGCAGATTTTTCAGTTTTTTGTCGTGGTTATCAACCAGGCTCGAATATTCCTTGAAGCCTGCGTAATTACCGGCGCGAACGCTGTGCTGCAATTTGCTGATGGTTTCCGGTGTCCACACATGTTCTTCGCCGCGCACCCGATAGGCCAGTTCACCGCCGACGTCCAACGCATCGCGGTAAATGGGTGCGGTGCCGTAGGCGATGGCGTGACGCTCCACGGATTCGCGGGCGATCTCCGCCAGCCCGATGCCCTCGACGGCGGTCGCCGTGCCGGTGAAATATTTTTCGATAAAGGCGCTCGACAGGCCAACGGCGTCGAAAATCTGTGCGCCGCAATAGGACTGGTACGTGGAGATGCCCATCTTCGACATGACTTTCAAGATGCCCTTGTTGACCGCTTTGAGGTAACGCTTGTGGGCTTCGGCTTCGTCCATGCCGCCGGCCAGGCTGGGGGCCAGATGGGACAGGGTGCTGAGGGCCAGATAGGGGTTGATGGCTTCGGCCCCATAGCCGGCCAGCAGGCAGAAATCATGGACCTGCCGGGCTTCACCGGTTTCAACCACAAGCCCGACTTCCGTGCGCAGGCCTTCGCGGATCAGGTGATGGTGAACGGCCGCCGTCGCCAGCAACGCCGGGATCGGGATGCGGTCGGCATTAACGCCACGGTCCGACAGAATAAGAATATTGTGATCTTCGCTGACGACTTCCTGGGCTTTTTGGCACAAGGCATCGAGGGCCGCTTCCATGCCATCGGCACCGTCGACGGCCAGATAGCAAGTATCCAGCGTATAGGTGACGAAAGCGTGATCGACCATGTTTTCGATGCGCCGCACCTTTTCCAACTCACCATTGGAGAGGACCGGCTGGTGGACCTCAAGCCGTTTGTGGGTGCCGCCGGTGTTGAGATCCAGCAGGTTCGGTCGGGGCCCGATCAAGGAGACCAGTGACATCACCGATTCCTCGCGGATCGGATCGATGGGCGGGTTGGTGACCTGTGCAAAATTTTGCTTGAAGTACGTAGAAAGCATCTTCGATTTTTCCGACAGCACGGCCGTCGGAATGTCCGAGCCCATGGAGCCGAGCGGGTCCAGGCCATCAATGGCCATCGGTTCGATAAAGAACTTGATGTCTTCCTGGGTGTAGCCGAAGGCCTGTTGGCGATCGAGGACGGTTTTTCTGTCCGGCGTCATCCACGACACTTGATCGGGCAGGTCTTCCAGCATGATCTGGGTTTCGTCCAGCCACTTCTGGTAGGGCTTGGCCCTGGCCAGGGTTTCCTTGATTTCCTCGTCATCGACGATGCGGCCTTGTTCAAGGTCGATAAGCAGCATCTTGCCCGGCTGCAGGCGCCATTTTTTGACAATCTTGCTTTCCGGTATGGGCAGCACGCCGACTTCCGAGCCCAGAATAACCCTGCCGTCATCGGTGACGATGTAGCGCGACGGGCGCAGGCCATTGCGATCCAACGTGGCGCCGATCTGGCGACCATCGGTGAACGCCATCGATGCCGGGCCGTCCCACGGCTCCATCAGGGCGGCGTGATATTCGTAAAAAGCGCGGCGCTCTTCATCCATCAGGGCGTTGCCGGACCAGGCTTCCGGTATCATCATCATCATGGCGTGGGCCAGGGAATAGCCCCCGGCGACCAGCAGTTCCAGGGCGTTGTCGAAGGTCGCCGAATCGGAGGCTCCGTCACCGATCAATGGCCACAGTTTTTCCAGATCGGGTCCAAGAATTTCCGAGCTCATGTTACGGCGGCGGGCATGCATCCAGTTGATGTTGCCGCGCACGGTGTTGATCTCGCCGTTATGGCAAAGGTATCGGAACGGCTGCGCCAACGGCCACGACGGAAAGGTGTTGGTGGAAAAACGCTGATGCACCAGGGCCAGCGCCGATTCAAATCGTTCGTCAGAAAGGTCCAGGAAATACTTGTCCACGTTGGGGGCCAGCATCATACCCTTGTAGACAAGGGTGCGTGACGAAAGGGAAGGAATATAGAAGTTACCACCCTCCTCGATATCGATGTCCCAAACCGCGTGATGGACACGCTTCCTGATTACGAACAGCTTGCGTTCGAAGGCATCAGCGTCCTTGCAACCAGTTCCCATGGAAATGAAAACCTGACGGATCACCGGTTCGATCGGTTTGACGGTTTCACCCAGGTAGGAATTGTTCACCGGCACATCGCGCCAGCCGAGCAGCACCTGACCTTCTTCGGGCACGACATGTTCAAAGGCTTCGATGCATTTGGCCCGGGTCTCGTCGTTTTGCGGCAGGAACACCATGCCGACGGCATAGGTTCCGGCTTCTGGCAACGCGAAGCCGAGGTCCGGAACAAGGCTGCGGAAAAAGCGGTCGGGCACCTGAACCAGGATTCCGGCGCCGTCGCCGGCCAGCGGGTCGGCCCCTACGGCGCCCCGATGATCCAGGTTGACAAGAATCTGCAAGCCGTCGCGAACGATGTCATGGGACTTGCGATTCTTGATATCGGCAATGAAGCCGAGACCGCAGTTATCATGCTCGTTGCCGGGGTCATACAGGCCCTGGGCTGGGGGCAGCCCGGGCGGTAAGGGCCAATCTTGTTGGCTCATGAATTTGATCACCTACAATTAAACGGGGGCGCTTAAATACCAAGCGAAACCGGGTGTTGCCAATCTTTAAAACATAACAAACATCTCACCATACGAAAAGATTGTAGCGGAAAGACCATCGGGAGAACAGTTGGGGGTTGGGTAACGACGACCAAAATGCTATAAACCACCAGATTTTGAGGGAAAAACGGTGCCGATCCTACATATAGTGGTTCTAGCCCTGGTCCAAGGCATCACGGAATTCCTGCCCGTGTCGTCATCCGGGCATCTGGCGTTGGTGCCGATTCTGGCCGACTGGCCCGACCAGGGCCTGATCATTGACGTCGCCGTCCACGTTGGCACCCTGGGCGCGGTAATGCTTTATTTCTGGCGCGACATGGTCGGCATGATTGCGGGTCTTTACCGCACCGCCAAAGGCCGTAGCGATCCCATGGCGCGCCTCGCCGGGTTGCTCGCCATTTCGACGGTGCCGGTGGTTGTCGCCGGATATTTTCTCAACCGCTACGGCATGGATGGTCTGCGCTCGGTCACCATCATCGGATGGGCGACATTGGGTTTCGGCATCATCTTGTTGATCACCGACCGTATCGGGATGACCCTCCGGCGCATCGAGCATGTCGGCTTTGGCGATGCCCTGATCATCGGCATGGCACAAGTGCTGGCACTGATTCCCGGCACCAGCCGTTCCGGCATCACCATGTCGGCGGCGCGGCTGCTCGGCATGGAACGTACCGAGGCGGCACGTTTTTCCATGCTGATGTCGGTGCCGACGATCATCGGCGCCGGTGTCCTAAAGGGGCTGGAACTATACCAGATCGGCGACGCGCGCCTGACGTCCGATGTCATTCTTGCCGCCGGGCTGTCGTTCGTCGCCGCCCTCGTCGCCATCTTCCTGATGATGGCGTGGCTCCGGCGCGCCACCTTTACGCCGTTTGTCGTCTACCGGGTTCTGCTTGGTGGCGGTTTGCTGGCGCTGTCATACGGATGGCTGGGATAATTGGTAAAAACAGAAATATATGCTAACGTCCGCCGCTGAATTAAATGTAAGGAAGCGATCCCCTTACGATGAGTTTTTTGCGTATACATCCTTTGCATTTGTTGTTTGTCTCCCTGTACTTCGCGGGGCTGCTGCTGACGTGCGGCCTGAGCTATTCAGAAATACAAAGCATCAGCAACGAGATTACGGTGGTCACGGAAGGCGTCGATTCCAGTGATGACGTCGTTTTTTTAACGAAAAATCTGGAAGCCACTCCCGCGGCGGTTGTCGACAAGGCCGTTTTCTCGTTCAAAACGCCGCCCTTCACCCTGGCATCATCCATCGTTCTGCGTGAGACAGGACCACCCCTAACCTGACTTGTTAATATCCCCCCCTTTATGCGGAAGGGGGTGTTTCAGGCATCGCTGCCGGAATTTCAGCATGCGATGCGTGCTTTATACAGGCAAGTTAGGCTACCAGAAAATGCAGACCGGACTATCGGAATTGTCGATATTAATCGGCACGGCACGGCACGTCGCCAACATACCGGAAGCAATCCGATGAGCAGACTTGTTTTTGTCGTTCTTGGGCTGACCCTGTTCGGCATTGGTGTGCTGATGGATGTCCCTGCGATGATTGATGTCGAGTGGGATAATCCGGATTGGTGGAACTTCCTAGCATCATCAATCCTTTGCCTGTTCGTCGGCGGGGCGATGGTGCTGATGGCGCGCACCGATATGTATCATTTTGATATCCGCCACGGATATGCCCTGACGATTGGCTGCTGGATATTGGTGTCTATGGCGACAGCTTTGCCGTTCTGGATTTCGGGCTTGAACCTGAGCTTTACGGACTCAGTTTTCGAAGCAGTATCCGGACTTACCACCACAGGGGCGACGGTCATAACGAGCCTTGGGGATGTGCCGCCGGGCATGTTGATCTGGCGCGGCATGCTGCAATGGATTGGCGGCATAGGCATTATTGTTATGGCCATATTCATGCTGCCGTTGTTGCGTGTTGGCGGCATGCAATTATTCAGGATTGAATCATCGGAAAGTTCGGAAAAAACATTCCCACGGGTTTCGCAATTTATTTCGGCGATAGTCGGCATCTACGTGGCGCTTACGCTTATATGTTTTGTCGCTTTGCATCTTGAAGGGATGACGACACTGGAAGCTGTCGTACACGCCATGACCACCATTTCAACGGGTGGATTTTCGACCGCAGATACCTCGATAAAGCATTTCAACAGCCCAATTGTGGAATGGACCCTCATCATCTTCATGTTGGCCGGGGCTATTCCTTTTCTGTTTTACGTCAGGTTGCTTCGCCGAAGCGGCCACTCCAGGGTTATCGCAGGACAAGTACGTAATTTCCTGTTGTTTCTGGTTGTCATCATCATAGTCATTTCCCTATGGCTGGCATCCAGTCTTCACATCCAGCCGTTGGACGCAATCAGGTATGCCGCGTTTGACGTGATTTCGGTGGTTACTACTACAGGATTCGTCTCAGAGGATTATGGCTCATGGGGGGGATTCGCTGCGGTTGGTTTCTTTTTCCTGATGTTTGTCGGCGGCTGTACGGGATCGACGGCCGGATCAATAAAGTTCATGCGATTTGAAATAGGCGTGCTGGCCCTGCGCCGTGAATTAAGAAAAATAATTTCGCCGAATGGCGTTTTCCCCTTTCTTTATCATGGGCAGAAAATCCAGCGCCGGGTTGTTGAAAGCGTTCTTATGCTTACGTTGCTTTACGTCGGTGCTACAATATTTCTTGCCATATCCCTGTCCCTGACGGGCCTGGACTTTACAACCAGTTTTAGCGGCGCCGTTTCAGCCGTTGGCAATGTCGGCCCGGGACTGGGCGAGATCATTGGCCCGGCGGGCAACTATTCCAGCATTGGCGATTCTGCCAAATGGCTGCTGATTGTCGGGATGATTTTGGGGCGCCTGGAAGTGATGACGGTTCTGGTGTTTCTTTCACCACATTTTTGGCGCGACGGATTTTCTAACTAGGAGAGGTGCATCTCAATATGAAAATAAAAACAGACATCAAAATTCCGACGGCCGTTTTTCTGTTTGCCGTTGCCTTATATAGTGCGCCCGGCACTTCCGTGCAGGCGGAAAAGGCACTGGAATTCGACTCCCATCTTATCGATGTCATCGATGGCGATACTATTCAGGTGGGCGCGACCATTTACCAGTTGGCCGGTATCGACGCCCCGGAACTGGGGCAGGTCTGCAACCACAGCGGCCATCTCTGGTTATGCGGCCTGTCCGCCGGGTACAGTTTGAAAAAACATTTGCAGATGGAGGTACAACCCATCCGGTGTTTTATCCGACCGAACGAAAAACGCCCAGCCGAGGCGACCTGCATCAGCAGCGATCAGGAAATTTCGGATATTTTGTTGAAGGCAGGGCATGTCATGGCTGGCGAAGATGTACCGCCCCATTATGTGGCCATGGAACACATGGCCCAGCAGGCCGGACTCGGCATCTGGGGCGGTTCAATCGTGCAGCCCTGGGAATGGCGCAAGGGCAAGCGACTGGATAGCGAAGCGGATTTCAAAGGTTCCAGCCATCCAACTGATGCATTGCCATGGGTGGGGCTGGAACAGACGTTTCTTCAGGGTCGTCCCCCGGGCCTTCCGGCCTGCATGGTCAAGGGGACCATAGATGGCCAAGGCCGCCACATTTACCTTGTGCCCTTTGATGACGATTACGAAGCCCGAACTATAGATACGTCGACAGGAGAGCGCTTCTTCTGCAGCGATGAAAATGCCCGCAAGGCCGGCTGGACGCGCCTTGAAAAAAATCCATAACAAAAGGGAAGCGGCCATGACTCAGGAAACCGCACAAAGAGATAAGATGCAGCAACGCGTGCGCGCCCTGGCCCGATTGGGACTGGTGGCGGGGGCTATTTATGTGGCGCCGGCCTTGACGACGTTTTCAGGCGCACAAGCCTCGGGGGCCATCGGCTATGCCTCGGATGCGGTGACGGTCAATGAATGCGGCGCCTGTCATGCGCCTTACGGGCCGAGGTTCCTGCCAGCCTACTCTTGGAACAAGATCATGGGCGACCTTGGCAATCATTTTGGCGAGGACGCCAGTCTTGATGAAGCCTCTCGCAAGCATATCCTTGCCTACATGGTCGGCAAGAATTCCATCGACATACCGATCCGCATTACCGAGCGGACATGGTTCGTGCGCATCCATAAGAAGTCGGTGTCCCAGGCGGACCGTGCCGCGGCCGGTAAAATGTCCAACTGCCAAGCCTGTCATAAGAAGTAATGGTCATGGATAGCACAAACCGCATAAAGGACGTCATGATCGGACCCTTGGAGGGGCGCAAGCCCGAATGTCTGGTCATTCTTCTGCACGGAGCCAACGCAACCGGCAGCGACATTATCGGTATGGCCGAGGTGTTGGCGAAAAAAATGCCGCGGGCTCGCTACATTGCCCCGACGGCGGTCCATTCCTATATGGACACGCCTACCGGCCGGCAGTGGTTCGAACTTCAGGGCCAACCCATGGAGGCCATTATACAGGGCTTGCAGCAGGCGGCCCCGCCACTGGAAGACTACCTGCAACAGGTTGTCGCCGAACATGGCCTGGGCTTTGAAGACGTCGTCATTGCAGGCTTTTCGCAAGGCGCGATGCTGGCGCTGTATACGGCGCTTCGCCTAAGCACGCCGGTGGCCGGGGTGGTGTGTTTTTCTGGCATGTTGTTGCCTGCCGACGGGGTCGATGAAATTACCGCCAGGCCACCCGTCTGTTTCCTGCATGGGGCCGATGACACGGTCATTCCCGCCGATCGCATCAAGCAGGCCATCACCACCCTGATGGCGGCCAATGTGCGGAGCGAATATCATATCTGCAAGGGTCTGGGGCATGCCATAAATCCGGAAAGCGTTCACTACGCGACAAAATTCATGACCCGGGCGCTGCCATGCAGGCGCCCTTAATAACCGCTGTCCATGTTGACCCTATCCTTCGGCGGTTTTCCGGCACGGACCCGGCGGATGTTGTCGGCAATTTCGGCCGCTGCCGATGATGGAACCGACAGGCTGGCGATATGGGGCGTCAGCCATACCTTGGGATGATCCCAGAATGGGCTGGCATCGGGTAAAGGCTCTTCCGGGAAAACATCAAGCGCCGCCGCTTCGATATGACCGCTATCCAAAGCCGCCAGCATGTCGGCTTCGATCATGTGGCCACCGCGCGCCGCATTAATGACAAACGCCCCTTGTGGAAGCTTCGAAAACAGGTCGGCATTTAGAATGCCGCGGGTTTCTTGCGTTAGCGGCAACAGGCAAACAAGGATATCAGTTTGCGCTAAAAAGGGCGTCAGCCCGTCCGCCCCGAAAAACGATTCAACACCGTCGAGATTTTTTTCCGTGCGGCTCCATCCCGCAACTTTGAATTCCAGAGCAGTAAGATGAGATGCCGCATCACTGCCCAGTGCGCCAAGGCCGAGTATGCCGACGGTGCGGGTTAGCGTGTCGAGCTGGCTCAGCTCCTTCCATACATGGTGGCGCTGCATTTCTTCGTAAATGTGAAACTTGCGATGAAAATGCAGCACCTTGTAAATGACGAATTCGGTCATGTGGCGGGTCATGGCCGGATCAATCATGCGGGCCAGCGGCACGCCCTGGGGGTAAGTGTCATCGGCCAGAATGGAATCGACCCCGGCACCCAGATTAATCACGGCTTTCAGGTTTGGAAATGTTTTCAGGGCCCCCGGATTGGGCCGCCAGACCACGGCCACATCAACGGAGTCGGGGTCGTCGGGCACGTCGGGCCAGATATAACAGTCCGCATTGAAATCGACTTCCGGCATGGCCGGGATCAGGGCCTCGATCCAGCGTTTGGAATCATCGCCCTGAAGAATGAAGATCATGTTGCTCATGTACCTACCACACCGCTTTCATCGGCCTTTAATTCCAGCGCCGCCGCCATCAGGGCGCGGGTATAGGGTTCTTTGGGATTGGCAAATATATCATTGGCAGGGCCTTGTTCGATAATTTTGCCATCGCGCATGACGATGATGTCGTGGGATACGGCGCGCACCACCCTGAGGTCGTGGCTGATGAACATATATGTCAGGCCGTGGCGCAGTTGCAGGTCGCGCAGCAGATCGACGATCTGCGCCTGCACCGACATATCCAGCGCGCTGGTCGGCTCGTCCATGACGATGAGGTCGGGCTTCAGCACAAGGGCGCGGGCGATGGCGATGCGCTGGCGTTGGCCGCCCGAAAATTCAT
>JABMOQ010000123.1 GCA_013204045.1 Rhodospirillaceae bacterium | reverse complement strand
CTGCTGCTCTACATCTTCGGCATTGGCAAGGCCGCCCTGATGCCGTTTCACCGCTGGCTGCCCGCGGCCATGGTGGCGCCGACGCCGGTCAGCGCCCTTCTGCACGCCGTCGCCGTGGTCAAGGCCGGTGTGTTCACGGTGTTGAAAGTATCTGTCTATATATTCGGCGTCGATTTCCTGAGTAGAATCGGCACCCATGAATTTTTGCAATACATGGCGGCCCTGACCATCATCGTCTCGTCACTGGTCGCCATGACCCGGGACAACCTGAAAGCCCGGCTCGCCTATTCTACCGTCAGCCAGCTTTCCTACATCATCCTTGGGGCCATGCTGGCAAATTCCTTAGGCATCATCGGTGGCGGCATGCATATCGCTACCCATGCATTCGGAAAAATCACCCTGTTCTTCTGTGCCGGGGCCATCATGGTTGCCAGCCACAAAACAGAAATCAGTCAGATGCGAGGATTGGGCCGGGCCATGCCGGTAACCATGCTGGCTTTCCTGATCGGATCCTTAAGCGTTATCGGGCTGCCACCCATGGGCGGGGTGTGGAGCAAGTGGTATCTGGCTTTGGGGGCATTGGAAGCAGATAAACTTTTTCTCGTCGGTATCCTGATGGCCTCATCGCTGCTCAATGTGGCCTACTTGCTGCCGATCCCTTTTCGGGCCTTTTTCGGCGGTGACGGCAAACCAGCCCCCATCAAGGAAGCGCCCTTGCCCATCCTGCTGGCAATAGGTGTCACGTCTATTGGCTGCGTGGTGTTGTTTTTCTATCCTGACCCAGTTTATGACCTGATGAAAATGCTGGTGAGCAAATGAGCGATCAAAAGAAACACATGTTCGACGATCCGAAAAATGTCAAGCGCGTCATCGGCGCCTTATTCGTCGTCTGCGGCCTGTCAATCGTCGCTGAATTTTTCATTTACCGCCATATCGACCATCCGTGGGAGGTCCTGTTCGGGTTCTACGGGGTCTATGGATTCTTTGCCTGTGTGATTTTGGTGTTGGTGGCCAAGGAAATGCGAAAAGTGGTGATGCGTAAGGAAGACTACTATGACAAGTAGCGTCGCACCTTTCTTGATATTCTATATTGGTGCCGCAGGCGTCATGCTGACCCGCGGCATGGCGCGGCAATTGCTGATGCTGTCAATTCCGCTGATTGGGGCCTGGAATCTTTATATCCTGCCCACCGATACGGTGATCTCGCTCGCGGTTTTTGACTATACGTTAACTGTTTTCAAGGCCGACCGCCTCAGCATGCTGTTTGGCTATCTTTTCCATTTGGCGGCCTTTATTGGCGCTATCTATTCCATTCACGTCAAAAACAGCGGTGAGCATGTGGCCGGCGTTATGTATGCCGGCAGTGCACTGGGAGCCGTTTTCGTCGGCGACATGATCAGCCTGTTCGTGTTCTGGGAAATGTTGGCGCTGACCTCGGTGTTTCTTGTTTTGGCCCGCAACACCGAGCGCGCCAACAGCGCCGCCATGCGCTACATCATCATTCAGGTTTTATCCGGCGTCATTCTGCTGGCCGGTGTGCTGTTGCGACTGCATAACACCGGCACCATTGCCTTCACCCATATCGGGCTTGACGGTAGCCTGGCTTCGCAGCTGATTTTCCTCGCATTCGGAATAAAATGTGCCTTCCCGCTTCTCCACAACTGGCTAACTGATGCCTATCCGGAAGCGACACCGTCGGGCACCGTTTACTTGAGTGCCTTCACCACCAAGGTCGCCGTCTATGCCCTGGCCCGCAGTTATGCGGGAACGGAAATCCTTGTTTATATTGGCGCGACCATGGCCATGTTCCCGATTTTCTTCGCCGTCATCGAGAATGACCTGCGCCGGGTGCTCGCCTACAGCCTGATCAACCAGATCGGGTTCATGGTCGTCGGTATCGGCATCGGCAGCGAGTTGGCCATGAACGGGGCCATCAGTCATGCCTTCAATGACGTTATCTTCAAGGGCCTGCTGTTCATGTCCATGGGGGCGGTATTGTACCGGACCGGCAAGATGGACGGCTCAGCCCTGGGGGGACTTTACAAATCCATGCCCAAGACCGCCTTTTTCTGCATCATCGGGGCGGCTTCCATTTCCGCCTTCCCGCTGTTCTCTGGTTTCGTGTCCAAATCCATGGTCATGGTCGCCGCCCTGGATGAAGGCTACGAACTTGTCTGGCTGGCATTGCTGTTTGCATCGGCTGGCGTGTTCCACCATGCCGGCATCAAAATTCCATTCTTCGCCTTTTTCGCCCATGATTCGGGCATTCGCTGCAAGGAAGCGCCGACCAACATGCTCATCGCCATGGGGCTGGCCGCCATTATCTGCGTATTTAACGGCTCCTATCCGTGGGTGCTCTACAGCATGCTACCGTTCCCGGTGGACTATGCTCCCTACACTGCCGCCCACGTTCTGACCCAGACACAGTTGCTGTTCTTCTCGGCATTGGCGTTTACCATCCTGAAACTGATGCACATCTATCCGCCGGAGCTTCCCGGCATCAATATAGATGCGGAATGGTCCTATCGCATGGGTTTGCCGAAAGCGGTGCAGGCTTTCAAGACTGTCTTCGGTCCCCTTGATCAGTCTATAAGGAAATTCGGACTTGGGATCGTCACCGCCATTATCGGCCTGACGTTCCGCTTTAACGGCCCCAACAGCGCCCTGGCCCGAACCGCCCTGGTCGGTTCCATGGTGCAGTGGGTCATCGTGCTACTGGGTGTTTATTTGGCATTGTTTCTGATCAGCAGCGATTAACCACCGAGGAATAGCCGTCCGATTTCCGGGTCTTCCAGCAATTCATCTCCCGTGCCGGCCATGGCCAGTTCTCCTGATACCAGCACGTAGCCAATATCGGCGAATTCCAGTCCCTTCTTGGCGTTTTGTTCGACCATGATGATGGTCTTTCCTTCGTGATTTTGAAGATCGTCCAAAATCTCGAACACCATGTCGATAAACCGCGGCTCTAGCCCGATTGACGGCTCATCGACCAGCAGCACGTCTGGTTCCATTATCAGGGCACGGGAAATTTCCAGCAAACGCCGTTCGCCGCCCGATAAGACGCCAGCCCGCTGGTCGCGACGATCTTTCAGGCGTGAATATTTCTCGAAAACACGCTCGGCTGCGGCGTGCGCCTCATCGGTGGAATCTTTCAAAAACCCGCCCATGAGCAGATTCTCCTCGACTGTCATGTCGGGAAAGACGGAATTGTCCTGAAGAATATAGGCGATACCGGCATTTTTAAGTTTGTCATTGGGGCTGAGCCGGGTGATGTCATTACCGTTGACGCTGATGACGCCGCCGGTAATGTTGGTGAAGCCGTAGATGGAATGCAGGATCGTTGACTTGCCAGCCCCGTTCGGCCCAATCAGGCACAGTGACTGACCGGCACCGACGCGCAGATCAAAGTTATGGATAATCTCCATCTTGCCGTACCCGGCGACGAGGCCATCGATAGAAAGAAATGCTTCTCCCTTGGTCAGTTCTGTCAGTTGCTGTTTGGGTGGCTTGTTCGCCGACAGCTTTTCGGCATCACGAGCCACATCATCGACCGACAGCACCGTATCGACGCTGCCCTTGCCATATCCGCTGATGCCTTTTTTGGGGGTTCCGGGCTCTTCCGCCATCAGTGTGCGCCTAAATAGGCGTCGATGACGCGCTGATCGTTCTGCACCGATTCAGGATTGCCCTCGGCCAACAGTTCGCCGTGGGCCAGACAATAGATGTGTTCGGCCAAATTCATGATGACGCGCATGTTGTGTTCGATGACCAACAAAGTGATTCCAAAATCTGCGTTGGCCCGTTTCAGCCGATCAATCAGCCCGTTAATCAGGGTCGGGTTGATACCGGCCGTCGGCTCGTCCAGCAACAGCAGTTTCGGGTCGTTCATCAAAGCCATGGCAAATTCCAGCAGCTTCTGCTGGCCGAAAGACAGGTCACCGGCGAGAAGTTTGCGCTTGGAAAAAAGGCCGACAAAATCAAGCAGATGATCGGCCTTTTCCATTACTTCCGGCGGTAACTTGGCAAACATGTGACCGATGTTTGTATTTCTGTGCGGAATGCTGATCTGCATATTTTGTACGCAAGTCATCTTGCCGTAGATGCGGGTTTGCTGAAATGTGCGCAACAAGCCAAGTCGGGCGATCTGGGGCACGATCATCTTTGAAATTTCACTGCCCTGAAATCGAACCGAACCAGAATCCAGCGGATGATATCCGACGATAGAGTTAAATAACGTCGTTTTGCCCGACCCATTGGGGCCGATCAGACCAATAATTTTGCCTTCCGGAACTTCAATGGAAATATCGCGGTTAGCGAGCACGCCACCAAATGATTTGGAAGCATTGGATACCTGAAGCATGCTCATGCCTTGCCCTCCCGCTCGCTGGAGGAAGCTTCATCAACCGTCTGTCCAAACAGTTGTGGCCAATGATGGTGCAAAAAGCCCATGATTCCTTTTGGGAAAAACACCACGATAATGACAATCAATGCGCCCAAGGCGACCCGCTGCCAGCCAAACAGGTAGGTCCAGAACAACTCCTGGGTGATGTGAAAAACGGCGGCGCCAATCACCGGACCCCACATGGTTCCCTTGCCGCCAAGAATGGCCATCAAAACCATCCAGACCCCAAATGTCGAGCCTGCAAATGCAACATCCAGGGGATCAATGAAGCCGACAAGATTGCCCGTCGCGCCGCCTGCAGCACCCAGAAAGAATGCCGATGCACACCAGGCCACTGCCTTATATCGGGTGGTGTGCAAACCCATGGCCTCGGCCTTGTCTTCATCGTCGCGGATAGCGTTGATAGCCAGGCCAAACTGGCTGGAATAAAGCCTTTGAAAAACAACAAACGTCATGACCGCCAAGGTCATTAAAACATAATAAAAGAAGATGCCTTTTTCCCCCAGGGCCAACGGAAACACCGGCGCCACCATACCCGATCCGCCGCCAATGTAGTCGATGCCGCCCGCGGTTTCACCGGCCGCAATGGTCAGCCCCAGGGTGCAAATGGCGAAGTAGTGGCCGCGCAATCCCAAAATCCCAATGCCCAGGATGAAGGCTATGAAAACCGCCAATATTGCCCCGGCGCCCATGCCTAAAAACATTCCCGTCACGTACTGACTTGGCGTCACGGCATCGACAAGACCGGACACGCTGACATACTGCTCGACCTCGAAATATAGATTTCGCTGTGTAACGGCAGTGGTGTACATGCCGATACCAAAAAACACTACGTTGCCGAAGGAATTGTACCCCATCTGTCCGCCCATGATATCCCAGGTCAGCGCAAACAGGATCATCAGCCAAAGGAACGCAAGTTGGGTCTGATAATCAGGTGCCAGAAAGGGGGCCGCCAGTGCCAGAACAAAAATCAGGCCATAAAAAACGTACTTTCGATTCCTCGTCATTTAAGAACCATTCTTTGTTTTTTCAGACGGAAATTACGCCAGACCAGGATCGCGACCAGAAGGCCAAAAATGAACGCCATCTGGAACTCAGTGCCGAGCATGAACCCGGCATAATTCTCGAGCGCGCCTAGGCCGATCCCGGCGGCAACCACGGCTGGAAAGTTGCCGAGCCCGGCTATTACGACGATCATGAAGGAGCGGACAGTATAGGCCAGGCCGCCAAAGGGATGAACCAGCCAGGTCATCACCACCAAAGCCCCCGCCGCCCCGCAAATGGCCGCATTCAAGGCATAGGTAAAGGCATAAACACGATCCGTATTAATGCCCATGATGCGCGCCGCGCGCGCGTTCTGGGCCGTGGCCCGGATGGATTGCCCCAGGCGGGATGTCTTCATGAACATTATGATAGCCGCGCCGAAGGCCAAAGCGACAACAAACGTCACGACTTTGATCTGGCTGATCGTCACCATATTATCCAGGACAAACCACATGCCAAGCCCGGATTCCAACGTGCGAACATCTGCGGTGAATATCTGGTTCATCAACTGCTGCAGCAGGATGGAAATGCCAAACGTGGCGAGAATGGAAGTAAACAGATCCTGGTCAACAACGCGGCAGATCACGATTCGGAAGACCAGCCAGCCGGCGAAGAACAGGACTATGAAAGCAAGGGGTAGGCCAAATACGATGGGGATGCCTACGTTAGCGACTGTAAGGGCGACGTAACCGCCCATAATGACAAATTCACCCTGGGCAATGTTGATGATGTTCATCACCCCCCATACCAGCGCCATTCCATAGGCGACCAGTGCAAACAGGGCACCGACCAGCAGGCCATCAATCAGCAATTGCACTGCAAAGACCGGCGCATCGAATAAAATTAAAAAATTATCGATCATGGTGGGAAAAGGCCCCCGCCCCGGAACAAACCGGGGCGGGACTTTCATGAGTTAGATATTAGCGCTTGTCCCATGTCGGAATTGGAATGATCGCCTTTGCGGCGGCAAATTTGCTGGGTGCAACTGGGATGTATTTCCCTCCCTGCACCTGAAGCAGAACCATCGGCTTGGCGGTGTTCTTGCCGGTTTCGTCAAAATCGATATTTCCATAGAAAGTCTGCATTTTTGTGTCCGCAAGGGCGTCACGTACGTCCTTGGCGGAAAGAGACTTGGCCCGCTGGAAGGCATCCACATAGACCTGAACGGCCGCCGAGGATTCAGCCGACTGATACGGGGCGTCGTAGTCGTATGTCTTTTTGAAGGTATTGGCATAATCCCTAGCCGAACCAAACAGGCTATCCTTGTAAGCCATGTTCGGATCCCACTGTGCCCCGCAGAGCGCGTATTCGGCCTTGTCGCCAAAATTCTTGGCAATATCCGCCGAATCGCAATGGGTCATGGAAAGGATTGGCACGTTGACCTGCATTTCCGAATACTGACGGATGACCAGCGTGGCCCCCTTGGAATGCCCAGACACCGCCAGGATGTCGGGCTTCAAAGCCTTTACCTTGGTCAACGTCGCCGACATGTCGTTCAGTTCCGGCGGCAGCTTGTCATCAATAATGACCTTCATGCCGTATTTCTTGGCATCGTCAAGCAAGCCAGCGCGAATGTCCTGGGAAAACGGATCGTTTTCCATGGCCAACGCCACCGTAAGCGAAGCGGGATCACGGCCATTGGACTTGGCCCATTCGGCCGCCAGTGTAAGGGTTTCGGCGAGATACTGTTCTGACGTGGACAACACGGCGAAGGTATACTTGTACCCCTTGTTAAAGATGGAACGCGACGCACCGTTGCCTTCAACCATCGGCACCTGAAGCTGTTCGACGACGGGCGCCATGGCGGCCGTCGGGCCGGAACCGTAGGGCCCAAGTAAAAACTGGATTCCATCCTGCTTGACCAAGCGTTCCACCAATTGGGCGGTACGGGCCGAGGTGGATTCGTCGTCGTAGTATTGAACGGCGAGTTTATAGGTCTTGCCGCCGGACTTGACGCCTCCGGCTTCGTTGATCTTGGCAATAGCAAGATCATAGCCGTTCTTGGTGTGCTTGCCGGCGGTGGCATATTTGCCAGTAAACGACAGCGGCGCACCTAGTGTGATGGTGTCACCCTCGACCTTGGCCTCGGTCGGGCCAACGGCAAGGCTTGTTACGACCGCGCCGCACGCCAGCACGGAAAGAAATTTCGAATATTTTGACATGGAAATTAATCCTCCCTGATGTTTTTCTTTTGGGCCGTTCCGGCCCAAGGCATTGCGCATAGAATTAAGTATGCAACTGCCCTTGAGGAATAATTGTATCGGAGTATCAGTGAACCGCAACAGCAAATAGCCCATTGGGCGGAAATTGCCGCATTGCGGGATGCAATTAACCGTTATCCATGATTTTTTGTGCCAGGAATCCAGCTTTTTACGGCAACCGGACGGCCAGTCTGCGAGCGCATCAGTTTCGGTTTGACCACCTGATTGAGTGACGGTGTTTCCTCGCCCCTGACGAATGCCAGTTGCATGGCTTCCAGTGTGATTTCTGCGCGCCGCGCCTTTTTAAAAGCCTGTTTGTAGGCGATAGTTTCCTTACACAGCTTACCCAATCGTTCCGGTGAATATTGCCCGAAACGCCGCCAAATGCCGCCGAGGAAGTTTTCAATATCTTCAGGCAGGAATAATTCCGGATCAATGTTAGGGCGCCCCTTGATAAACGCCTTGTAAACGTTGGGCTCAATCGGGCCCATTTCCTCGGCAACGAAAATCGCCGGCATCAACTTCTGGCCGTTGAAGGCAACCGAATAATAAGCCTGGGAAAGGAAGAGCAACCGATGCAGTTTTTGCGGCTGTAAATATTCGTTTTCTTCGAGGGCTGTGTCCGAAAACCACAGCGCAATATCAAAAGTGGACTCTACGGCAGTTGGCATCCTGAACCCCGAAACTGAAACTAAGCACCTGCTTTTATTGATATACAGCGGTCACACGCCAGTGATGAAACCAGCAAGCACATTAATTTTAGACCGATAATGAAAATAAATCATTAACGGATCATGCTTAGGTTAAGTCAGGCCTTGGTACTTACTTGTTCACGGGATATTTCTTCGGCGGTGCGCACAATTTCAAGATTTGCCCTGTAGGCGGTATGGGCGGTAATTATTCTGATCATCTCGAGTCCAATATTGACCCCAGGGTCCTGGGCCTCAACCGTAAAACCGGACACCCCGCCCGAAGAATAGCCGGTTGCGACTGTCTGTTTGGTGGTTATGGTCGAGGCGTGAACCTCTTTAGCCTTGTAGCCATTGGTATTGGCATTGGCAATATTGTCAGCGCTGGCGGCCACCTGCGCAGATGACACTCTCAACGCCGAAACTGCGGCTGACAAGGCTCCTTGAATCGTCATGGCGTGCCGTTCCCAATACTCTGCTACGGCCAGTGTAATATCAGCCGCTACTGCCAACATTTATACCGGTTGCCAAGCAAATCCAGCTATGACCTACGTCACACCAAAAAATGGCAAATTCAAGGGTAATCGAGGGAAACTAGAGGTAAATGCTAAGGTGTGAGCCGCGCGGCTCCAGCTCGCCACTGATGATGCGGCTGTTGGTCTCGTAGATATTGATGGCGCGCACCACCAGGGTCGAGAAAAGCCCCGTCTTTGCTGGTGCCTGGGATTTCTCATCTGCCGTCGGATTTACTTCCTTGAAAATTGAAGCAAAAGTCTCGCTTGAACCGGGATATTCGATCAGACTCCTGGCCTGTGCGTGATCGTCGTTCTTCTTTTCCTCGGTGTTATCGTCACGGAAAAGTAATGAGTCATCAAACGCGACACCCGCCTGAGAGCTAATTTCATCAATAGGTGAAGCATCTGAGGTAGCAACGGAACGCGGCCCCCCCGATAATTTGGAACCAGGAGACGAGCGCACGGTATTGATCGCCGTTGGCGCTGCGGTCATTCCTGTCTTTGGTATTTGAGCCATCGCTCACTCGCCCCAAATTTAAATGCCAAACGAATGTATTTTCGCTACACAAAGCGGCGGCGCCCGAATCAGTCATCGAACCCGCATATAAAACTACATGTAGTATTTTAAAGGTAAACTGCTACAAAGCCAACAAGGTATTTACTATATATTTACCATGTTTTTAAGGAGTTATGCCTAACTTGGTTTTTAGAAATTCAATCACCATGGTATCCGCGCCGTAGTCGAATAGATCGTTATGCCCCGCCTTTGGAAGCCAGGCAGCCTGTTTTGGCTCTGTTGCAACTTCGAATAATCTTTTGCCAAATTTGATCGGCATGGTTTTATCTTGTTCGCCATGCAGAATAAAAACCGGTGTCATTACATCGGCAATGCGTGCAGCGGAATCAAAATGATCCTTTAACAACCACCTGATTGGCACATAAGGATAATAATACGATGCGGCATCAGTGACCGATGAAAATGGCGCCTCGAGAATTAACGCGGCGACGGGACCGGAAGCCGCCCTTTCGGCGGCAATTTTTACGGCTAGCCCCGAGCCAAGTGATTCACCGTAAAGAACAATATCCGACGTCTTCAATCCCTGGGTTTCCAGATATTCGAGGGCGGCTCTGACATCCGAATAGAGCCCCTCCTCGCTCGGTTGGCCCGGGTTTGTTCCATAGCCACGATAACCGACCAACAGGACGCCGAAACCGGCATCAAGGAACGGTCGCACCTTCTTGCCCCGATCACCGATGTTGCCGGCGTTCCCATGCAGATAAACAATGGTCGCCATGCCAGCCTTTGCCCGGGCATACCACGACAGAAGCTCAAGACCATCAGAACTGTGGGCCTTGACGGGATTCATTTCCGGAAGGCCACTTGCCGTTATGCGGGGGGGCGATGTATCCGGATGATAGAGAAGATTCCGTTGATAGAAATAAAGGACGGCCAGAAGCAGCGCGTAACCACCGGCAAGCATGTAAATGAAATTCAGCATCCGGGTTGGGCTCATATCTGGCCGTTTAGTTTATCCGGCGCTCAGCCGAAGTCGTCCTTGACCAGCGCCCAGCTTCCATCAGCTTGTTGACAGGCCGTCCCATCGCCACGTGCTATCGTGCCGTTCGGAGCCCTGTCTTCGTTTATCGCCAAGGTAACCCGATAGTCGCGACAATAGCGACCGTCACCAGTCACATAGCTACGTGTCGGAGTAAAGATGCCACTGTTGCCGGTTTTTGGATTAGACCAACCGGAAACATCACCGTCGGAGTTGGTCGCCAAGGATTCCACGGCATTGCTGTTATAGGCTGCTTGATCTGACGGATCGATCATGTTGCCTAACACATAACCGCCACCGGCACCGGCCAAGGCACCTATGGATACACTGATCATCTGTCCCAGACCGCCACCAATTTCAGCACCAAAAGTGCCCCCGGCAAAGCCACCGGCAACCATGCCCATCGCTTCACCGGCCGAAATGTTAAAGCCGGAATCGACGTCGGCACAGGCCGTCGAGACGAGAACAAGGGAAATGGCTGCATATTTTTTCATGGTATTCTCCCACTGACGCAACACCGGCCCTTCTGCCGGCAGGCCAGGCACTATAGCCGAATCAGTAAGTAAAGGGAATCCCATCATAATTTATGGTGGTCGAACCTGAATTTTTCCCTGATTTGATGGCTTCTGAGCCATTATTTGAGCCTATACAGCTATAAATCGCGGCGACCGGCGTGACTAAGGGGCAGGTCCTGTAATCCTGCCCACTATAAATCGCTGCTTTCTCGAATTTAGCGCATTCGTCCCGGGCTAGCTTGCTGACTTCTTGGGGTGTGGTGGAATTACTGCTGTAGCAGACAGTGACGCTGGTGATATCCGTTATCGGCTTTCCATACTCACCCGATTCACGGTTGAACTCCCCGGCCTTGTGAACAAAGGGCGGCTGAGCGCAAGAAGTGATAGCCAACGAAATGGCAAACGCACACGGGATTATTAAATAGCGAAACATATCATTCCTTTAATGGTTTTTGACGATTCGATCAATTGCCACCATCATCGCCCAAGGACATTAGCGCCGCATTTCCCCCGGACGCCGTGGTGTCGATCGATAGGGAGCGTTCGCAGGCAAAGCGGTGCAGGTAGCGCGGCCCCCCTGCTTTCGGCCCGGTTCCGGACAGCCCTTCACCTCCGAACGGCTGCACGCCAACGACGGCACCAATCATATTGCGGTTGACGTAGGCATTGCCGACGCGAATACGCTCCAGAACATAACGCCGTGTTGTCTCGACGCGGGTATGAATGCCGAAAGTCAGCCCGTAACCGGTGGCATTTATTTCCCCAATGACCCGGTCAAGATCGTCCGCCCCATAGGTAATGACGTGCAAGATTGGCCCGAATACTTCTCGCTGCAACTGATGCAGGCCATCTAAAAGATAAGCACGTGGTGCAAAGAAAGTTCCCGCCGGTAAATTTTCTGGCATTCGTGCCTGACACAATTTTACGGCCTCGGCATCCATGCGCCGGGCATGTTCTTCAAGCATATTAAGAGCGTCTTTATCGATCACCGGGCCAACGTCGGTTTCCAGTCTTGCCGGATCGCCTACTTCAAGTTCCTCGACGGCGCCTGACAGCATCTCGATCAGCCGTTCTGAAATATCTTTCTGCACGAACAGAACCCGCAGTGCCGAACACCGCTGACCGGCGCTACGGAACGCCGACATTACGGCATCCTGGATCACTTGTTCCGGCAACGCCGTCGAATCGACGATCATCGCATTAAGCCCGCCAGTCTCGGCAATCAGCGGCACGATCGGTCCAGACCGGGCGGCCAGTGTCCGGTTTATCAACTGCGCCACTTCGAACGAACCGGTGAAGGCAACACCGTCAATTCGCGTGTCATCAATCATCGGCTGGCCGACATCTGGTCCGTTACCGGGTAGAAGGTGCAACACATCTGTCGGAATGCCCGCTTGATGAAGTATCTCAACCGCACGCGCCGCGATCAATGGTGTCTGCTCGGCCGGCTTTGCCAATACCGCATTTCCAGCGGCCAGCGCCGCCGTTACCTGACCGGTGAATATAGCGAGCGGGAAATTCCACGGGCTGATGCAGGCGAACACCCCCCGACCATGAAGCGAAATGGTATTGTGCTCGCCGGTCGGGCCTGAAAGGGTTTCCGGTAATGCAAAATCATGCCGCCCACGATGAGCATAATAACGGCAAAAATCGACGGCCTCGCGCACCTCGGCCAAGGCATCATCTGTGGTTTTTCCAGCTTCCACCACACACAAAGCCATCAGTTCGGCCAGATTTTCTTCCATCATGTCGGCGGCGCGATCCAGGCAAGCCGCCCTTGCGGCGGCGCCGACAGCGTCCCAGCCCGGTGCCGCCGCCGCCGCAAGGGCAGCGGCGCGGCCCACATCGGCTGCCGTCGCTTCAACAACGGAGCCGACTTGCTGGCCATGATCAGCCGGATTGAAGATGGCACGGCCTTTTCCACCCCCGAAAGCGCCACCGATCAGTGGCGCGGCGAACCTTTCCTTCACGCTTGCCGCCAAATCGGATGCAAGGGGCCTCAGAACCGCCGGTTCAAAAATATCCAGCCCTCGGGAATTTCGGCGTTCACCCCCGAAAAGATCAACAGGAAGCGGGATTCTTGGATGCGGTTTTTCCGCCAATGCGGAAACTGCCGCCACAGGATCGGCAATGATGTCGTCGATCGGCGCACTTTCATCGACAATGCGGTTGACGAACGACGAATTAGCGCCGTTTTCAAGTAGTCGGCGCACCAGATAAGCGAGCAAATCTTCATGCGATCCGACGGGCGCATAGATACGACATGGGTAACGTTCGCCTTCAAACTGTTCATACAGGCTCTCGCCCATGCCGTGCAGGCGCTGAAACTCAAACTCGCCTTCCTTGCCTGCCATCTCAATCACCGCCGCCGCCGTGTGGGCGTTATGGGTGGCAAACTGCGGGTAGAAGCTTTCCGGTGCGGCGAAAAGTCGCTTGGCACAGGCCATATATGAAACGTCGGTTGATACCTTGCGGGTAAACACCGGATATCCATCCAGTCCTTCGACCTGGGCACGCTTGATTTCCGTATCCCAGTAAGCCCCCTTGACCAGACGCACCATGAAGCGGCGCTTATGACGCCGTGCCAGGTCATCGAACCATTCGATCAGGGGATAAGCCCTTTTCTGGTAGGCCTGTAGCGCCAACCCCAGCCCCTGCCAGTCCTTTAATGACGTATCGCCGGAAACCACTTCGATCACGTCCAGGGAAATATCCAGCCGCGCTGCTTCCTCGGCATCGATACACAGCCCAATATCATGGCTGGCGGCGAGTCGCGCCAGATCGAGAATTCTGCCTGCAAGCTCCGTCATCACACGCCCACGTTTGGCCGTTTCATAGCGCGGATGCAACGCCGACAGCTTGACCGAAACTCCCGGCCCGGCGATGACGCCCTGCCCCGCTGATGCCTTCCCGATGGCCTTGATCGCATCGGCGTAGGCGGTGAAATATTTATCCGCATCGCCCGCCGTATGGGCGGCCTCGCCTAACATGTCATAGGAATAGCGGTAGCCTTTGTTGATCTCGCCCCGGCTATGTTCCAGCGCTTCGTCGATGGTACGCCCTAGGACGAACTGGCGGCCCATGATACGCATCGCCTGCACCATGGCCTGACGGATAACCGGCTCGCCGCTGCGCTGCACAAGGCCTTTCAGATACGAGCCGATGTCGGCCGTGGCCTCGTCCTTCAAGCTGACAATGCGCCCCGTAAGCATCAGCGCCCAGGTCGATGCATTGACGAACATGGACTCGCTACGCCCGAGATGACTGCCCCAGTCGGCGTCGGTGATCTTGTCTTTTATCAGCCGGTCGGCGGTCGCCGCATCGGGAATACGCAGCAGGGCCTCGGCCAGGCACATAAGGACGACACCTTCCTGGTTCGACAGATCAAATTCGTGCATGAAGGCGTCAAGGCCGCCGCCTGCGCCCTTGGCGCGCATACCACCGACCAGACGGCGCGCCGTCTCGGTGATGCGCCCGTTGGCTGCTTCAGGCAGGGCCACCTGTTCAAGGCGTTGCTCAATAATTGTCGTCTCGTCAGCGGCATGGGCATCTTCCATCGCCCGGCGCAGGGGCGATGGTTCAGGCATCTCGCCGATAAACTTTATGGTTTTGTTCATGATTCCGATAGCTTATGAAGCCTTGCCCCGACCAGCAACATATAGGTATGTAATGGAATGTCTAAACTTAAAAAACAGCCCGTCATCGTTGGAATTTCCGGCGCCACCGGCGTCGTTTACGGAATCGAGACACTGCGGGCGCTGAAGGAAATCGACCAACCCTCGCATCTGGTGGTTAGCGAGGCCGGGGCCCGCACAATCGACATCGAAACGGATATGTCCATCGACGACGTGCGCGCGCTGGCCGACGTGGTTCACAACATCAAGGACATCGGCGCCGCCATCGCCAGCGGCTCGTTCCGGGCCCATGGCATGATAGTCGCACCGTGTTCGATCAAGACTCTTTCCGGCATCGCCAACAGCTTCGATTACAACCTGCTGATCCGCGCCGCCGATGTGATGCTCAAGGAACGTAAGCCACTTGTTTTGCTGGTCCGTGAAACACCCTTACACAAAGGGCATCTGGAGCTGATGGCCCGGGCCTCCGATTACGGCGCCACCATCCTGCCGCCCATGCCGGCCTTTTATAACCGGCCCGAAACCCTGCAAGATATCGTCCGCCAAACCGTCGGCCGGGCCCTCGATCATATGGGTTTTAATCATGAATTGATTGAACGCTGGAACGGCGGGACGGCCTAGTTTTTTGCAGCAACCATAAGATCAATAATTTCACGCACCGCACCTCGGCCGCCCGGCTTATCAGTAACATAGGCAGCCCGCTCGATGACATCGGGCATGGCGTCGGCGACAGTCAGGGCCAAGCCGACTGCGTTCAACAGTGGCAAATCATTCAGGTCGTCGCCAATGTGGGCGACCCTGTCCAGGCCAATACCCAGTTCCGCACACAAGCCTTCAAGTGTCGATAGTTTCTCGTCGACGCCAGGGAATACATGTTTGACACCAAGATCTGCGGCGCGCTTGGTAATCACATCGGTCTTGCTGGCGGTGATGATGGTGACCTGAATCCCGGCCTGCATGGCGCGCTTGATGCCTTCGCCATCCTTGACGTTGAACTTGCGAAACTGGTGACCGTCGTCGGTGTAATACAGACCGCCATCGGTTAACACCCCATCAACATCAAGCGATAGCAGCTCTACCCTGGCAAGCCGCTTGCCTAATTGCTCTTTTGTCAATTTTTCCATAACAGAATGGGTATCCGGCTTCGCCCCCGAATGGCCAGCACTTTTTTTGACAGGTGACTCTCGTGCAGGGTTTCCCTAGAATTTAGGCTGAACTAAATCCAAAAAGAATATCAAGGGGGTATTATGGGAAAATCAGGTAATTCGGGCACCTCGCGCCGCAGATTTATCGCCGGAGCGGCAGCAACGACCGGGCTAGCGGCAGCGGCCACGGCGCTGCCAACACGCTTTGCCATCGGTGCCAAGGCTCCCATAAAGGTTGGTATCATGCTGCCGTTTACCGGCACATACGCGAAGCTTGGCGAAAATATTACCGATGCCATGATGATGCGCATCGCCGCCGCCGGCGACATGCTGGGGGGGCGCCCCGTCGAATACATCAAGCTGGATAGTGAGGCCGCCCCGCCCAAGGCGGTCGATAATGCAACCAAGCTGGTCAAAGGGCGAAATGTCGACTTTGTCGTCGGCCCGGTTCATTCCGGCGTCGCCATGGCCATGACCAAGGTCATGAAAAAGGCCCCGAAGACGATAATGGTCGTGCCCAATGCCGGCGCCAACCAGCTGACCCGCGAGGCCTGTGCTCCGAATATTTTCCGTACCTCATTTTCCAACTGGCAAACGTCATATCCTATTGGCGGCGAACTACACAGGCGCGGTCATAAAAAAATCGTCACCCTGACCTGGAACTACGCGGCTGGAAAACAGATGGCGGAAGCCGTCAGTGAAGGATTTGCCAATGCGGGTGGCGATCCGTCAGGAATCGAAAACTTGTGGATCGACTTTCCTTCCGTGTCCTTCCAGCCGCTACTGACCAAGATCGCCGCGATCAAACCAGATGCGGTCTGGGTATTCTTCTCAGGGGGAGGCGCCGTTAAATTTGTTAAGGACTACGCAGCAGCCATCGACAAAAAACAAATTCCACTTTACGGCACCGGTTTTCTGACCGAAGGCACAACCAAGGCGCAAGGCGAAGCAGCCGAAGGCATCATCACCACCATGCACTGGGCCGATACCCTGGACTTCCCCACCAATAAAACATTCATGGCCGATTTTGAAACAGCAACCGGGCGTCAGGCTGATGTTTTCGGGGTTCAGGGGTATGACACCGGTTCTTTGCTGCTGTTGGCCATGGCCGCAGTCGGCGGCGATACCGGGGCCACCAGTGATATTATTAAATCCATGGAAAACACCATTGTCGCGGGACCACGAGGTGGCTGGACCATGTCGGCCAATCACAACCCCATTCAGGACATTTACCTGAGGCGCGTCGAAAATGGCCGAAACGTTATTCTTGGTCTCGCCCACGCCCAGCTTGAAGATCCTGGAACCGGCTGCACGCTGTAGCCCGTACGCAGGAATGATGCATAATGCCGCCCCCGGCAAAAAAACGGGGGCGGCTTTTCATTTGGCATAAACACATGGAACTTTCTTTCTACCTGATACAGGCTTTGAACGGCGTTCAGTATGGATTCCTGCTGTTTCTCGTCGCCAGTGGCCTGACCCTTGTTTTTGGGGTCATGGGTATCATTAATCTTGCCCATGGATCGTTTTATATGATCGGAGCCTATCTGGCCTATTGGCTGAGCGCCATGACGGGCAACCTGTTTATTGCCGTGTTACTGGGCCTGCCGCTCAGCATCGCTGTCGGGTTCGCGGTCGAACGTTTCTGCATCTCGTTCCTGTATGCCCGCGATCACCTTGAGCAGGTGCTGCTGACCTATGGCCTGATCCTGATTTTCAACGAAGGGCAGAGAATATTATGGGGCAATGATGTTTACGGTGTCGCCATCCCCAACTGGTTATCGGGTTCAATCACACTGACCGACACCCAATCCTATCCCGTCTATCGACTGTTCATCTCGTTCGCCTGCATCGCCGTTGCCGTGGGCCTTTATTTTTTGATCCACAAGACGCGCCTCGGCATGACGATCCGGGCCGGGGCATCAAACCGTGAGATGGCGCAGGCACTGGGAATCGACATCAACAACCTGTTCGCTGCCGTGTTTGCTCTTGGCGCCGGATTGGCCGCTTTTTCCGGCATGATCGCGGCACCCGTCGAGGCCGTCTATCCGGGCATCGGTGAAAACATACTGGTAGTTTCACTGGTTATCGTCGTTATCGGTGGTATCGGATCAATCCGGGGGGCATTTGCCGGCGCCATGATGATTGGCCTGGCCGACGCCTTCGGCAAGACCCTTGCCCCAGATTACGCCAGCTTCATTGTGTACGGCGTCATGGCCGCGGTGCTGGTCTGGCGTCCGCAGGGTATTTTTGGGGGAAGCCCCCAATGACCGGGACTGCCAAATTACGCATGGCCATACTGTTAGCAGTGATTGCCGGACTGGCGCTGGTGCCTTTTGTCGTCGGTGAATTTTATCTGCTGCTGATGACAAAGATTGCCGCATTGGCAATACTCGCCATCAGCCTTGATCTGCTGCTCGGGTATAGCGGCATGATCAGCTTCGGTCACGCAGCCTTTCTAGGTGTCGGAGCCTACGCGGGCGCTATGCTGGCACCTGAGTACGAAGCCGCCAACATGCTCATCACCCTGCCCCTGAGCATCGCCGCAGCGACGCTGGTTGCTTTTCTCATCGGGGTTCTGGCGATCCGTACGTCAGGTATCTATTTCATTATGGTGACGCTGGCCTTTGCACAAATGGCATTTTATGTCGCCCACGACACCCCTTTCTTCGGTGGTTCAGACGGGCGTCTTATTTTTTCCAAACCGCAAGTACGACTGGGCGACATGGTGCTCGCCGATCTTTCCGGCAATGAAATCTATTATTACACGACGCTGGGATTTCTGATCGTCAGCTACCTGTGCCTGACGATGATTGTCCGGTCACCTTTCGGTCAGATCATCCAGGGCATCAAATCCAACGAACAGCGCATGCGTGCCCTTGGATTTCCGACAGATAAATACCGGCTTGCCAGTTTTGTCATCGCCGGCGCCTTCGCCGGACTGGCCGGCTATCTGTTGGCCTATCAGGCCGAATATGTCAGCCCCGCCATGCTCGGCTGGCAACAATCGGGTTTGCTTCTGATGATGGTTATCCTGGGCGGCAGTGGCACCTTGTGGGGGCCTGCGGTCGGTGCCTTTTTGCTGATCGCGGTCGAAGAATTTCTTGCCGACTTGACCGGACACTGGATGGGTTTGATGGGTCTGTTCATTGTGCTGATCGTTATTTTCTTACCCCATGGTCTGGCTGGACTGGCGGCGCGCATTTACCGGCCCACTGAGGCGGAGGTCGATGATGACTGAAGTCATTCTTGAAACCCGTGCGTTGACCCGGCGTTTCGGAGCCCTTGCCGCCGTCAATAATGTCACGCTTTCTTTCAAAAAAGGTGAAATGCATGCGGTGATCGGGCCTAACGGCGCCGGAAAATCGACACTGATTAATCTGCTGTCCGGCGACCTGCACGCCGATTCAGGTAATATTACTTACCAAGGTTCAGACATTGACGGCTTGCCCCCCGACCGCATCGCAAGGAAGGGCATCGGGCGTAGCTATCAAAAAACAAATATTATGGGAGGATTTACCTGCTTCAAAAACTGCTGGCTGGGTGCCTATGCGGCCCGGGCGTCTCGAATGGGATTCTTTAAACCGGCCAGCGCGTACCAGGATTTGAATACACGTGCCGAACAAGCGCTTGAACTATGCGGCATGCTACGAAGGCGGGATCGCACTGCATCAAGCCTTAGCCACGGTGAACAACATCGCCTGGAGATCGCTATGATGCTGGCGGCTGGACCGCAGCTGTTGTTGCTCG
Organism: Rhodospirillaceae bacterium; assembly: GCA_013204045.1. GTDB lineage: Bacteria > Pseudomonadota > Alphaproteobacteria > Rhodospirillales > JABHCV01 > JABMOQ01. The sequence goes on along the minus strand of JABMOQ010000123.1, from coordinate 31,410 downwards.
ACGAGCCGCTGGCCGGTATGGGACCGGATGAAACACTGCACATGATCGACCTGCTGAAAAAACTTAGCCTGGAACACACCATTGTACTTATTGAGCACGACATGGATGCAGTATTCCAGCTTGCTGATACAATATCCGTAATGGTTGATGGCGAAGTTCTTGAGACCGGAACTCCCGAAAAAATAAAAAACAGTACGGCCGTACGCAGGGCATATCTGGGCAACCAGGATGAGCCCGCATGAGCACGCAACCCATCGTCGATATTCGTGACCTGCATGTCCATTATGGATCGAGCCATATCCTGCACGGAATCAATCTGACCATTGGTGCTGGTGAATGTATCTGCCTGTTGGGTCGTAATGGCATGGGGAAAACGACAACGGTGCGCTCTCTTTTCGGTCTTGCCCAGCCCAGCGCCGGAAATATTACAATATTCGGAGATGACCGGACAGGGGTCGCCAGCCATATAATTGCCCGCCAAGGATTGGCTTTAGTCTCGGAAAACAGGGACATCTTTCCCAACCTGACGGTTATGGAAAATCTTGTCATGGCGGCGCGTGTCAGCAAGAGCGGAAGCCGGGAGTGGTCCCTGGAAAAAACCCTGAGCACATTTCCGAAATTGACCGAAAGGCTCGATCACATGGGCGATCAACTGTCCGGCGGCGAACAGCAAATGTTGGCTATCGGTCGGGCACTCATGACCAATCCAGAGCTGCTGGTTCTGGACGAAGCGACTGAGGGACTGGCGCCAATGATCCGTGATGAAATCTGGTCGATGGTCCGCGCCATCCGCGCAACCGGCATGGCCACGCTGATTATCGACAAGAACATATCGACCCTGTTAGATATTTCGGACCGCGCAATCATTCTTGAAAAAGGACGCATCGTCTACGAAGGGTCGGCGCAGGAACTGGCGAAGAAAACAGAGCTTCATGCCCGCTATCTTGGTGTTTAAAGGTTATATTTATTGATAATATTCACGCAATATTATCATTCTGACAAAACAGCCAGTTGTGGCAATATTAACTCCGAAATTATCCTTAACACGGACTCTTAAACACTATGAGCAACCACCTGCAAGGCTCAGACAAACGCCACAAAGAGCGAAGAACGGACACCGACAGGCGTGGATCGGAAGGCGAAAGGCGTGTCAGGCATAAGCAACATCAAAGAAACAACGGAATCGGCACCCTGGTGTTTCTCTGCATCATCAGCATCATTGCATTATCGATCTTTGTCGCCTTCCAGACTGACGTCGGCGACGACATTGACTGGGGAAAAATGTTTTTCCTAAAAGATAAAAGTGACAACACATTCAAGATGGGTGGCGTCAGTCTAGGAATGACGCAGAAAACCGTCAAACAATTGCATCCGAATATGGATCTGGCCTCTTTAGGACATGGTGAATCGACGGCGACATTCGTTGTCGACGGCGGCAATTACACGATCTGGTTCATAGACCTGAAGGGGCTGAAAAGTGCTTACCGTATGCGTTACGACCAGACATTCGCGACCCGCACCGAGGCGGAAATTCTGGATAAAATTGGTAGCAAATACGGAAAACCAGTAACCAGTGAATGTATAAAAGTCGGATTCGATCCCCGTAAGTGCGTATTTCAGTGGTGGCCGTCTAGCGGTATTGCACTGAACGTCAGCACGACAGAAATCGACAAATCCAGCGGCAAACGCCACACACAAGTTACGATTATCGCAACCGATACTTATCTGAATGGAAAACGGCTGCGTATGCGCAATATACCCGTTACCATCGAGCCGTCGAAAGAGTCTTCCGAGAATTTACCCTTCTGATATTTTCACCGGCTTCGTAAGCCGCCTTGAACAAGGTAACCACCGATGAGCAAAAACGCCCCTTTTAAGTGGGATGACCCTTTCCTGCTTGAAGATCAATTAAGTGAGGAAGAACGGCTGGTTCGTGACACTGCCCACGACTACGCTCAGGATAAACTGATGCCGCGTATCATCGAAGCCAACCGAAATGAAAATTTCGATCCGGAGATCATGCGTGAAATGGGCGGACTGGGTCTGCTTGGCCCAACTTTGCCTGAAGAATATGGTTGTGCGGGTGTCAATCATGTCAGCTACGGACTTGCGGCGCGCGAGGTGGAGCGCGTCGATTCAGGTTACCGTTCGGCCATGAGCGTGCAATCGTCGCTTGTGATGCATCCAATCCACGCTTACGGCACCGACGCCATGCGTGAAAAATATTTGGCAAAGCTGGCCAGTGGCGAATTGATCGGCTGCTTCGGCCTGACCGAACCGGACCATGGGTCCGACCCCGGCGGTATGAAAACACGCGCCGATAAGGTTGATGGCGGTTACGTTCTGACCGGCAACAAGATGTGGATCACCAATTCTCCCATCGCCGACGTTTTCGTCGTCTGGGGCAAACTTGATGGTGTTATCCGCGGTTTTGTTCTTGAAAAAGGAATGAAAGGCCTGAGTGCGCCGAAGATCGAAGGGAAAATGAGCCTGCGTGCTTCGACTACCGGCGAAATTGTCATGGATGGTGTGCTGGTGCCGGAAGAGAACATGTTTCCCGACGTCACCGGACTAAAGGGACCCTTCGGCTGCCTGAACAAGGCGCGCTTCGGCATTGCCTGGGGCGTCATGGGCGCGGCGGAATTCTGCTGGCACGGGGCGCGTAGCTATACGCTGGACCGTAAACAGTTCGGCCGGCCCCTGGCCGCCAACCAGCTGATCCAGAAAAAACTGGCCGACATGCAGACGGAAATCACGCTGGGCCTGCAATCGGCGCTGCGAGTCGGGCGGATGCTCGATGCTGGAACCTGCGCGCCGGAGAACATATCGCTGATCAAACGCAATGCCTGTGGCAAGGCCCTCGACATCGCCCGCATGGCCCGCGACATGCACGGCGGCAACGGTATTTCCGACGAATTCCACGTTATCCGCCACATGGTCAATCTGGAAGCCGTCAATACATACGAGGGTACCCATGATGTCCACGCCCTGATCCTGGGCCGTGCGCAAACGGGCCTGCAGGCATTTTCGGCCGACTAAGCCAGTTCCAATTCGACCAATCTGGCCCAGTAACTGGCGCCGATGGCCAGAATGTCGTCGTTGAAATCATAGTGCGGGTTGTGCAGCATACAGCCGCTTATCCCCGGCCCGTTGCCGACCCACACGTAGCAGCCCGGCTTTTTGTTGAGCATGAAGGCGAAATCCTCGGCCCCCATGGAGGGTGTCGGGTTATGGTCAATTTTATCGGCCCCGACCACATCGGTGGCGGCCCGCGCCGCCGCCGCCGCCGCACCGGCCTCGTTGATGGTTGGCGGATAGCGCCGTTCGTACCAGAATTTCATTTCACACCGATGGGCTTTGCAGATGCCGTCCACGATCCGCGCCATGGCCGGCTCGATACTGTCCTGCACCTGGGGGGTGAAGGCACGCGCCGTACCGCGCAGGGTGACCGTATCGGGGATAACGTTCCAGGCATCACCGGCATGGATTTGGGTGACCGTGACGACGGCGGAATCCTGCGGGTCGATAGTCCGGCTGACGATGGTCTGCAAGGCGCCAACGATTTCGGCGGCAACCGGGATCGGGTCAATGCCGGTATGTGGCATGCCCCCATGCGCCCCCCGGCCGGTGATCGTTATCTCAAAAATATCGAAGGCGGCCATGATCGGGCCTTCGGTGACAGCGAATGTACCGACGTCCTGACCCGGCCAATTATGCATGCCATAGACGGCTTCGACCGGGAACTTATCGAACAAACCTTCCTCGACCATGACCCGGCCGCCACCTTCGTTTTCCTCAGCTGGCTGGAATATGAAATGAACGGTGCCCTTGAAATTTTTTGTTTCGGCCAGGTAGCGCGCCGCCCCCAGCAGCATTGCCGTATGGCCGTCATGGCCGCAGGCGTGCATCTTGCCGTCGTTTATGGATTTATAATCGATATCGTTTAGCTCTCTAACATCAAGGGCATCCATGTCGGCGCGAAGTCCGATGGACGGTCCGTCTCCGTTTGTAAGGGTGCCTACAACACCGGTTTTTGCCAACCCACGATGGACGTCGATGCCGAATTCTTCCAGTTTCGCCGCGACCATATCCGAGGTCCGTATTTCTTCGAATGCGGTTTCTGGATGGGCATGCAGATCACGGCGCCATGAGGTCATGTCGTCAGAAAATTCAGCAATACGATTGATGACAGCCACTATTTCGCCTCCGTTGCGTTATCGTCATATCATAACTCCCATGATCGTGGATACTAGCGGCAAAGGACGGTTCGTCCTATAAAGTGGTTATGACTGATACAACCTCCTATGACGTACTGATTGTCGGCAGCGGCGCTGCGGGCCTGAGCCTGGCGCTTGAGCTGTCAGGCAAGGCTTCGGTGGCGGTCATCTCGAAAGGCCGCCTCGAGGAAAGCAGCACCTATTACGCCCAAGGCGGCATCGCCGCTGTCCTCGACGAAACAGACAGCATCAAATCACATATCCAGGACACCCTCGACGCCGGTGCCGGGTTGTGCGATCCGAAGGCCGTGCGCTTCATCGTTGAAAATGGTCGCAAGGCGATTGAGAAGCTGATCGACTACGGCGTTGATTTCAGCCGCGAGGATAATCCCGATAATGGTGGCCAGGAATACCACCTGACCCGCGAAGGGGGCCACAGCCACCGACGCGTTATTCATGCCGCCGACGCCACTGGACGCGCCGTTGAAACAACTCTGGTCGAACGTGTGATGAAAGCCCAAGGGGTGACGCTTCTGGATCATCATCTGGCTGTCGATCTTATTCGTGACAAGCTACCCGATGGAGCACCAGGCCGATGTATCGGCGCCTATGCTCTGGACATTCGCAACGATCATGTCTCGGTCTACCGTGCCCGCACTGTCGTGCTGGCGACGGGCGGGGCATCAAAAGTTTATCTTTATACATCGAATCCGGATGGCTCTACCGGCGATGGAATCGCCATGGCGTGGCGCGCCGGGGCCCAGGTCGCCAACATGGAATTCACCCAGTTTCATCCGACTTGTCTGTTCCACCCGGAAGCCAAGTCATTTCTGATTACCGAAGCCCTCCGCGGTGAAGGAGGACGACTGAAGCTGATTGACGGAACCCGGTTCATGAAGCAATTCGACAAGCGTGGGGAACTTGCGCCACGTGACATCGTTGCCCGCGCCATCGATCATGAAATGAAACGAACCGGCGATGAATACGTACTACTGGATATTAGCCACAAACCTGCCGAATTCATCACAGAGCATTTCCCAAACGTTTACCGGCGCTGCCTAGAATTCGGCTTCGATATAACGAAAGAGCCGATCCCCGTGGTTCCTGCCGCCCATTATACCTGTGGTGGCGTCGTCACAGATTTGAACGGTCGCACTGACGTAGAAGGACTTTATGCAATCGGCGAGGTCGCTTACACCGGTCTGCATGGAGCCAACCGTATCGCCAGTAACTCTTTGCTGGAATGCCTGGTCCTGTCAGCTTCATGCGGTACCGATATAATCGAGCAACTCGACTCATTTCCCGAACCGCCGATGCCCGCCGAATGGGATGAAAGCTGGGTTCGTGATTCCGATGAAGATGTCGTTATTTCCCATAACTGGAACGAGCTTCGGCATTTCATGTGGGATTACGTCGGCATTGTTCGCACCGACAAGCGGCTTGAACGTGCAAAACGGCGGGTCGATCTGCTGCTAGGCGAGATCGCAGAATATTATGGAAATTTTCGTATCTCCGGTGACCTGTTGGAACTTCGTAATCTGGCCGTGGTGGCTGATCTGATTATTCGTTCGGCGATGTCGCGCAAGGAAAGCCGTGGGCTGCACTACACCCTTGATTACCCTGAAAGTAAAACCGTGGCGATCGAGCCGACAGTTTTGTCCCCCGAAGGGAAATAGGCCGGCAGATGAAAGAAGAAAGGTCTCTTTCTGGACATTGTGCGTTAATCGCAGGAGCATCCCATGGTTCCGGGCTTGTTGTCGCCGGGGCCCTTGCGGCACTGGGCTGTGATTTGCATTTGGCAGCACTGGAGGAAGATGTCCTAAAAATTGTTGCGCAAAATATCAGGGAGAGATTCGATATCAATGTTGAGGCCCACCCGGCGGACCTTCGCGACCCCATCAACGCTGCTGCGCTTATGCTTGAATGTGAAGGAGCAGATATCCTGGTTTGCGCATTCGGCTCCCTGCCGGGCGGCGGCATTGAAACCATTAATGACGAAGAATGGCGCCGCGCTTTTGATCTGAAAGTTTTTGGAACAATCAACCTGTGTGCCGAGTTCATGGAATCGATCAGCGACGGTGACGCCGCTGTTATTGTAAACGTCGGCGAAAAGGAAAGTAACAGCCTTTGCGCCACCTCGGCCAACGCCGCCTTGCGGGCTTTTTCGTTAAACATTGATCGCGAGAATATTCGTGTTTCCTTCTTCGCTCCTGAACTGAATAATACTGAAGACGAAGACATAACTGTCTCATCCATCACAAAATTTATCTTCGACACACTTTCTGATTAAACGGATAACTAATGATTGATATTTCCTCTCCGCCCGCAGGAGCCGTTTTCAAGGACGGAATATTTACGCAGGTACTGGCCCCACCCAACGGCCATACAAAGCGCCCTGCCCTGTTCCTGGATCGTGATGGTGTGGTCGTCGCCGAATCCCATTACCTGTATCGAGTTGAAGATGTCGCCCTGATCCCGGGCGCCGCTGAAACCATCGCCAAAGCAAACAAACGTGGCATCCCCGTAGTCTTCGTCACAAATCAGGCGGGCATTGGCTACGGTTATTTTGAATGGCAATCTTTTTATGCGGTACAAGACAAGATCCTGACCGAGCTGACTGCGGCCGGGGCTCATATCGACGGTGTCTATGCCTGCCCTTTCCACGTTAAAGGAAAGCCCCCCTACGATCATCCCGACCATCCCGCCCGCAAGCCCAATCCGGGCATGCTACTATTTGCGGGCGAAGACTTGTCCATTGACCTGAATAGCTCATGGATTATCGGTGATCGGGCCGGGGATATTGAGGCTGGCCTTAACGCTGGTCTTGCCGGCGGCATCCACGTACTGACAGGCCATGGTTCAATAGACGGTGAACGCGATGATGCCCTAGCATTAGCAAGCAAATCGTTCAAGGCACTTGCGGCACCTAGCATCGCCGAAGCATCTGATCTAATTGACCTTCTTATAGATTAAGACGACAGCACAACCTGGTTACGACCGCCGTGCTTCGCCTGATAAAGCGCCTTGTCGGCGGCCTCCAAAAGCTCCTCGGAAGATTCTTTTCCGGTAAATGCGGCTATGCCACAACTTAAGGTCACGGAGAATTTTTTTTCATCCACCCGGTGCACGATATCGGAAAATGCGATGCGAATGCCTTCCAGAATTTCCTGCGCCTGATCGATATTGGCGTCGACCAGAAGAGCCGCAAACTCCTCGCCCCCCATACGGCCAACAATATCCGTTGTCCGCAGGCGCTGTTTAAGTAAACGGGTAAGGCTTTTGATAACCTGATCACCTGTGGCATGGCCGTAATTATCATTGACCGACTTGAAGTGATCAATATCAAGCGCAGCAAGGGCCAACTTTCCTTTGTTACGATGTGCGCGGGCAACCTCATTTTCAAAAAATTCATGTGATGTTGTATGGTTTAGCAACCCGGTCATGCTGTCGCGAACCATTCGTGATCGCAGAATTCGAAAACGGCGGACTCGGCTCCGGATGGATGAAATAAGATGCCTGGGCTGTACCGGCTTGGTCAGAAAGTCGTCCCCACCCGCCCGCATGGCGATCAGTTGTTTGTCCAGGTTATCCTCGCTGGACAGAAATACGATCGGGATTCCCGATAAACCTTCCTGCTGTCGCATCACTGCGGCAAGTTCCTGGCCGCTGCAACCGGGCATATAAAGATCCATCAGGATAAGTTCCGGTCCGAAGCTATCCACTTTTTCGAGAAAATCCATCGGGTCATTGACTATTTCCGTCAACATCCGGGCGCCCCTCAAGATAATTTCGGTGTATTTCGAGGTGCTGATATCGTCATCGACGATCATGACACGGATGTCTTCTCCTGAATCCAGCGTTGAATGTTGATCCAGCACATCAACCAAATCCGTTGCCGTGACCGGCTTCAATAAATATGTACCAACCCCTGCCCTTGCCGCCTGTAACCTCGGCAGAAGATCACCCCGGTCGGAAATGGCAATCAATATGCAGTCTAAAACGTGTTTCTCGGCCATATCGTCAATCCTGGCGAGAGCTTGGCCCTCTTCATTTTGACTATCCATATCCACGACAATGGCCAGTGGTTTGTTGTCCGAGAAGACGCTATCCATATCTGAGTCTGGGGAAACGGATATAACGGCGTATTCAAAATTCCCCAATTCAATCGTCAAACGGTCAGTTAATTCACCATCGTCGGAAACCAGGATGACCCTGCCTGATTCCCCTTCGTTAATTTTATCATTGGGAATGACAGACAGTAATTCATGATCAACTTCAACCGACCCGGCATTCTCCATTGATTTTCTAAGCGATGACATCCAGCCGCTCACGGCATTTATGGAACGGTCAGTCGTCAAATCACCCGTTTCGAGAATCATCTCGCAACCGTTTTCAAAGGCTTTGGCGGTTTCACTTATCTTCGGAAAACCAAAAGTCGCACCTGAACCCGCCAATTTATGGGCCAGTGCGGAGAGTGATTTGAGAGATTGGCGGGCATCATCCGGTTCGCTGCTGCTAGATATGGAAAAAGCCTGCTCAATCTCAGCAAGCCTACCCGGTAACTGCTCAAGATAAATGTTTTTGAGAAGTGCAATCTTGTCCTGAACGTTTTCTTCTTCAGCCATCACTCAGCGGGCCTTTTTGAGGCAATCCCATGCTTTCTATGACGATGACACGCGTTCAATCACTGCCATATTGGATACAGTCAGCCCACATTCGTTCAAGACGCCTGAGCGAATCAAGGACGATCTCGCTCTCGTCGTCGGATTTCTGATTCTCGCTGAAAGTCGTAGCGTTCTGATCTTCTAGCACGTGAATTTTGGTTACAATTTCAATAGCTTTTTCCGTAAGGCGAATACTGACCGACCGCTTATCGTGGCTGGCTCGTTTCTGGTCAAGATACCCCAGCTCGACAAGCTTCTTGATATTGTATGAAACGTTGGAACCCTGATAATAGCCACGTTCGATCAAATCGCGAATGACGATCTCTTCCTCGCCGATATTTGCCAGAAGCAGCGCCTGAACGCCATTGATGTCACGGACGCCAAGTCGCTGAAGTTCCGTTCTCAACACATCAAGAAAACGCCTGTGCAGGCGCTCAATCAAGTGCGTTAATTCAAGATAATCCTTCTTCAAGCCAGCGCCTCCCGTAATCAAAGTATTAAGGTTTTGATTTTCACGCAATCCGTCCGCATCCGCAACCGGTTAGTTGATGCGCCATCAAATAGATTCAGTTTTAGCTTTAGCCATTATTGCTCGCAAAGCCTTTCGAGACGCCCCCGGTCCCTAATAACCAGACTGCGATGCTTGCGCTCAAGGATCGAAGCGCCGACAAGTGATCCTATGGCTTCTGCCACCGATTGCTTGTCCGTGCCCGCAACATCTGCCATTTCAGTATGCGACGGCGTTTTGTTAATGACCCAGGAACCGGTGCCAGCAGGATCCGGAACGCTGATGCGAAGAAGCTCATGAAATACACGCTGGTGCGGCGACATGGCGGTCAGCGTCGTGACACGCAAGGTCAGGGTTCGGATTAATCCTGAAAAACGCTTAAGCATGGCCAGCGCCATCCGCGGGCATTCGATAATCAGGTCCCTGAAGTACTGGCCGTCCAGCTCTGCCACCAGTGTCGGCTCGGCGGCCGTCACCCGCGCCGAGCGCACTTTCAAGTCAATGGCGGAAAGTTCCCCGAAGGCCGAACCAGCATTCAGTTCGGCCAAAGCGACATTCTGACTGTCAGAGAGAAAGTTCATAACATTGACCTTGCCCTTGATCAGAAAATACACATTGGTATTGCTGTCCGAACGATCGATTATGACCTCGCCTTCAGGACATTCGCGCCAGGTGCACATAGCCTCAACTTCGAGCATTTTCTTGGGCGGCACTTCCGTAAGGATATCTATGCTGGCAAGGCTGCGGTCAGAATCCTTAAATATGGATTTCCCTTCAGCCATGTCTTGCCCCTTGTCGATGTTGCATTAGAGCAACCCTTCCTTCATTCGCGATCATTTCAAAATAGCCTTTCTCATGCAAGACCAAGTGTTGAATTAAGGTTTTTTAAGCACATCAACGGGTATATTCCCGCCCAGGCTGGAATATATTTTCATGTTGTTACGCACGGCTTTGTCTTCAAGGTCCATGCGAGATAATGCCTCCGCCTTATCCAGGTCACCGCGAACCCCATACAGCAGAGCAAGATTCTGCCTAATTTTGGGAATATTTCGCACACTCACATCTGATTTTTCCAGTATTGAGATGGCATTTTCCAATCGTCCGGCTGATGCTGCGGACAGGGCCATGTTGTTGACCACAGCCGGATTATTTGAAGATAACTGCAGCGCTTTCAGGTATGCCTGCCATGCCTGACCGTACGATTCCACCATGTCATAGGCAACGCCCATAGTCGCGTGCAGGTCCCAGTTATTGGGGTGTTTTGTGCTGAGAATACTAAGTCGGGCAAGGGCCGATGCAGATTTTCCAGCAGCAATCTCGGCTTTTGAAAGTTCGATGACAAATTCCGGGGCGTCTTCTTTTGTTCCCTTGGCTATGGACAAGATAGAAATCGCCTCTATCGGCGTATTTGTCCGTCGCAGATTGCGGGAAAGAGACAGAATGACGGGGCCGTCGTCAGGGCGCAAGGTAAGCAATTTCCGATAATGAACCGTGGCTGTTTCATAATCCCCAATAGCTTCCGCCGCCTCGGCCTCATTCCTGACGCCTGCCGTGAAATCCTGATCGTTTTTTTCCAAAGCTGTGCAACCAACGATACCGACAGCCGCCAACGGCACCAGCAAGCCCCGAAAAAATATTTTACATGCAGAAATATTAACAATCATCGTATCACCGTATTCTTACGATTTATGTTATAATACAATACAGTAGCAGATAACATAACGTCAGGAAACACCATATCACTATCTGGCGGGGGCAGTTTGTGATCGTGGTCACTTCGCGACACGACACTTTCCCGTTAGCCTTAGGCCTCAGGTATCACCTACAGATTATCGATAACAGGTTAAGACAATGGTTAAAAGTGAAGCCAAGTGTCGGGTTAAATCAGTTTTAGGCGACCTGCTCTCGGACAGGAGCGGTGTCATCATTGTCCTGTTCGCGCTGATGCTGCCGATCATGATCGGTTTCCTGGGCCTTGGGATCGAGGTCTCGTACTGGTTCCAAAATCGCCGCAACCTTCAGATCGCGGCCGATTCGGCGGCCGTCGGCGGGGCCTTTGAACTGCTTGATGGTGGCACGTCCACCACCGCCACCGCCATTGCCACCACCGAGGCAGGTCGCAATGGCTACGACGCAACCACCGACACCATCACTGTCAACATACCGCCATCTACGGGCTCCTATACAACCGATTCCAATGCTGTCGAGGTCATTATGACTTCCCAGTTGTCGTTGATGTTTGCCGACTATTTCCTGGGTGATTCTATCACTGTCAACACGCGGGCCGTTGCCACGTCTGCTGGCAGCGGCGACGAGGCCTGCGTTCTGGCCCTCGACAGCAGCGCCAGCAAATCGGTCAACGTATCGGGCACCGCCGACGTTGAAATGGACGGCTGCCACGTCGCCAGCAATTCCAGTGCATCCAATGCCATCAACGTACAGGGGGCGGCGACCCTGGAAGTAGATTGCGTATCGACGGTCGGTTCGGTCAGCGGCACGGTGACCATGGATGTATGTGCCACCGCCGAAGAAAACATCGCGGCCATCAGCGATCCCTTCGACGGCCTGTCGGTACCGACCTATTCCAGCTGTGATGAAACGTCTTATTCGCCCCCTTCGAGTTCAGTAACCATCACCCCACCCAGTGGCATCGGCGGGACCATGGTGTTTTGCAGCGGCCTGAGCATCAATGCCTCGGATACGGTTGTCTTCGACCCCGGTGTCTACATCATCGATGGCGGCTCATTCCGTATAAATGGCGGGGCCACCGTTTCCGGCACCGATGTCACCTTCATCTTCACCGGCTCCGGCAGCGACTGGGCCAGTGTGTCAATTAACGGTAGTGGTGATGTGGATTTCACCGCACCTGATGCCAGCGCGCTTACTGCCGACCCCTGGTCGGGGATTCTTATGTTCCAGGACCCCGCCGCCACCAATTCGGCCAGCAATGATTTCACTTTCAACGGTAATTCGACCACGGAACTGACCGGCGTGATTTACGTTCCCAACAACGATATTTCCTTTTCCGGCGGTAACGAACTGGATGATGCCGGTTGCCTGATGCTGGTTGCTCTGGAGATTTCGTTCAACGGCAATGCCGACCTGGACAACAATTGCGATGCGGCGGGGGTTACCCCCATATATACTTCATACACAACCAAGCTGGTTGAATGAAGGACAACCCATTGAAATATTACAATTTTACCAGATTCCGGCGTGCCGCAGCCACGGTGGCCTCATTCGGTCGCTGTGTCAGGGCGGTGGCGGCGGTGGAATTTGCCCTGATAACGCCGGCAATTCTTGTCTCGGTGACCGGAATCGCCGGATACGGCCTGGTCATGTACGACAAGATGTCCCTGACCAGCGCGGTTCAGGCGGGTGCACAACTGGCGCTGGTCGATGCGTCGAGCACGACAGCCATCAAGAACGCCGTCGTTTCGGCGGCGGCGGCATCTGGCCTCGGCCTCATTTCGTCTGATGTTATGACCACAGAATTCTGTGAAGACTCGACCGGCACATCCGTCACCTGTAGTTCAGGCAACCGCTACTACATGACCGTCAGCGTCAGCACCGATGTCACACTTTTTTTACTTAATACATCAGTAACGCTCAATGAATCGGCAACCATCCGAACACAATGATTTTAAGGTAGGCAGAGTTATGTTCTTCACCAGGACACTCAACAAAACCAGGTTAGGAAAGGCTTTTCTGGCCCTTCCTGGTTGTCGGCGAGCGGCGACGGCCATTGAATTCGGTTTTGTTTTCCCGATTTTCCTGGTGATGCTCATGTTCATTGTCGAAATTGGCCGCGCCCTGTGGATCAAGGGGACCATGCAGTATGCCTGTGAAGAAGCGGCGCGCTACGCCTTGGTCAATCCAAGTTTCAGCACGACAACGATCGCCACATACGCCAATACGGTTCTGACCGGCACCGGCATGAATGTCTCCGGTATTACCTTCACGGCGGCGCAAGATACGACAAATGGCGTGACGTTCATGACCGTCAGCGGCTCCTATGCGTTCCAAACCCTTATTTCCCTGTACAGCGTAAACCAGCTCGACGTGACGCTGACTGCCCTGGCGCGCTCGCCACAGAATGCATTATAAAGCAGGCTCAAATGACCAGATTAAACAGGCGCTTGATTTCATCGTCCTGCCGGTTTAGCGGGACCTTGAATTCAAGCCCGATAAAACCTTCCCGCACCCAGGCGATCGATGCACGATGAAGACTGTTATATTTGTTGATTTTAAGCTCAACCCCCTCCCCCACGACGAACTCTGCCTTGGTACGCACTTTGGCGCCGATTTCCGACAAATCGGAAACCGAGCAATCCCACTGGCCGCCTTTACCATCATAGATAACGCCCCCGAACAAGGTCCGGCGGCGGCCTGATTTTCGATTGTCCCTATCGCCCGAATCGTCCGTCATATTCCTGCTACTCTGCCCCACTGCAACTGATTGATAGTAAATACATTAACTAAACACAATAATCTTTGGCGCGTGCCATTTCGGGATATCAACTTAACCCGATCAATGATCCATAAAAACGGGCAATCTGTTTCGGCTTCAACATCACATTATAATAAAACTTTAATAAAATCTTGTAACTAACTTTAATTATTGCCTTTTCTGTATTTTAATATACCATCAATACTGATATAGGGAAGTTACTATTTGACCGATCAACCTTCTGGTCTGATCCGTTACTGAACACGAACTATTGGAATATGGCCCCGGAAAGAACATCCCAATACCCGGATATAAATAGAAAAAATTAATTGAATCCAAGCATGTATGCCATAATTATATGCTGGACTCCGCCTACATGAGGGCGAAATGCAGATATTATGTATGGGGCAAATGGTGGAAAAGAAATTTGACTGACGAAACGGACAACTCTGCGGATACCGGCACATATCTGAACGGCGTTAGCCAATGAGAGTCCTCATCATTGGCCTGGTCGTTCTTGCCTTGGGTGTCGCGGGCATCAGCACTTATCTGATTCAAAGCTTTTTCGGTGAAGCAAACATCGAAAAACTGGAGAGTCAGGTGCGTCCGAAGGTCACCAAGGTTCTGATCGCAACCAAGGAAATCCGTACCGGTGACCCCCTGCTGCCGAACAACATACAGTGGCAGGCATGGACCGGGGGCGATGTTTCGGGGAGTTTTGTCACAGTAACGGAACCCACAGGTGAAACAACGGAAAGCGACAAGGCCATTAAGGATTATATTGATGCCATCGCCAGGCGCGAATTCGCCGCCGGTGAACCTATTGTCATAGGCAAAGTATTCAAGGCCAAGGATGGCATCTTCATGGCTGGAATGCTGGGCGCGGGCATGCGTGCGATTGCCATTACAACCAAGCCTAATAATTCCGTCGGCGGATTCCTGTTGCCGGGCGACTACGTCGATGTGCTGCTCACCCACGTACTGGCCGGCAAGATGCAACAGGAAAAAACCCGTTCAAGTGCACGATCCAACACGAATGATTCTGCGTCGGAAAGCGCCATTCTCCCCGTTTACACCTATTCGACGGAAACCATTCTCAACCATGTCCGCGTCCTGGCCATCGATCAGCAATTCGACACGGTTGCCGAAAAGTCCTTGGTCGGCAAGACCGCGACCCTTGAGGTTACGCCCAAGCAGGCCGAAATTTTAACGACGGCGGTCGCCATGGGTAACATTACCCTGTCTCTGAGAAGCCTCGGTGATTTGGCGCAACAGGTGGGCTCAACGAGTGATATTGAAATCAGCTCTCTGCTGACCTCTATCAGTGGCGGTAAGAAGAAAAAGAAAACTGAGGCCAAGACAGAGACGACCAACGTTGTGCCGACGACAAAACCGGTCGTGGCCGTCACCCCGACAAAGAAGCCACAGAAAAAATCATCCGTTATCAAGGTGTATCTTGGCGGCGAAGGAAAAACCCAGGAGATTCGGATCAATGAATAGGTGGACTGCCCTCCGAAATTCTGTCTTCTCGGCGCTTGTCGTGCTTGCTGCATTGACCGGCCCCATCGTCACGGATTCTGTGTCGGCCCAGGAAACCCAGCCGGCACCTGACAGTATGCCCATACCCATGGTTGAAACGACGACCCTGTCCAAGGCCATCAACAGCCCGGTTTCTTCATTGCGAGAAAATATCACTGCCGATGGGGGGACCGTTATAGAGGTTTCCCTGAATTCGGTAAGGGCTGTCTACATACCCGACGACTACTCCAATGTTATTATTGGCGATGAGACTATAGCTCAACTTCACATTGAAAAAAACAAACCCAATCAGGCTTTCATCATCGCCAAGTCCATGGGTTCGACAAATATTTATTTCATGAACGATAATGGCGATTTTGTTAAGCAGCTGCATATTCGTGTTGCCCTGGATACGAGCAGAATTAAGTCGACCTTGTCGAAACTACTTCCCAAAGAAGACATAGAAGTCACTACGTTCCTCGACACCATTTTCCTGTCGGGGATTGTAAGGTCGGCGGCGGCGGCAGCGCAGGCGGAAAACATCGCCGCCAGTTTCGTTCCGCCAGCAGCCGGACAGGTAAAAAACATGCTGACGATTTCCGGCAGCCAGCAAGTTATTCTCAAGGTTCGCGTCGTCGAGATGTCGCGCACCATTCGCAAACAGCTGTCGGCCACCCTCGGCAGTGGGGAGCTTGGCAATAGAATTACTTTTGCGACTGTCAGCCCGGCAGCTTCGGTTACAGATTTTATATCTGGCACCATTGGGACCGGAAGTATTTTGGGTAATGCGGCGTTCGAGGCTCTTGAGAAGCAGAGTCTGCTCAAGACCCTTGCCGAGCCGACCCTGACGGCGATTTCCGGCAAGACGGCGACGTTCCTCTCCGGTGGCGAGATCCCGATCAGGACCGGCACCGACTCCAACGGCAACGCCATTTACGAATACCATGAATACGGTATTAGCCTTGAATTTACGCCCGTGGTCCTGGACAAGGGCCGCATCAGTCTGGCCATTGACATTGAAATTTCCAGTGTCGACAGTGCCAACACAATCGACAGCATTCCGTACCTGGTCAGCAAGAAAACAGGCACCACCATCGACCTGCCAAGCGGTGGCGGCCTGATGATCTCCGGCCTGTTGCAGGATGATGAAACAAACACCAATTCGGGCACACCTGGATTGAAGGACATCCCCATCCTCGGAGCCTTGTTCCGCAGTACAGAAAATGAAAAAACCGAAAAAGAAATGGTCGTTACCGTCCAGGCTTATCTTGTCACCCCTGTTGGCGACGAAAAACCGCTGGCAGTGCCCACCGACGGCTACGTTCCGGCTTCCGATATCGACGTCTATTTGCTTGGACGCATTCACAGCCAGTACAGCAAAGGCGAGGGTCCGCTTATAGAAAACAAGCTGGCCGGTCCCTATGGCTACATAATGGAATGAGGGGGAGATTATGACACAAAAAACACTCCACCAAACCATGGAACGGGTTCGCCCACTCCTTGCCATCGCTTTGATCGTGGTCTTGTCTGCCTGTTCGTCTTCGGATGACCGCGCCCACGACTATCGGATCAGCCACCCGCTGAAGGTAGCGCCTGAGACGGTCTCAGTCGCACTGGGCGTTACCACCGAAACAATGTCATTGAACAGCGCCGATGAAAACAGGCTTCACCTTTTTGCCCGTGATTTTATCAATCGCGGTCGCAGCAACCTGATGGTGTCCGTCAGTCCTTCAAGTATTCATGTCGGCGAGCGTCTCCGTGCCCTGCTTGTTTCGTGGGGCGTCCGCGGTGATTCCATCAGCGTCATGCCGGTCCTGAAACAAGGTGAAATCATTGAAATGAGCTTCGTCGGTTATAAGGTCACGCCCCCCGAATGCGGTGATTGGAGCAGCGGCTCCAATTTTAACTGGACAAATAAGAACCATTCAAACTTCGGCTGTTCCGTACAACGAAATATGGGCCTGATGGTTGCCGATCCCGGCGATTTGAAGAACACCCAGCCGATGACCAATAGCCCAGCCAGCCCGTCGGCTGATGCAATTTATACCCCCGATCCGGCGGCGACCACCTCATCACGCGCGTTGACGGAAGGTGCCTCGACGGGGATAACCGGTTCGGCAACGAGCGCCGCAACAACAGGCCAGTAGCCGGAAACCTGAAATTGAATGATACAAATATATAATCGGAACAATAGACGGAATATTTTGTCGTGATTTTAAGAACCGCCATCGGTGCTTTCATGCTTTCCGAGGACTCCATTTCCGCAATGGAATCCCTGAAGAAGGACAGGATGTTCTTCCGCTGCCAGATCGAGGTCCAGACAGGCGGGATGGAGAATGCCCTGCCCTTTCTGGCCGATAAGATTACCCCTCCACTACTGATTATTGAAAGCTCAGGCAATGCGTCACAGTTGCTGGAACAACTGGATAAACTGGCCGGTGTTTGCGACCCGGATACAAAACTGATCCTGATCGGAAGTGAAAATGACATCGATCTTTACCGCACCCTGAAAGATGCCGGCGTTAGCGACTATCTGGTTGCCCCTATTGATACGGAAAAACTCCGATCTTCCATTATCAACGCTTATTCTGAAAGTGGGGTGACATCCGAGGGGGGCAAAACCATTGCCTTTTTCGGGGTTTCCGGGGGGGTCGGCTCAAGCACCATATCCCACAATGTGGCCCATGAACTGGCAACCCGTCTCGAGCGCCGGGTAACGTTGATTGATCTGGATATCTGCTTCGGTACGGCGGCGCTGAATTTCAACGTTCAGCCACGGCAAACGATCACCGATGCGATTTCCCAGTATGATAACCTCAATCAGGATTTGTTTGATAAATTACTGTTAGAGGCCGACCATAACCTGCTGGCATTATATGCCCCCGCTTCACTGAATTCTGGACTACAGCTTTCCCTGAATGTCATTGAAAAATTAATACAACTCGCAAAAGAAATGAGCGATTTCATTATTCTTGATGTTCCTCATGGGTGGGGAGCGCTGACCGTTGATATTCTGGCCCTGGTTGATGACCTGGTTGTTGTCGCCAGACCCGAGTTGACGGCCCTTCGTGATGCCAAAAACATTCTCGAAGTCATGGGGCCAAAACGTGAAATGGGCACACAAACACGGCTGATCCTCAACCACGTGGATGCAAGCAAGAAAAACGACCTGTCCATCAAAGATATCCGTGATGCCCTGGCCATGACACCGGAAGCATGCATCCCACACGATCCGGATTCATTCGGCCTGTGCCTGAATAACGGCGAGATGTTGTCAGCATCTGCTCCAAAAAGTACCGCAGCAGCAGAGATTTCCAAGTTTTCTGATATAATTGGGTCCAGCAAGATTATTAAACCCCAGGCCGAAAATAAAAAAACCAAAAAAGAAGGGTTCTCTCTGAAAAGCCTGCTAAGTGGCAAAAAGTCCACGGATTAGGGCCGGGAGCATACCAACATGTTTGGACGTCGCGGAACAAATCAGGAAGAAGAGAAAGTAGCAAAGAAATCTGCTGCGCCTGCAATAACACCTGCGGCTAATACCGTTGTCTCAGAACCTGGAAATGATGCACCTGTCGCGCCCGAGCCACAGGTCTCATCTGTTTTTGGCGGGAAACAAACCGCCAAGACGGCAAGTCAGGCATCGGATGCTCCCGACAAGGCAGCAATTGTTAAATCTGCAGAGAAAAAGGCCAGTACCAGTGACCGCCTGAGCCAAATCAAGGTCACCGTGTTTAATGACCTTCTCGAGGCCGTTGATCTTGCCGAAATCACCAAGCTTGAAACTGAAGAGGTTCGCGAAGAAATCACCGACATGGCTGCTGAAATCATCAGCATGCGTGGATTGACGCTAACCATACAGGAGCAACAGCAGGTCGTCACCGATATCTGCAACGATATCCTCGGACTCGGCCCTCTTGAGCCACTTATCGCTCGTGATGACATCGCCGATATCATGGTGAATGGTGCCGGAAAGGTTTATATCGAAACCGGCGGCAAAATTGAGCTGACCGATATAACATTCCGCGACAATGCACAGTTGATGAATATCTGCCAGCGGATTGTTACGGCAGTCGGTCGCCGGGTTGATGAATCAAGCCCCATTTGCGATGCCCGCCTTGCAGACGGATCGCGCGTTAATGTAATTGCGCCACCGCTATCGATCGATGGGGCTACACTGACCATTCGTAAATTCCAGAAAGAAAAGCTAACACTGGAATCACTTGTCAAATTCAACAGCATCACCCCAGAGATGTCCCGAGTTCTGGAAGTTATCGGTGCAAGTCGCCTTAATATCCTGATCTCCGGCGGCACGGGCTCCGGCAAGACGACTTTGCTCAACTGCATGACCCAGTTTATCGATAAGGGAGAACGCACAATCACCTGCGAGGACTCGGCTGAATTACAGCTCCAGCAGCCCCATGTTGTGCGCCTTGAAACCCGCCCACCCAATCTGGAAGGCGCAGGTGAAATTACCATGCGCGATCTGGTAAAAAACTGCCTGCGCATGAGGCCGGAACGCATCATTGTCGGCGAGGTTCGCGGTCCTGAAGCCTTCGATCTTTTACAGGCCATGAACACCGGTCATGACGGATCAATGGGAACGATCCACGCCAACACCCCTCGTGAAGCCATCAGCCGCGTCGAAAACATGATTGCTATGGGGGGCTATACTCTTCCGGCAAAAGCCGTCCGCGAACAAATTTCTGCCGCCATTAACATCATTATCCAAGCCACACGCCTTCGTGATGGATCACGAAAGGTAACCCACATTACCGAAATTTTGGGCATGGAAGGCGACGTCATCACCCTGCAGGATGTCTATGTTTATGAAATTGAAGGTGAGGACGAAAACGGTAAAATTATTGGCACCCATAAACCTACCGGTTTGCGACCAGCGTTCTGGGATAAAGCGCGTTACTTTGGCCTGGAGCGCAAACTGGGCGAAGCCCTTGGCATGACAGCGGGATTATAAAATGGTTAGAGAGACAGTTCTTTTTATCATTTTAGGGTCAATCCTTTTCATGCTGCTGGTTGGCGGGGCTGCCATATGGTTCACATTGAGAACACGCCCACGGGCGGCACAAAAACAAAGACTGCAACAAATTGGAACCATCAGTCAGGGTAGCAATGAGGGCGGCGGCACGGAAAAAGCGGAAAGCAGGCGGCAAAAACGCATACAGGAAAAAATCAAAAAATTAGGTGATAAAGGTGAAAAAAAGGGATTTATCGAAGGCATTCAGGACGGCATGCTCCAGGCTGGAATCGATATCCCGGTAGCCCACTATTTTCTTGGCAGTGCCATTATAGGAATGGTGGGTTCCATTGTTTATATGATGATGGGTTTTTCACTGATCGGCACTATACCAGTCGGCGTTATCGTTGGCCTTCTGCTTCCCAAACTTGTTCTCGGTAATATTGCCAAAAGACGCCAGAAAAAATTTACGGCCTCTTTCGCTGATGCCATAGATATCATCGTTCGTGGCATACGTTCCGGACTGCCTATTAATGAATGTTTTTATGTTATCGCCAGGGAGTTTCCACCGCCAATTGGAGAAGAATTTCGTCTATTCGTAGAAGGTCAGAATCTTGGTATTGACACCGATGACCTGCTTGCCAAAGGGCTTCGCCGAATACCGACGTCAGAATACAAGTTTTTCGCCATCGTTACCCAAATTCAAAAACAGACAGGCGGCAATCTGGCCGACACACTGTCGAATTTGTCCACTGTGCTACGCGAAAGAAAAAAGATGCGTGACAAGGCCCAGGCCATGTCATCCGAAGCAAAGTCGTCGGCCGGTATCATCGGTTCGCTTCCATTTATTGTTGCTGCACTTCTTTCCGTCGCCAACCCGGAATATCTGATGCTGCTGTTCACCCAGGAAACCGGTAATTATATGCTGATGTTTGGTGGCTTTTGGATGTTCCTCGGATCAATGATTATGAAAAAAATGATCAACTTCGACATGTAGCTTTCTTGTTTAGGATAATTGAGACAAATCAATGATGACTATAATTGCCCGTATGGATATGACGACCGTGGTCTTATGGTTATTTATGGGCGCAGTACTTTTAGGCTTTGCCGGGTATGTCCTAAGCTCCAAGTCAGGCAGCAAAAAAACCAAACGAATAAAATCTGTCCTTAGCCAGCACCGCAGCGACCTGGGCAAACAGTTTGCCGAGATCAGCGCCAACAAGCAGTCAACGCTGCGTATAGGCCGTCAGAAAGGCGGCATGGCAGAAACACTACAAAAACTTCTGGCAATAATGAACATGGATAATTTGCTACAGTCCAAGGCATTAAAACAGGACCTGTCTAAGGCCGGTATCCGTGGCCGCAATGCCATTGTTTTTTATATTTCTGCCCGAATGTTGACAGCTGTTGGCGGTATATTCGTGGCTATTCTTCTTGTCGGCCTGTGGCGGAAGTTCCCATATCCGGAATTCGTCAGATACATTATGTATGCCATAGGCGCCTATGTTGGTTTTTATGCACCAAAAATTTTCCTGATCAATACCATCCAAACTCGCCAGGCGCAGATGACATCGATTTTCCCCGATGTTCTTGATCTGATGGTGATCTGTGTCGAAGCGGGGCTTGGCATTGAACAAGCCTTTTCAAGAGTGACCGAAGAAATAATTGAATCTTCGCCAGTTCTTGCCCAGGAACTGGGTTTGACGTCTGCTGAACTCGCCTATCTCGGCGATCGCCGAGTGGCTTATGAAAACTTTGCCACTCGAACGGGGCTACCGGCAGCCAAGTCCCTGGCCACCACACTCATTCAGTCGGAACAGTACGGAACGCCCGTTGGCGTTGCATTAAAGGTTTTGGCACAGGATAAACGGGACGAACGAATGGGCAAGGCAGAAAGAAAAGCCGCCGCACTGCCGGCGCAACTGACGGTTCCTATGATCATTTTCTTCCTGCCTGTGCTGTTCCTTGTGGTGATCGGCCCGGCCTATCTTCAGATCAACATGTGATCAGGGAAGAACGCTCTCTACACTAAAAAAAATCCCGAAATACAGTCACTAATATCGAGTGTTGCGGCATAAGCAACAATGCCGCAATGCCTATTGCAATACCGTATGGCATTCCAGGGGCAGCATCCTTACTTTCCCCTACGTTGAGCCAGGGCAATGCCGCCAATGGGCCAGGTAAACGCTTCGCTTTTCTAAGGATCATGACGACAACAGCCAATATGCCCCCCAGAATCGCAAAAAGAAGCAAAAAGCCATAGACCTCCGGCCAGCCAAACCAGATCGAAATCGCCGACATTAATTTGACATCGCCGCCACCGATCAACCCCAGCGCAAACAGGATAATACCGACGACAAAAACCGCCAAGCCGATACCAATGTGGATAGCAATATCCGACCACATCAGCCCGGCAGCCAACGCAGCAGGCAGGAAAATAATAACCAGTGACAGGGATACTTGATTGGGGATGATCAACCGCCGTATGTCGGATATAACGGCATAGCTGATGATGGTGACAAAAAAAACACCAGCAACCCATTGAATGATTGTTGGTAAATTGCCCAATATCCGACCCGCTTAAGCAGACTCTATATATATTGCGCCGCCCCCGGGAATGTAATTCCCAGGGGCGTTACAAAATTTTTCGCCTTACTTACAGGCTGGAGCTGATGGAACCGAACATTACCGACAGGTCAGTACCAACGGCCGTAATGGCAACAATAATGGCTACAGCGACCAGGGCGGCAATAAGGCCATATTCAATCGCCGTGGCGCCGCTTTCGTCTTTGATCAGTTGTTTGAAAAACATGTAACGCTCCTCATAATATTTTCGGCCAATCCTAGCCGATTGATTCTTGGGAATTCCGCCCCCTATTCACTGGGAACGGCCTAATCGATATTGTGGAGTCTGGCAGACTAGAAATATCGCGTCAATAGTTATTCGAACTAACAATAACGATACTTACTTAAATTTATTTTTTATTAACTGTTGGTTTAATTTAAAATTTTATGTAAATAGTATATTCCTAATAATAATTATATTTATTACTTGGTTTTAACATTGAGCCACTATTAACTGCTTTGGTGTTTTCTTAATATTTTCCCCGTATTTCCGCTTTTACAGCAAAATAAACTTGCTCAACTGATATTGCCGCCATGCATATATTGTCCATACACGTTGTTTTACGGTGATTAGCAGCACTTACGCAGGGTGAACAGGCAATCCCGGCATAAACGACCGAAGCCCTGCCGAGGGGTTTGTACATATTTGGCGTTTCCGGCCCGAACAGCACGACCACCGGCATATCCGTCAACGAGGCAAAATGGGCCGGTCCCGAATCGTTGGTGACCATCAACGCCGAAATTGAATAAAGAGCCGTAAGTTCCTCGAAAGCTATATTTCCGGCAAAATTCAGGCAGCGTTCATGGCCTACGGAAAGTGACAACTGTTCGGCTTCGGCCCTTTCCGATGGCGCCCCCGTGATCAGAACGATGACATCGTCGAAATCGCTAAGGATGCGCTCGATCAACACCCCGTAGCGGTCCTCGGGCCAGCGGCGCTGGGGCAGCAACTGGCTGGCATTGGAATTTATCAGGACGATCCGGTGCCGTTCCCCATCAAACGCCGGATATACGCTCCGCACCCCTGCCCGCGTGGCCTCTATCGCCTGTGTGCCGGGGGTAACCTTATGGATATCAATTTCATCATCGCCAATTAACGTTTTTGAATATGGATATTCAGGCTTCTCTGCCCCGGCTGCATTGACCAGCGCAATAAAATTCTTGGCTATGTGCATGTATGGATTATAGGCAACTTTATGGGTCAACAGATTGCCCCGGTACAGCCCTTCATTATGGAAAGCGTGAAAACCCACCCTGTTGGTCGCCCCGCTGAGGCCGGTCAGCAGCGCCGAAAAGCGCGAAAACAGTTCAAGATCGAAAACTGTGTCGATCCTTTTTCGCCGCGTCCAAAGCAGGAACCCGAGAGAATCGAGAGCCAAATGCAGAAAAGAATCGTCGCGGATAACAAAAATATTTTCGTCGGGCACCGACTTCGACAAAGCCAATCCGGGCCTGTTTGTGTCGAATATGGCAAAATGCAGCTTCGAGCCGAAGTCACGCTCGGCCTTTTTCATGGCCGGGTCGGCTAGAACCGTGCTGCCCATTTCCGAAAGCTCCAGAAACAGGACATTTTCAGGTACTTGCCCACCTGGGGATTTTGTTTCACGTGAAACAATCGACAGCAGGAAGCACAGCGGGACGCCAGCGAAATAGTCGATTCGACGCATGGTATCTATGTTCATCGGTCCCGGCCTACCCTTCTGCCATACTGATAGCGTATTATGTTTTGAAATCAAGCCGTTTGGAAAGAGGCTGTGTCCATGTTCTGGCTGACCCGCGACAGACTGACCATCTACCCGTGGATAATTTTTATTGGCTATCTCATCACCATGATCGTCCTGCACGTCATGGCCTTCAATCAGGCGGCCAATGGTCTGATGCCCATGGAGACTGATTTTAACACCTTCTATGCCGTATCCAACCTGCTCGACCAGCGCTCGGCGGCCGACGCCTATGACGGCGCCATCCTGCATGGCTACGAACGAGCGGCCATGGGGCAGGCCTTCGGCGGCTCGCTGACTCCCCTACAGATCGAAAGCGTACGTCTGTTCCCGTGGAACTACCCGCCGGTGTTCCTGCTCATAATGCCACTGTTCAACGCCGTGCCCTATGTGTGGTCGCTGTTCTTGTGGGGTGGGCTTACCTTCATTCCATTCGTCATCGCGGCGCGCCTTGTCGTCCCCGACAAGGTTTCAACCGGACTCGCCCTCGCCCATCCGTCGATTTTCATCAATGCCATGTTCGGCCAGAACGGATTTCTGACCGGCGGCCTGTTCGGGCTTGGCCTGATCGCCCTACACCGGCGGCCCGTGCTGGCCGGGATCCTGATCGGGCTGCTCTGCTACAAGCCCCAGTTCGGCATCTTCATACCCCTGGCATTGGCCGCCGGCGGCCACTGGCGCGCCTTCATGGCCGCTGCCGTCACCGTCGGTTTGCTGGTGCTCGCCAGCTTCTTCGCCTTCGGTCCGGAGCCGTGGGCTGCCTTCTTCAGTCGCGCCGAGGTTATGCGCTCGATGATGGAAAGCGGCGGCACCGAATGGACACTGATGCCGACCGCCTTCGTCGCCAGTCGTATGGTCGGTATATCTGTCGCCGTGGCCTATGGCGTACAAGCGTTCCTGACCATCGCCGTCGCCGTCGTTGTGATCAAAGCCTGGCGGATCCCCTCCGACGGTGCCGAGGTCCGTTATCTGCAATCAGCCCTTTTGATTATCGGCAGTTTCCTCGGCACCCCGTTCGCCTATAGCTACGACATGCCGGTGCTGGCGCTGGCTCTATTGTGGCTGGGCTTCGACATGCACCGGCACGGCTGGCGCCCTTGGGAAGGCTGGACGGTCGCTGCCGCCATCGCCTTGCCGATCGCCGCCCCGTGGCTGGCCAAGGTAGCCGCTGTGCAGGCCGGGCCGTTGATCCTCGGGGCCCTGTTCCTGTGCGCCATCGGGCGATTGCGGCAAACCGTTGACCGCCCTTCGTGAATGGTTACTATTCCCTATAAAGGGGAGAAAAAATCATGAAACTTTTACGCTACGGACCCGCCGGCCAGGAAAAGCCCGGCCTGATCGACGACGAAGGACGGGTCCGGGACCTGTCTAAAAAACTCGGCGATATCGACCCGCTGACCCTGGCCCCGGAAAGGCTATCGCAGCTGGCCGCCATGGATATCAGTGCCCTGCCCGTGGTCGAGGGTACGTTCCGCTACGCACCGCCGGTCAAGGGCATCGGCAAGATTCTCGCCATCGGCCTGAACTACGCCGAACACGCCGCCGAGACCCAGTTGAATCTGCCACCGGAGCCGCTGGTCTTCGCCAAGGCCATCACCTGCCTGAGCGGCCCCAATGACGACCTGACACTGCCCAGAAATTCGACCCAAACCGACTACGAGGTCGAACTGGCGGTCATCATCGGCAGCCGGGCCCAGTACGTGGACGAAAAAAACGCCCTTGATTACGTCGCCGGCTACGCCGTCATGAACGACTTTTCCGAGCGCGAGTACCAGAAGGACCGCGGCGGCCAGTGGATCAAGGGCAAAAGCCACGACGGCTTCGGCCCGCTTGGCCCCTGGCTGGTAACGGCCGACGAGGTCCCCGATCCGCAGAACCTTAACCTGTGGTGCGAGGTCAACGGTGATCGCCGCCAGGACAGCAACACCAAGCACATGATCTTCGGCGTCGCCCACATCATTTCAAACCTGAGCCAGTACATGACCCTGCTCCCCGGCGATGTGATCAGCACCGGCACCCCGTCCGGCGTCGGCATGGGCCGCACGCCCCCTGAGTACCTGAAGCCCGGCGACGTGGTCGAGCTGGCGGTCGAGGGGCTGGGCCGACAGCGTCAGCAGATCCGCGCCTAGCCGATCCCGTAAGCGCTGGCCCAGCCGAGCCCGGCCAGCGTCCCGTCACGGGGCCGGTACTCGCAACCGATCCAGCCGTCATAACCGGTATTATCGAGCCGCTCTAACAGCGGGCCATAGTCCAACGCGCCGCTATCGGGTTCGGCCCGGCCCGGCGCCCCGGCGATCTGCACATGGCCGATCTGCCCGGCACAGTCATCGATGGCGGCGGCCCCGTCACCGCCCCACATGTGGACGTGATACAGGTCCAGTTGCAGGCCCAGGTGGGGGCTGCCCACATCCCATATAATTTCCATGGCCTGCGCCGCGCTGCCGAGAAAATATCCCGGCATATCGATTTCATTGAGCGGCTCGATCAGAGCCTTGATCCCGGCCCGCCCGCATATGTCAGCGGCGATCCTGAGATTGTCGACGAAGACCGCCCGGTCGCCCCCGATTCCGGCCATCACATGAACCCGCCGGCAGCCGACCGCCCCGGCATAGGCAACGGCGGCCTCGATAGAATCCATAAAATCTCCTTGCCGGCCATCAATTGCGCCCAATCCCCGATCACCCGATTCCCAATCGCCGGGCGGGGCGTTGATGAGCGCCATTTCCAGGCCACCCGCTTCAAGCAACCGAGCAACCCTGGCCGCCGGTGTGGCGTAGGGAAACAGGCACTCGACCCCCCGAAACCCGGCGTGTGCCGCAGCCTGGAAGCGATCTTCAAAATCCAGCTCCGTAAACAGCCACGACAGGTTGGCAGACAACTTCGGCACCTTAGTCTCCTTTTTCTTTTACCGCACCGCCCGAAAGGCTAGCATGCCCGCCCCGACACGGACAGTGAACCACCTATATGATTATCGCCCAAATTTCCGATCTTCACCTGCGCACCGATGGCCAGTTGCTGAAAGGCAAGGTCGATTCGGTGGCGGCGCTGGACGCCGTGATCGCCCACCTCAACGCCCTTTCTCCCCGGCCCGACCTGGTGCTGGCCACCGGCGATCTGGTCAACAAGGCCCACCGCCAGGATGTCGACGGCCTGCGCCGTGCCCTGGACCGACTGGCCATGCCCCACTACGTGATCGTCGGCAACCACGACGACCGTGACATGATTCGCGATACCTTCGCCGACCTGGGCTACCTGCCGCCAAAACAGGACAAGTTCCTGCATTACGTCCTGGAGGACCATCCCCTGCGCCTGATCGGGCTGGACACCAAACGCGACGACCATGACGGCGGCGAAATGTGCGAAGCCCGCCGCCAGTGGCTGGATGATCGCCTGTCCGAGGCCTCAGGCAAGCCGACGCTTATTTTCATGCACCACCCGCCGTTCGCCACCGGCATCGGCTTCATGGACAAGCACGGCTTCGTTGGCGGCACAGAGCTGGAAGCCGTGGTTGGCAAACACCGCCAGGTGGAAATGGTCATTTGCGGCCATCTGCACCGGGATATCACCAAGCGCTGGGCCGGCACCGTGGCCCGGGTTGCGCCGAGCGTGGTGTTCCAGATGGCCATGGACTTCACCGAAGGCGTCGAATCCGGCTTCGTGCTGGAGCCAACGGCCTGCCCGATCTACCTGTGGGGCGAAGACACCGGGGTTATCGCCCACCGCTCGCAGGTCGGCGATTTTGGTCCCAAGCATCCCTTTGTCATCGATCCGCTGTAGACTATATATTAGGGATCATGACAACCGACCTTTCCAGCAAATACGACCTGATGGTGCCGCGCTATACCAGCTACCCGACGGCGCCGCACTTCAACGACGGCGTCGATGGGCCGACCTATGGCAAGTGGCTGGCCGAGTTGGCCCCGGATACGCCGTTGTCCCTGTATTTCCACATTCCGTTCTGCGATGAAATGTGCTGGTTCTGCGGCTGCTACACCAAGATCGTCAAACGCTACGATCCGGTTGCCGCATACATGGACACCCTGCTCGCCGAGATCGACCTGGTCGCCGATGCCCTGCCCGGCAAGTTCAAGGCCACCAACCTGCACTGGGGCGGCGGCAGCCCGACCATGCTGAAACCCGAAGACTGGCGACGCATTATCGACAAATTGCGGAGCCGCTTCGACGTCACCGCAGAGTCCGCCATCGCCGTCGAACTTGACCCAAGAACCGCGACGGAAGATTACGTCAAAGCCCTGGCCGCCGCCGGAGTCAACCGGGCCAGCATCGGCGTACAAAGTTTCGACGACGCTATTCAAAAAGCCATTAACCGCATCCAGCCCTATGAGGTGACGGCTGCGGTCATTGGCTGGCTGCGCGACAGCGGCATCACACATATCAACATGGATATGATGTACGGCCTGCCCAACCAGACCACGGATATGGTCAGGGCCGAGACCGACCTGGCCATCGAGCTGCGTCCGGCGCGGGTGGCGCTGTTCGGTTATGCCCATGTGCCGTGGATGAAGTCGCACATGAAAATGATCGACGAAGCCGCCCTGCCTGATGGGGACGAACGCTGGCGCCAGTTCATGGCGGCCTCGAAACAACTGACCGATGCCGGATATATCGCCGTCGGCCTGGATCATTTCGCCCTGCCCGATGATGACATGGCGGCGGCGCTGCAAGGCGGCCAGCTACACCGCAACTTCCAGGGTTATACCGCCGATGCCGCCCCGGCCATGCTCGGCTTCGGCGCTTCGGCCATCGGCCATTTGCCGCAAGGCTTCGTACAGAACGTGCAGCCGTTAAAGGCCTACCGGGAAACCATCGGCAAGGGCGAATTTCCCATCGCCCGGGGATTCGCCCTCGGCCCCGACGACCGCCTGCGTTCCGATGTGATCGAACGCATCATGTGCGATTTGACCGTTGATCTGGACGCCGTCTGCGTACAGCACAATGTTTCCAAGGCGACCTTCGTGCCCGAGATGGAGAAGCTGGCCCCCATGGCCGCCGACGGGCTTGTCACCCTGGTCGGCAACCGGGTGACGGTCAGCGATGTGGGCCGGCCGTTCGTGCGCCTGATCGCCGCCGCCTTCGATGCCTATCTGGACAGCGGCAAGGCCCGCCATTCCCGGGCCATCTGAGCCCCGGCAAAATTCCTGACTAAAAAAAAATGAAAAAACAAAGCCATTTTATTCAATAAAATCAAGGGACGGGTTTTCCGAGACACCCCTCAACGCCCGACCACCGCCCATAAGAGGGGCGCTGAAGCGCCAATTTTCCTATTCACCGTGACAAAGAACAAGTTATGACTATATTCCTTTTGTGGGGATTTGTCAAGGTTTATGGAATTGCCAGGAGCGAACTTCTGCAAGTCGCCCT
The DNA here is from genome assembly GCA_013204045.1 of Rhodospirillaceae bacterium. GTDB lineage: Bacteria > Pseudomonadota > Alphaproteobacteria > Rhodospirillales > JABHCV01 > JABMOQ01. The sequence goes on along the minus strand of JABMOQ010000123.1, from coordinate 1,353 downwards.
ATAGCGGACGGTCGATCAGTTGAGGTCACCACCCTTAGCGGACATGCGTTCACTTAAACTTAATCCACAAATGTGAGTGGTGGCATGGGGCGGCGGTCGATTTCCAAACGAAATATATCATGCCGTCCGTAATGTCCCGACACATCCAAGGCTTTACGTGAACTGCGTGATGCTTCCGGATCAATTGTCGCGTACAAAATGCCTTTTTCCTGATGCATTGGCCCGGCGACGATACCACCGAAGGGCTTAGCCACGATCGCATCACCGGAGTTTATCCACTCGTCGCTCTCGAACAATTCATCACGTCCGGGAAATGTCTCTGGAATATCCATTCCTTGCATCGCCGTTGCCGAACTGACAACCCAGCAACCGCCTTCACGGGCAATGTGGTTCATGGAGTCCCGCCAAATGTCACCGCTATCCCATGTGGGGGCTACGTAGATATCTATGTTTTGCGAATAGAGCGCATAACGCGCCAGCGGCATATAATTTTCCCAACATATCAGGCACCCAATACGGCCAATGGGGGTGTCGACGACCTTTAAGCCACTGGCGTCACCAGAACCCCACACCATCCGTTCGGGGTTTGTCGGCATTAATTTTCGATGACGGTTTAAGATCGTACCGTCCGGGCCGATGACAACGACGGAATTGAATAAAGTGGTGCCGCTAAATTCAGCATCAATTTCGTTAAGGCCCATCACCACCACGACGCCTTTTTTTGCGGCTGCTTCCGTAAGTGGTTTGAGACCCCCACCAGCAATATCGACTGAATTTTTTCTTAATTCTGCATGTATGGTGTTGCCAAGTGCCATATCTCCACCGGGGCGAAGTCGCCATATCCATGTGGGGTATCCAGGAAGATACGCCTCTGGAAAGACGATGAGTTGAGCGCCCTCGTTTGCAGCCTCATCAAGAGACTCCAGCGCCCGTTCCATCGTCGCTTTCAGGTCAAGAAGAACGGGTGGCTTTTGACAAACCGCAATCTTTACATCCATGGAATCCCCCTTGCGGACATAATCGATCCGCTTAATTATTTAGAAATACTCTAAACAATTATAAACAGATGGACTCTATATGATCACATTAAAAGGAAAATATATGAGTTCTCTTATTGGCTGAGGCTGTTGAAAAACTCTTTTCTCGATGCTAGTTGTGAATTTTCTTGCTCGCAGAGTGACGTTATGTACCATCTACACGAAGGGCCGCGCCGAGCAACGTGAATACTCGCCCTTAAAGCCCTTTGGGCCGAAGAAGTGGCTTCTAAAGCCGTTCGTCCCTTGCACTAAAAAAACAGTCAAATTCTGCCGTTACCCAACAACCGAGTTTTTCAACAGCCTCAGCCAATAAGAG
>JABMOQ010000122.1 GCA_013204045.1 Rhodospirillaceae bacterium | reverse complement strand
ATCGGCGACGCAGCCCTGTTGGCCCAACTTACCGGCATCGATGTGGTCGCCGATTTCAGGGCGGCGGACGTGGCGGCGGGCGGCGAGGGGGCGCCCTTTGCGCCGCTGTATCATCAGGCCCTGGCCCATGATCTGGAAACCCCGCTGGCGGTGCTCAACATCGGCGGCGTCGGAAACGTCAGTTATATTGGCGGGGTTCTGGAAGCCCAGCTTTTGGCCTTCGACACCGGGCCGGGCAATGCACTCATCGACGACTGGACGGCGGCCACCATCGGCCGACCCATGGACGAAGGAGGGCATCTGGCCCGTGGCGGTAGCATCGACGGGGCGCGTCTGGCGGCGGCCCTCGACAATCCTTATTTCGAGCGCCCGCCGCCCAAGTCCCTGGACCGGGATGATTTCGGCGGCGCGTTCGCCGAGGGCCTGTCCCCTGCCGACGGGGCGGCCACATTGACGACCTTGACCATCGCCGCCATCGCCAAATCCCGCGACCATTTTCCCGCTCCGCCGTTACGCTGGCTGGTCACCGGGGGGGGGCGCAAGAACATGACCATAATGTCCGTATTGGCGGAAATTCTAGAGGTACCGGTGGACCCGGTTGAGGCCATGGGCTGGGATGGCGATTTGCTGGAAGCCCAGGCCTTCGCCTATCTGGCCATCCGCTCATTGAACGGCATGGCGCTCAGCCTGCCGACGACGACCGGCGTGCCCGAGGCCTTAAGCGGCGGCGTTTTACACCGGGCTTAAAAGATTTCAGGCAGCCTTATCGGCGGCTTCTTTCATGGCCGTGTCCAGATATTTGCCGATGTAACCGTTGAGCTTTTCCATCTTGGTGGAAAAGAAGTGATCGGCGCCGGGGATCGTTTTGTAATCAATGACGATGTTTTTCTGGCTCGACAGCTTTTGCGCCAGTTTATCGACGGCATCTTTTTGCACCACTTCGTCCCTGTCGCCATGGATAATCAGGCCGGACGCCGGGCACGGGGCCAGAAACGAAAAGTCGTGGGCATCGGCAGGCGGGGCCAGGGCGATAAAGCTGTTGATTTCAGGGCGCCGCATCATCAGCTGCATGGCGATCCAGGCGCCGAAGGAAAATCCGCCGATCCAGCAGGCCGAGGCATTGGGGTTGTGGGTCTGCATCCAGTCCAGCGCCGACGCCGCATCGCTCATTTCACCAAGGCCGTTGTCGTATTGGCCTTGGCTGCGTCCGACACCGCGGAAATTGAAGCGCAGCACGGAAAACCCCCTTTTGACGAATATCTGGTAAAGGGCGTAGGTAACCTTGTTGTTCATGGTACCGCCGTGCAGCGGATGGGGGTGCAAAACCAGAGCAATCGGGGCGTTTTCCTGCTTCGAATGATGGTAGCGACCTTCGAGGCGTCCCTCGGGACCATTGAATATAACTTCAGGCATGGGTTCTCGTTTTTAAGCTGTTGATGTGGGGCCAAGGCAGCGCCGGGGCCTTAAATACGGTCATAAAGGGTCTTTAAAACCATTCAAAAATGGACTATTTTGGCAAATACTTGACTACTGAGGTCGGTTATCATATATAATCCTGACATTAGCCAAGGGTTAATATCCTGCCGCCGAACCGTAGCCACAGATATACTGAAACAGCTATGATATTCAAGAGTTTTCAAGAAGATATCGATGCTTTCCTGGCGCGTGACCCGGCCGCCCGGTCGCGAATCGAGGTGGTGCTTTGCTATCCGGGCTTTCACGCCCTGCTTTTTTATCGCGCAACCAATGTGTTATGGCGTAACAACTGGCACCTGCTGGCGCGGTTTATTTCGATGCTCTCCAAGATCCTGACGGCCATTGAAATCCATCCCGGCGCCCGCATCGGCCGACGTTTTGTCATCGACCACGGCATCGGCGTGGTTATTGGTGAAACATCTGATATCGGCGATGACGTGACCATCTATCAGGGAGTGACCCTGGGCGGTGTTGCCCCGTCGATCGATTCCCAAAGCCAAGTGAACCAGAAACGCCATCCGACTCTTGGCAACGACGTCATTATTGGTGCCGGGGCCCAGATTCTGGGGCCGATCACCATCGGTGATGGCGCGCGCATCGGTGCCAACTCGGTTGTTCACAAAGATATCCCTGCCGGCGTTACGGCGGTCGGTATTCCGGCCCGCGTGGTTATGCCGCGAGATAAGCAAAAGGCCAATCAATTTGTCGCTTACGGCGAGCCGGTTGACGGCTGCCCGGACCCGGTCCTCAGAACCATCGAGGATCTGCGTCATCAGGTGACGGCCCTTATGGGCCATGTGGAAGAACTGGAAAGCCGCCTTGAGGGGGGAGCCGCCGGAAATGATAAATCTTCCGGTGGGGCAGACGGTATAAATGAAAAGACGAAAGCGGTCGCGGGTTCAGGGAACAAACCCTAGGCGTTTTCCGATGAACAAGGAGACGACAAAGTGAAACTCAGCACCAAAGGCCGTTATGCGGTCATGGCAATGGTTGATCTGGCCCATTACACCAGTGAATTCAGCAAGCCGGTATCACTGGCAGACGTTGCCGAGCGGCAGGAAATTTCCCTGTCCTATCTGGAGCAGTTGTTCGGAAAACTGCGCCGCAAGGGATTGGTCAAAAGCGTTCGTGGCCCTGGCGGCGGCTATTTGCTGTCCAGGGATTCCAATGAACTTAGAATTTCAGACATCATCATGGCCGTCGATGAGCAACTGACGGCTACCCGGTGCAAGCCCAACACCGCCGAAGGCTGCCGCGATGATAAAAGCCGCTGCATCACCCACGATTTGTGGCAGGAACTGACCAACCAGATTTACCTCTATCTGAATTCCATTTCCCTTGCCGATGTTTGCGAACGCCGGATTTTGGGATCAAGCGGCTTGCAGATGGAAACGGTTGGCCAAGATCCCGCCGTTGCTGCCCAATAAACAGTGCTTGGTGAGCCTATGACCGCCCCGACTTATCTGGATCACAACGCGACGACAACGCTCCGCCCCGAGGCGATTGCGGCCGTTACCCATACGCTTGCGCTGACCGCAAACCCGTCGTCGGTGCATGGGCCCGGGCGGGCGGCCAGAAAGATACTTGAAGATGCCCGAAGCAAGGTCGCCGCCCTTGTCGGGGCCAGGCCCGGCGACGTGATTTTCACCAGTGGCGGTACCGAGGCCAGCAATCTGGCGATTCGTGGCTGCGGCCTCAGCAGGGTATTGGTGTCGGCAACCGAACATCCCTCGGTCTTGCAATGCGGCGGCGACACCATCCATGTGGACGGCAACGGTGTTATCGACCTTGCCCATCTTGATGCCATGCTCGCGGCCGATGATACCCCGGCCCTTGTTTCCGTGATGCTGGCCAACAACGAAAGTGGTGTCATCCAGCCGGTCGCAGACGTTGCCGCCATTGCCCACCGTCATGGTGCTGTCGTCCATTGCGACGCGGTTCAGGGGTGCGGAAAGATTGCCGTTGATATGGCGGCCCTCGGCGTCGATTTTATGTCTCTGTCGGCCCACAAGATCGGCGGCCCGGCCGGTGCGGGCGCGCTTATAGTCCGCGGCCTTGAAGGCGGAACCGCTTGTCACCTTAACGCCATTTCCTTCGGCGGTGGGCACGAGCGCGGGCTTCGAGCCGGCACCGAGAATCTTTCCGGTATTGCCGGGCTGGCGGCGGCGGCAGAGGCGGCCCTGAACGGGCTTGATGCCTTTGCCCGGCTATCGGTTCTGCGGGATGCCCTGGAAAACGGCGTCCGCGCCCTGGCCCCGGCCACGGTGTTTATCGGTGACGGGGTGGAACGGCTACCCAATACCAGTTTCTTTGCCCTTGCCGGGCTCGACAGCGACACCCAGGTGATGTCCCTGGACCTGGCCGGTGTCGCCATCAGCGCCGGTTCTGCGTGTTCGTCGGGCAAGGTCAAGGCGTCGGCCATGGTCAAGGCCATGAACATGGGCAATGATCTGGCCACGGCGGCCATCCGCGTCAGCCTCGGCTGGCCGAGCACCGAAGACGATGTGGCGGCGTTCCTCAGTGCCTGGGGAAACCTTTTAAAAACAAAGGATATTTTGACGGGAACGGCAGCTTGAAGCGCCGCGCCCGAGTTCATATCTAGAGAATAACAAAACATAGATTGAAGAGAAAATTATGACCGAACAAGGCCGCTGGAATAAAGACTCACCGCTGTATCTGGATTACCAGGCGACGACGCCGACCGATCCGCGCGTGGTCGAGAAAATGTTGCCATATTTCTCCGTTAAGTTTGGCAACCCCCATTCACGCAGTCACCATTATGGCTGGGAAGCCGAAGAGGCGGTTGAGGAGGCGCGCGCTCAAATCGCCGCCCTGATCGGCGCCACACCGAAGGAAATCATTTTCACATCGGGCGCCACCGAATCGAACAACCTGGCCCTGAAGGGTGTCGGTCGTTTCTACAAAGATAAAAAGAACCACATCATCACCTGCGTTACCGAACACAAGTGCGTGCTCGATACCTGCCGCCATCTGGAGCAGGAAGGATTCGACATCACCTATTTGCCGGTCCAGGAAAACGGCCTCATTGACCTGGCCGTGCTTAAGGCGGCGATCACCGACAAAACGGTGATTGTTTCGATCATGGCCGTCAACAACGAGATCGGTGTGATTCAGCCGATTGCCGAAATTGGCGCCATGTGCCGGGAAAAAGGTATTTTCTTCCACACCGACGGGGCCCAGGCGGTGGGCAAGATTCCCATCGATGTGGACGCCATGAACATCGACCTGATGAGCATTTCCGGACACAAGATGTATGGCCCCATGGGCATCGGCGTGTTGTATGTACGGCGCCGGCCACGGGTCCGTCTGGTCGCCATGATTAACGGCGGCGGGCAGGAACGCGGTATGCGTTCAGGCACCCTGCCGACCCCGCTTTGCGTCGGGCTTGGCGAGGCTGCTGCCATTGCTGCCAAGGAAATGGGGGCCGAGGCCGAGCGCCTGAAGATGCTGCGCGACCGTTTCTATGCCGGCATCAACGAACGGCTCAGCGAAACCTACCTGAACGGCGATCTGGAACACCGCATACCCGGCAACCTGAACATCAGCTTTGCCTATGTTGAGGGCGAGGGCCTGATGATGGGCATCAACGAGCTGGCCGTTTCAAGTGGCTCGGCATGCACGTCGGCGTCGCTGGAGCCGTCATATGTGCTGCGCGCCCTTGGCGTCGAGGAAGAATTAGCCCACACGTCTTTGCGTATTGGCCTTGGCCGCTTCACCACGGAAGAAGAAGTCGACTACGCGGTCGATAAAATCGCCCGTGAGGTCACCCGCTTGCGCCTGATGAGCCCGCTTTGGGAAATGGCGCAAGAAGGCATCGACATCAAATCTATTGAGTGGGCGGAACACTGAATTTTTCTGGATATCATTTCGGAAAAACCTACGGAGAATAAGAAAATGGCATATAGCGACAAACTTCTTGATCACTACGAAAACCCTCGCAACGTCGGCGCGATGGATAAGGACGATAACAATGTTGGCACCGGCCTGGTCGGCGCACCGGCCTGCGGCGACGTCATGAAGTTGCAGATCATGGTCAGCGAAGACGGCATCATCGAAGACGCCAAATTCAAGACCTTCGGCTGCGGATCGGCGATTGCGTCCAGCTCCCTTGTGACCGAATGGGTCAAGGGCAAGACGGTCGATGAAGCGGCGATGATCAAGAACACGGAAATCGCCCAGGAATTGGCCCTGCCGCCGGTCAAGATTCATTGCTCGGTGCTGGCCGAGGATGCTATCAAGGCAGCCGTCAGCGATTACAAAGCGAAGAAAGCCGAAAAAACCGAGGCTGCCGAATAATGAATGGACTTCCGGCCATGATGACAGTGACCGATGCCGCCGCGATGCGCGTCAAGGCGATGCTCGACGGCCGCGGCAAGCCGTCGGTCGGGGTGCGCATCGGGGTTCGCACCAAGGGCTGTTCGGGCATGTCCTATACGCTGGAATTTGCCGACGAAAAAAACGATTTTGATGAAGTTCTGGAAGACAAGGGCGTGACCATCCTGATCGACCCCAAGGCAACCATGTTCATCATCGGAACCGAAATGGATTACGTGGTCGATAAACTTGAATCCGGCTTCGTGTTTTCCAACCCCAACGAAAAGGGACGCTGCGGCTGCGGTGAATCTTTCCACGTATGAACATCGATCAGCAGGCCGAAGCCCTTATATCATGCTGGTCGTGCAAGGGGCCGTGCCCACAGGCGTCGGCCTTTTGCCATACCTGCGGGGCGGTGCAGCCGCCGGGGCAAGCCGATCACTTCACCCGCCTGGGCCTGGACGTTTCCTTCGAAATTGATCCCGGTGTGCTCGACAGCTTTTATTTCAACCTTCAGCGCGGCCTGCATCCAGACCGCTTCGCCACCCGCACCCCAAAGGAAAAGGTGCTCAGCCAGGCCCAGGCAACGGCCATCAACGATGCCTATGAAACCCTGAAAGAGCCGCTGAAAAGGGCCGACTATCTGGTCCACCTGAAGGGCATGGGCGTATTTCCCGAAGGCTGTAATCTGGTCAACGACCAGACGCTGCTGATGGAAAGCATCGAGCTGCGCGAAGCCCTGGCCGAAGCCGAAACCCGTCACGACGTGGAAGTTATTGCGGCGCGCGCCGCCGATGACATCGCCACCTGTATCCGCCAGTTGTCGGAGCTGTTCGCCGCCGACGATATCGAAGGCGCCTGCCGCCTGACGACGCGGCTCAAATACCTGCAAAAACTGGCCGAGGAAGCTCGCGCCCAAAAAGCGAAGATGAATTAATGGCCAACCTGCTGCAAATCCATGAACCGGGCGCGACCCCGACCCCACACGAAGGTGACTCAGGCCTTAGCATAGGCATCGATCTCGGCACCACCAATTCGGTCGTCGCCATCAGTACCGACGGCAAGCCTGAGGTGCTGCGCGACGAGAATGGCGCCGCCCTGGTGCCTTCTGTCGTCGCCTACGCCCCCGACGGCTCGGCCATTGTCGGCGGCATGGCCCGCAACCTGTTGCTCGACCGTCCCGACAGCGTCGTCGGGTCGATCAAGCGCCTGATGGGGCGCGGGGTCGAGGATATCAAAAGCCTGGCCGGCACGCTGCCCTTCGATGTGTCGCCGGCGGAAGAGGGTGAAACCGGCATGGTCCGCCTTAACGTCGCCGGACACCGGCTGACCCCGGTCGAGATTTCCGCCGACATCCTGAGGGCCCTGAAAGAACGCGCCGAGGATCATCTCGGCCATACCATCCAGGCCGCGGTCATAACCGTTCCCGCCTATTTTGACGATGCCGCCCGCACCGCCACCAAGGATGCGGCGCGTCTTGCCGGGCTTGATGTGCTGCGTCTGGTAAACGAGCCGACGGCGGCCGCCCTGGCCTACGGCCTGGATAAGGACGCCGAAGGCGTTTACGCGGTTTACGATCTCGGCGGTGGCACTTTCGACATATCAATTTTACGCATGGAAAAGGGCGTTTTTCAGGTGCTGGCCACGGGCGGCGACGCGGCCCTCGGCGGCGATGATTTTGATCATGCCATCGCCGAATATTTTCTCGATGAACGGGCCGGGAAGTTGGGCGAGAATAAGCTGACCGGTTCGGAAGTTAAAATGGCGCTGATGACGGCGCGTCTGGCCAAGGAATGCCTGAGCCACGAGTCATCGGGCGAATGGGTGCTTGATGTTGGTGGCAAGCAGTCTCGCCACCGTCTCGATCGCCAGACTTTTGAAAAACTTATTAATGATCTGGTCGAGCGCACGCTGAAAATTTGCCAATCGGTGATCGACGATTCCGCTATTGAAACGTCGGCTATCAAAGGCGTCGTGCTGGTCGGCGGCTCGACCCGGGTGCCTTTGGTTCGAAGCGGGGTCGAGAGCCTGTTTGGAAAAGCCCCGCTGGCCGACATTGATCCCGACGAAGTGGTCGCCATCGGCGCCGCCTTGCAGGCCGAGGCGCTGACCGTTGGATCCGATACCCTGCTGCTGGATGTGACGCCGCTCAGCCTCGGCATCGAAACCATGGGCGGGCTGATCGAAAAAATTATTCCCCGCAATACCCCGATCCCGGTCGCCAAGGCCCAGGAATTCACCACCTATCAGGACGGCCAGACGGCCATGGCCATTCATGTGGTTCAGGGCGAACGTGAAATGGTCGACCAGAACCGTTCGTTGGCGCGTTTTGAATTAAGGGGCATCCCCCCGCTGACGGCGGGGGCGGCACGCATCCGGGTGACTTTCGCGGTCGATGCGGACGGCCTGCTGACGGTTACCGCCACCGAAGATTCCACCGCTATCGAGGCCGAGGTCGCGGTCAAGCCGTCCTATGGCCTTTCGGAAGAGGAAATGGCCGCCATGCTCTACGACAGCATGAAAAACGCCAAGGACGACATGACGGCCCGCCTGTTGGCCGAAAGCAGGGTCGAGGCGGGACGCAACCTGAATGCCGTCAGATCGGCCCTGAACGTCGATGGCGACCTTCTGGACGGGGCTCAGCGCGACGCCATTGACGCCGCCCTGGAAGCCTTGCAGGCGGCGGTTTCCGGCGATGACCGCGATGCCATCGAGGGCGCCGCCGAGGCCCTTGAAAACATCACCAAGCCGTTCGCCGAAAAACGCATGGACCGGGGCATTCGCGCGGCCTTGCGCGGCGCCCGTGTGGAGACCCTTGATAGCGAAGCCTCAAACGGTTAAACCAAGCCCGCTTTTGTTTATTTATTTCCCGGAGACGTAACCCAAATGCCAAAAATCACCTTTGTTACCCCAGACGGTACGCGCAAAGAAGTCGATGCCCCGGAGGGATTGTCGGTGATGGAAATCGCCCACAAGAATGACATCGACCTGGAAGGTGCCTGCGAAGGTGCGTTGGCGTGCTCGACCTGTCATGTCATCGTCAGCGACGACTGGTTTGGTAAACTGGACGAGGCGACGGAAGAAGAAGAAGACATGCTTGATCTTGCTTTCGGCCTGACCCACACATCCCGGCTCGGCTGCCAGATCAAGATTACACCGGAACTGGACGGCCTGACCGTGACCCTGCCGTCATCGACCCGCAACATGATGGTCGATTAGGGACATCCCATGGCCTTCAAGTGGACCGATATTAACGACATCGCCATCGAGCTGGAAGACGCCCACCCGGACGCCGATGTGGTCAATCTTCGCTTTACCGACCTGTGGGGTTGGGTGAAGGACTTGCCCGGCTTCGACGATGATCCCGATAAATCAAACGAAAAAATCCTCGAGGCCATCCAGATGGCCTGGCTCGATGAGCGCGATTGAGGCACTTCCCGACCTTCTGATCCCCGGAAAGAACCCGGCCGACACCCGCGTGGTTGTCGCCATGTCGGGCGGTGTCGACAGTTCGGTGACCGCGGCGCTGCTTAAAGATCAGGGCTATGACGTGGTCGGCGTAACCATGCAGCTTTACGATCACGGGGCCGCGGTCACCCGCCCCGGTTCGTGCTGCGCCGGGCGCGATATTACCGATGCCCGCAACGTCGCCGACGCCATCGGTATTCCCCATTACGTGCTCGATTTCGAAGACCGCTTTCGGCAATCGGTGATGGATGACTTCGCCGACACTTACCTAAGGGGGGAAACCCCGGTGCCCTGCGTGCGCTGCAATGAAACGGTCAAGTTCGTCGACCTGCTGGGCAAGGCCCGCGACCTGGGTGCGGCGGCACTGGTCACCGGCCATTACGTGCGCCGCGTTGATGCAGCTCACGGTCCGGAATTACACAGAGGCGCCGATCATACCCGCGACCAAAGCTATTTCATGTTTTCCATGACACCCGCCCAACTCGATTTTTTACATTTCCCCCTAGGCAGCATGGACAAGGACGCGACCCGCAGGCTGGCCCATAAATTCAACCTGCCGGTGGCGGCCAAACCGGACAGCCAGGACATCTGTTTCGTGCCCGAAGGCTCGTACAAGGACGTGGTCGAGAAACTACGCCCCGGCGCCCTCGATGCCGGCGATATCGTCGATCTGGACGGTGCCGTGCTCGGCCGTCATACGGGCATCATCAATTTCACCGTCGGCCAGCGCCGCGGCCTCGGCATCTCCGCACCGGAGCCGCTTTACGTTATCCGCCTGGAACCGGACAGCGCCCGCGTCGTCGTCGGCCCGGAGCAGGCGCTGCTCAAGGACCGGTTGGTCATCGGCGATGTTAACTGGCTGGCCGGAAGGCCCACCGGGGACATTAAGGTCCGCGTCAAGCTGCGCTCGACCACCCCGAGCGCCACCGCCACCGTCGCGCCGCTGGGTGGGGACCGGGCCCAGGTTGTCCTGGACAGCCCCCAGGCCGCCGTCGCCCCCGGTCAGGCGTGCGTGATGTATGACGGCGAGCGGGTGCTTGGCGGCGGCTGGATATTGCGGGAAGATAGCTGATGTTTACCAGTATGCACCATTTGACGATCCGTTCCATAGGCCTTGGGGCCGCCGTTACTCTTTTGTCGTTCGCTACCTTCGGCACCGTGTCGGCGTTGTGGAAGAATCCATTGT